>DAIRIE010000100.1:0-9624 GCA_036809705.1 Chthoniobacterales bacterium
AATCCTGGGCGAGGGCGAGCGCCTGGAAATTGCGACCCATCATCTCGGGATGGAGCAGCGTTTGCAGTCCGCGTTTGTCGGCCGGCGAAAGCTTTTGCACCTCCGTCGCGTGGAGCAGGTCGCGCAGAATTCCGGTGAGAAAATGATGCTGATCGGTCAAACCGATGAGCCGCGCGCCCGCTGATTCCGCCGCCTCGATCAGGCTCGTCCAATCAATGTGCGCCGAAATGTCGGCGCGGCCGATCTGGTCGAAAGGCGAGTCGAGCTTTCGATGCCGGGCGCGCACTTGCACGGTGTGGTGCGGAAAGAATTGCTCGCGGGTGAAGCCGTAGTCGATGGTTAGAATGACACCGCGCTTAAGTTTCGTCGCAATGGCGTGCATGAGCTTTGCGGCGGCGAGCTTCTTTTCGCGAACTGGTGCGGGTTGAATTCGAAATTCACCACCGTTGAGCGTGACGAGGCATTCTTCGCCGGTGTCGCTGAGCAGATGAATCGGGAGCGCGTCGAAAAGCTCATTGGAAAAATGCACCCCCGCGAACGGGTTGAGCTCTTCGATCGATCCGCACCACGAAATGTTCTGGCTGAATCCGATGAGTTTTTCCTGCTGGCGTTCGCGCCAAGCGGGAAACGGCTCGACCATGATGTAGCGGAGCGCTTCGAAGCATTCGCTGCCGCGCAACGCCTTGAGCACATCGGCGGCAAGTTGTCCGTCGTGCGCGCCTTGTTCCACCAGGGTGAACTGATCCGGGCGCTCGAGCTTCTCCCAAATCTCGACGAACTCGGCCGCGAGCAATGTCCCGAAGATGGGGCCGATGCTGACGTTGGTGAAGAAGTCGCCGCAACGTCCGATGCGGGCGCGACCACTCGCGTAATAGCCATGCTGCGGATGATAGAGCGCGAGTTCCATGAAACGGGCGAAGCTAATCGGGCCGCGGTTCTCGATTTCGCAGCGGAGAAGCGCGATTAGATCGCGGTCGCTGTTAGTCAGCCGGGAATCGCTTTTCACTGCGTTTGCGCCTAAGCTCTCGTTCCTTTTCTTTTCGCTCAATGCCGAGTTCGTTTCTGATCCCGCGGCGGACGTACCATTACCGGCGCCGGCCGTGGTACGCGCGGCCGTTTTTTTACATCCCGGCCGCGATCATCGCGCTCACTCTCTTTGCTTTCACAATCTATTTCGCGCTGCTCGCTTCGCAGCTGAAACGCCAGGCCGCCACTTACGATTTGACCAAGCTGGACCAGATGGAATCGGCCAGCGTGATTCTCGATCGCAATGGTAAAATCTTCGGACAGATCTATGTCGAGAACCGGCAGACGATCCCATATGACCAAATCCCGCGTGATTTAGTTAACGCGGTTGTCGCGATCGAGGACAGCAAGTTTTACCAGCACAGCGGATATGACGCGTGGGGAATCGTGCGGGCCGCGCTCAAGAATGTGACGGCTGGTCACGTGCGACAGGGCGCGAGCACGATCACGCAGCAACTGGCGCGCAACAGTTTTTCGCTCAAGGAACGAACCTTCCGGCGCAAGCTGCTGGAGATTTACCTGGCGAAACGCATCGAGGAGGCGCTGGGCAAACAGAAGATCATGGAGCTGTACCTGAACCGGATTTATTTCGGTGGCGGACTTTATGGGACCGAGGCGGCGGCCCGTGGCTATTTCGATAAGCCGGCGCATGAGATGTCGCTGACGGAATGCGCCACGCTCGCGGGATTAATCAAAAGCCCGAACCGGATTTCGCCTTGGAACGATCGGGCGGTGGCGCGGGAAGCGCGCAATGTGGTGCTCGGGCGTATGCGGGATCTTGGTTTCATCGATCGCGAGCGTTGCGACAGCGCGCAATCGACCGATCTGCTGGTAGGCGACCGGCAGAGCGCGCAGGGACAGACCTACGCGGTCGATTATATCCGGCAGAAAGTGATCGAAGCGGTGGGCTGGGATCGGGCCATGAATGAAGGATTTCGCATTCACACGACGATCGATGCGGAGCTGCAACAAGCGGCGCAGGAATCATTGCGCGCGCACCTCGACCAGGCGGAAAAGCATCCTGGTTACAAACATCAAACTTACGCTGAGTACGCCGCTAACTTCCGTAAAGGCCGCTCGGAAAAAACGCCCGCGCCCGAGTATCTCCAGGGCGCAGTGATCGCGCTCGATAACGAAACCGGCGGAATTCTCGCGCTCGTGGGCGGGCGCGATTTCGAGCATAATCAATATGATCGCGCGTTGCAGGCGCGGCGACCGGCGGGGACGGCGATGACGCCGTTCGTGTTCGCGGCGGCGTTCCAGAAAGGGATGTTTCCGGGGACGATCGTGGAGGATTCGGCGCTGGATAATCGGGCGGTCATGATCGGTGGCACGACCGGGATTCTGGGGGAATGGGGACCGGAATCAGCTGATAACCGCTACGAGGGACCGATCACGGCGCGCGAGGCACTGAGCAAATCGAAGAACGGTGCCACCGTGCGCATCGGGATGACGCCGGGAGTGGATAGCGTGGTGCAGCTTTGCCGCGCGGCGGGAGTGAAATCGCCGCTGCGGCCTTTCCCGGCGACGTTTCTCGGCAGCAGCGAAGTGACGTTGGCGGAACTGGCGCTGGCTTACACCATTTTCCCAAATGGAGGTTCGCGCCCGAGCGCTCCGCATATTTTGGAGAAGATCGAAGAGAAAGACGGCACGGTCTGGCACGCGCAGCGGACCACGCGCAAGGAGGAGGTGATCGCGCCGGAAATCGCCTACGAAGTGCATTCGTGTCTGGTGGACGCGCTGGACAAAGGCACGGGAGAAGGGGCGCGCGCACAATTTGGATTGAAGTCGATGGAAGCGGCTGGAAAAACCGGCACGGCTTACGATTTCACCGACGTGCTTTTCGCCGGTTACAACAGCAGCGTGACCTGCGCGGTCTGGGCCGGGTTCGATAAACCGCAGCGCATTTTCCGGGGCGCTTTCGGACATGACATCGCGTTGCCGGTGTGGGTGGATGTGATGAACGCTGCGAGTGAACGCTATCCGGCGAAGCCGATCGCGCAGCCAAAGGGACTCGAGCGGGTGAGCATTTGCGCGAGATCAGGTTTACTCGCGACGGACAAATGCGTGGAGAAAACGCCGAATGGTGAAGTGAACACGACCTATCCGGAGTTGGCGACGGCGGCGCAAAAGCCGACGGAATTTTGCAACGTTCACGGGGAAGCACGCGCGTTGCTCACGCAGGATTTGCCGCCTTCGGAATTTCCGCGCGCCGCGCTGGCGGTGGATACGAGCGCGGTGGCGCCGGTCGCTTCCAAAGGGCCGACCTTGCTCGCCGATCGCGATCCCTACAACGCGTTGCATGCAATGTTAAAGCCGAAACCTTCAGCCACGCCTGCGCAAACGGCTGAGGGCGAGACGCCGAAAAAGGAAACGGCGGAGCAGATGCCGGATCCGAGCAAGCCGATCTTGCGCGCCCAACCGGTCACGCCAGAGGAAAAGGCAGAAGTTGTCGGGACTGAAACGCCCACGCCTTCGGCCACCGAACCGGCGGTGGAAGTGCGGCGCGCGATTCCAGTGCAACGCGCCACACCTGCGCCGGCTGAACCGGAAGTGCGCCGGGCCCAACCGGTCGAGCCGAGCGACGGGGACGACCGCGATTAAACCGATGGCCGAGAATTTCCGGCTCGCCGTTTTGAATCCGGCCGGGCGCGATCCAGAACAACATTTTCGCGAGGGGCCCTCCGCCTCGGGCAAACTGCATGCGCCGGTTAATTTTCACGCTTACGCCGCGTGCACGGGCGGCGCTGTTTTTCGCGAGACGAAACGCGCAGTCGCCAGCGGGTGGCCGGTGCTGCTGATGTTGCGCAGCGATTTTCGCGCGACCGAGCGCGCGCTGGCGGAGTTGAAAAAGGCGAAACGGCCGGTCGCGGTCGCGTTCAAGGAAACTGGCCTGCATCAGATCGCTGATCAGCTGAGTAATGGCGGGAAATTTGCGCGGTTCGCGAGCATCGTGCGCGAAGCCGATGGCTGCATCGCGAGCACGCCGGAAGCGGCGGAGTTGTTGCGCGCCGTCCGGGGCGAGTCGGTCGCGTTTATTCCCACGCCGTGTCCGATCGAGGACGAAAATTGGAACTGGGCGGCGGATCACCGGACCGGGATTTTTGTCGGCACGCGCGAATTCGATGTGCCATCGCGCAATCATCTCGCCGCCATGCTCGCGGCGAAGAAGCTGAGCGAGGCGGAGCGCGAGCCGGTCACGGTTTTCAACCTTGATCGGCGACGCGGCGCGCGATTGATCGAACAGATCGGCTTTCGCAGAATTCGCGTGCACGAGAAGCGCGCGAACTACCGCGCTTATCTCGGCGAAGTGGCGCGGCATAAGATTATCTTTCAACTCGACCGCAGCCGCGTGCCGGGGCAGGTCGCGGGTGACGCCCTGCTCTGCCGGAGCGTGTGCGTCGGCGGCGATGGCGCGATTGATCGCATTGCATTTCCGGAGACGTGTGGGGAAGCGAGATCGATGGATGAGTTGGTCGAGATCGGCCGGCGTCTGCTCGCTGACGGCGATGAGCGGCGAGCGATTGCGGCGCGCGCAACCGCGATTGCGATGGAAAAGCTTTCCTTTCGCGCAGGACGAGAGAAGCTGGCGGCGTTTTTCGCGGGATAGCAAACACTTTCCTATCATTCCCAGCCGAGCGAAGCGCAGTCGAGGAATCTCTAGCTATTTCAGCGAACACGAATGAATAGAGATGTCTCGACTTCGCTCGACATGACAAAGAGCGCGCGCGACCGCGGTCAACACAGTTCGGAGTCCACCCTGGGCTCAGAGATTCTGAAGCTGCTGCGCCAGCCGAAGTACCGGCCGCTCGATAAGAAGGAAATCGCGGACGCACTCGGCTATTCCGCGCCGCAACGAAATGAAGTGCGGCTCGCTTTGCGCGACCTCGAGCAGGCGGGCGAGATCGCGCGCATTCGCAAGAACCGCTACGTGCTGCCCGATGAAACCGATCTCGTCACCGGCACGTTGAGTGTGCACGAGGCTGGCTATGGCTTTCTGGCCAATGAAAAACCAGGCGAACCAGATCTCTTTATCGCTGCGGAAAACACCGGCACGGCGATGCACGGGGATCGTGTCGTGGCACGCATCATTCGGCCGATCGAGTTATCACGCGCGCGCCGCCCGCGGGCCGAAGCGCGCGTGATTCGCATTCTCTCGCGTGCACATGAAACGGTCGTCGGCACGGTGCAACAGACGCGCCATTTTTTCTACGTGGTGCCGGACGATCCGCGCCTCGTGCACAATATTTACGTCGAGCCGGGGCCGAAAGCGCGCATCGGCGACAAGGTGGTGGTCAAGGTCGAGAACTGGGAATCGCGCCACGTTAATCCCGAGGGAAAAATCATCGAGGTGCTCGGGCCCCGCAGCGCACCGGGCGTCGATATTCTCTCGGTCATCCGCAAATATCATTTGCCGCTCGAGTTCCCGAAAGCGGTCTTGAAAGAAGCGGAAGCGATCGGGACGGAGGTGAACGCCGGGGCGCGGGAAGGCCGCGAAGATTTGCGTGGCCAATTCATCGTCACCATCGATCCCGACGACGCCCGCGATTTCGATGACGCGATCAATGTCGAAGAACTTGCGGGCGGCGCCTGGCGGCTCGGCGTGCACATCGCCGACGTCAGCGCTTACGTGCAGCCGGGCGGCGCGCTCGACCGCGAAGCGCGCCGGCGCGGCAACAGTGTTTACCTACCGGATCGGGTCATCCCGATGTTGCCGGAACGGCTGAGCAACGGCGTCTGCAGTTTGAATCCGCGAGTCGATCGGCTGACCTTTTCCGTCTTCATCGAGTTCGACAAAAACGGGCGAACTCGCCCGGCGCGATTTGCGCGAACGGTCATCCGCAGTGCGCATCGCCTCACTTACAAGGAAGCGTTTGCGCTTTTGCAAAGCTCGCCCCGGGATGAGCTCGGGGTGCGGCTGCACACGGCATGGAAGCTGGCAGCGCTCCTGCGCAAGAAACGGTTCGCACATGGCTCGCTCGATCTCGACATGCCGGAGGTGAAAGTGGTCTGCGACGAGCGCGGCAAACCGATTCGCTTCGAGCGGGTGGAGAACGATGAATCGCACCAGCTCATCGAGGAATTCATGCTGGCGGCGAACGAAGCGGTGGCGCGCGAGCTAACGAGGCGTGCTACGCCGGCCATTTATCGCGTGCACGAAAATCCCGATGAGGAACGGCTGGCGGAGTATCGCGAGTTCGTGCTCAGCCACAGTCTCCGGGTGGGCGATCTGAGCAATCGCGCCGAAGTGCAGCGCTTGCTGGAAACGATCCGTGGCACGCCGGAGGAGCACGCGCTCAAGATCGGACTGCTGAAGAGTCTGAAGCGGGCGCGCTACGCGACGGCGCCGCTAGGGCATTACGGACTGGCAAAAGCGAACTACGCGCATTTCACCAGCCCGATCCGCCGTTACGCCGATCTCGCCGTTCACCGCGCGCTCGCCAACGGCAAAAAGGTGCCCTCGCTTCAGCAGCTTTCAGCAACCGCGGAACACATTTCCGAGACCGAGCGCGCCGCGGCCGAAGCGGAAAACGACGCCGTTAAAATGAAGAAGCTCGAGTTCTTCGAAGCGCAACTCCAAGCGCGCGATCCGCAGCTCTTCGACGCCATGATCATTGATATTCGCAATTACGGTTTGCTCATCGAGCTGCCCGCGCTCTTGCTCACCGGTCTGGTTCATGTCTCCACCCTGACCGACGACTTCTATGTCTTCTCCGCGCCCCAGCGGCAATTGATCGGCCGGCAAACGCGCCGGCGTTATCGCGTGGGCGACACGGTGCGTGTGCACGTCGCGCGTGTGGATCAGTTCAAGCGCCAGATCGATTTCGCCGTCGCCGATCTCCCACGAACTGGTGTACGACGTGGGCCAAAGCGCCGCATCTAGTGCCGGAAGGCGTTACCGGCTTGTGGACTGAAATTTATGCAAATTTTGCTTCCCCCGCGCACCCCCCTTTGCCTAAGATGCACCCCCGGAGCACATGGATAACATCATCGAAGCGAAACAGGTCCAGATCGAGCGGAAACACTTTTACGTGGAATTTCGCGAGAACGATCGGGGTAAATTCCTTCGCATAACGGAAGAAGCGCACGGCCGGCGGAACACGATCATCGTCCCCAGCACCGGGCTGGACGAGTTCAGCGCCGCGATCGAAGACGTACTCGCGACGAGCGAGCGCGCCGCGGTTTAGCGGCTGGCGGAATTTGAGGTAAACGCGCGGGCCACCGCGTGGGCTCGACTGCTTCACGCACGAGCGGGACTGTGATCGGTGAACGGTGGAGCGATTAAGTTATCGAGACCCGCTACTGATCACCGTTCACTGATCACTGATCACTGATCACTGCACCGATACCCCCGCAGCGCGACGTGGGGCACTCACCCCTCTTGCCAAGTGGCACCGCTGTTGCTTACAATTGGTCTTCGATGATCCAGGCGAATTGCCGGGCGCGGTTCACCGCCGCGGATTTCGACTTCGTCGTGCGCACCCTCGCGCGCTCGGAGAGTGAATCCGTTTCGCTCGTCGATCTCCTGGCTGATTCGGAAACGCGCGATGCCGTGCTCGATTCGCCGCGCCTCGTTAGCGCGATTCTCTCCAGCGCCGGCCAGCTTCGCATCTCATCGCAGTTCTACTTTTTCGTCCTCGCCCGCCACGTTCTGCGCGAAGCCGGCATCACTGACCGCAAGCTCTCCGATTACATCGGCTCGCTTCTGGAAACGTTCTCGCGCGCGAATATGGCCGCGCCGCACAATGGGGACGAACGCGTTCACCAATACATGTGCGACATGCTCATCGCGCTCACCCGCGCCACGCCGGAGCAGGCGTTCCTTATCCGCGCGCACGTCGGCAACTACTCGCTCTTCATCTCCGGCATTTTCCACGAGAACGCGCAACGCCGCAGCGCCCGGGGCGGACCAAACCTCGCCTTTTACGAGCAGATCGGCAGCCGCAATTACGGACTGGTAGCCAATGATGCGACGGCGAAACGTTGCGAACTCAACGACGTTTATGAAGAGCTGGCCGACCGGTTTCATGAAGTGCGCCTGGCGCTGAATCATCTCGCGGAAGAGCTGATCAATCTCGATGACGACTTCAGCGGCGGAGGGTTGGTAGTTTGATCACACCAAGTCCACAACGGGCAAAAAGGAGCCGGTGGCTTCAATGCGGCCAGGCGGCGCGAAAATGCCTTCGTTGGGCGCTGTCATGCGCTTCGTTCGTGAGCCAGAGGATGGAAACCGACGCCTTTGCTCCGTTGTGACCTTCGTGGACTTTGTGTGAGGCAATGAACGAAACATTGTTCAGCCAGATACAGAAATTGCTCGAGCGCACTTACGCGCAGGTCGGGATCAATCTGGAGGATTGCATCATCGATCGCCATCGCTGCGTGCAACTGAGCAAAGCGGCGGGCGCTTCCGCGCGCGAGCTAAACGAACTGGCCCGCACTTTTCTGCGCCATGCCGGCGATCAGCTTTACGTTGGCATTTACTATTCCCGCTGGCTCATCGAACAGCTGGAGCGACACGATCCCCGCAGCGGCCTGAGCGATATCAACATCCGCTCGCTCATCGTTTTTGTGGAAGAACTGAACCACGCGCTCCATGCCGCGCTCCAGTTTAAAAATGGCCAGCGCGAGATCGCCTCGGAAGATTTCGCGCGCAATCTCGAGCTCCAGGCGCAGGTGGACACCTATCTGGTGCTGCTCCTCTTCGTCGCGTTTTTTCGCAAAACTCAGCGCGTTTCGCGCACCGATCGCCGCTGGTTGCGCTTCCATCTTTTCTCCCGGCAATGCCCGGACGCCTTTCGCGACCAGAACCTGCGCGGGCGTTATCTCGAAACCTGCGAGCTGGGGGCGAGCTACACGCAATATCTCGACACCCTCAACGGCCTACGCCGGCTCGAGGAAATCCGCCAGTTTCGCTCCCTCGATTACACGGAAAAAAAAGCGCGCATCTTCGCGCTGATGGAGCGCACCGTGTAATCACCACCAAGGTCACGAAGCTCACGAGGAACTTCGCAGATCAACTTCAGTTTCCCTTCGCGTTCTTCGTGCCTTTTCGTGGTGAAACCTGATTTGCCGTTTGTGAACGCGAATCGATTCGCCTAACTATCCGGCGTGTTCAGCCTCACCATGCTCGGCAGCGGCAGCGCCGGGAATTGCGCCCTCGTTTCCACTGAGCATTGCCGCATTCTGATCGATGGCGGATTGAGCGCGCGCCAGATCGTGGCCCGGCTCGAGCAGTGCGGCGTGGCTCCATATCAGCTAGATGGCGTGCTCCTCACCCATGAGCACTGCGATCATGTCTGCGGACTCGAAGTGCTTTGCCGCAAATTCGCCATCCCGATTTACTGCAACGCGCAAACGGCCGAAGCCATTCGCTGCGAAAGCCTCGCTGAACACCGGAACTGGCGCATTTTCCGCACCGGCGCCGAGTTCACCATCTGCGATATCCTGGTGCAGACGTTCCCAGTTCCGCACGACGCGGTCGAGCCGGTCGGTTACGCCTTTCACGCGGGCAATCGCGGCCTCGGTTTCATCACCGACCTTGGTTACCCGACGAAGATGCTGGTGGAACGCTTGCGCGAAGTGCACACGCTCGTGATC
>DAIRIE010000101.1:0-9609 GCA_036809705.1 Chthoniobacterales bacterium
GCCGTCCAGGTAGACGTGGTCGGTGCCGGTCTGGGCGAGCACGCTCATGATCGTGGTCGGTGCGGTCGCCGGCTGGTTCTACGATCGAGCGGCGGATCGCAAGCGCAAACCTGAACCGGCGAAGCAGCTTGGCGTGTTACTCGCCTCCGGGTTGATCGTGGGGGAAAGCATCATCGGCGTGGTGATCTCCGCAATCGTTGTGTTTTCCGGGAAAGCCGCGCCGCTCTCACTGGTAGGGCCGAACTTTGAAACGGCGGCGATTATCATCGGCGGCATCGGCTTCGTCGTGAGCGCGTTCGTGCTTTATCGCTGGATTCTCGGAATGGCGACAGCGAGAGCGGCATGAAGCTCCGGTCATCCCGAGCGAAGTCGAGGGATCCCGCTGAGGATGACGATGAAGACTGCGCTTAGCGGCTGGAGGGACGGGCGCTGTTCCGTCCCAAACTTCGGGTGCCGGGGGGACGTGCGCTAACAAGCCGGTCGCGAGAGCGCGCTTCTCGAACGCGCAATCAGTTTCCCATACGCCGCGCGCAAAGCCAAAAATAGGGACGACACAGCGGTCGTCCCTCCATCGCAATGGCGCTTCGCCTGCTCAGGGAACCGAAGCGGTTGCCCTACAACTGCCGCTTCGCGGCGAGTCTGAACTACCGACGCTGACGGATTCCGCGCAGCCGTTGCGCCAGCAGACCGACGCCGGCCAGCGCGATTAAGGCAATGCTGCTGGGTTCGGGCACGGCGGCTGGAGCGGAAACTTCGAAATTGTCGAGCACCACATCAATGGGCGCCTCGCCCGCCGGTTTCGGCGTCGCGGCGGAACATTCTTTCGTCGGCGGCAAAAGTCCGCAACTCGCGAAAGCCTTCATAAATTGCGCCGGCCGTCAGGTACTTTCTTGTCTCCACTAATCATTCGAGCCATGCTCAGATATGGCTAACAACGGCTATGCACATCCTGAAGCCCTGGTGGAAACCGACTGGCTGGCGCAGCATCTGAATGATCCCGGCATTCGCGTCATCGAGTCGAACGAAGACATCCTGCTCTACGACACCGGGCACATTCCCGGCGCCGTGCACATCGACTGGCGCGCCGATCTCCAGGACCCGGTCATCCGCGATTACATTCAGCCGAAACAATTCGCGGAGCTTTGCAGCCGCAACGGGATCACGCCGGAAACGACCTGCATTTTCTACGGCGACAAATCGAACTGGTGGGCCTGCTACGCGCTTTGGGCGTTTCGATTATTCGGCCACACCAAAGTGAAAGTTCTCAACGGCGGACGCGATAAATGGAAAGCGGAAGGCCGGCCCATGACACGCGATCTTCCGAAGCCCGCGCGCACAAATTATCCCGTGCCCGATCGGCGGCACGATCAGGATATTCGCGCCTTCGCGGAGCACGCGCTTAAGCAGAGCAACGCGCAGAAGCCACTGATCGATGTGCGTTCCCCGGGTGAATACCGCGGCGAAGTCACGCACATGCCTGAGTATCCGCAGGAGGGCGTGTTACGCGGCGGTCACATCCCGGGCGCGAAAAGTGTCCCGTGGAAAATGGCGGTGAATGACAATGGCACATTCAAGTCGTCCGAAGAGTTGCGGAAGCTTTACATGCAGGGGTGCGGGTTGAGCCCGGAGAAGGACACGATCGTTTACTGCCGCATTGGTGAACGCTCGAGCCACACCTGGTTTGTGCTCACGTATCTACTCGGGCTGGATAACGTGCGTAACTACGACGGTTCTTGGACCGAATGGGGCAATCGCGTCGGGATGCCCATCGAGAAGAGTTAACGCTGAGTTATCCTCGGCGTTGTAGCTGCCGTCCGTTCTCGGTGGCAGAAGGCGTGGCCGTTCGTTTGCGCGATGCTGAGTCTGCTACCAAGCGCTACTGCCGCTGAGGACAGGGCGGCAGCTACAACACTTCTATTTCAATCGGCAGGCAGTGATCGATCATGTAGGTGCCGCCATCAGCGTTGCGCTCCAGCGGTTGCACGCGACCGCGTGAATCGGTCGCCCGCGCGAGCAGTCTGCGTTTGCCACGTTTTGGATTGATCCATTCAAAGCGCCAGAGTCGCCATGCGTTCACCTTGGGGTCGCCTTCGAGCGTCACTGCGCGCCACGAATTCCCGTCGTCCACACTCAGCTCCACCTTTGTGATGGCGCCTTCCCCACTCCAAGCCGCCCCTTTGACAACACAGTTGCCGTTTGCTGAGATCGCGGCGTGATTTTCCGGCTGGGCGATCTGCGCCTTCGCTTGCATCTCAGTCAATGGCGCGAGCACCGGCCCCGACCCGCCGCGCTGCCAAAACCCGTAGTCCACCGTCTGGTAGTAGCCGTTGAAAGGCTGATCGATGATAATGATGCGTTGAAGCCATTTGACCGACGCCATTCCGTACCAGCCCGGCACCACCGCGCGCAGCGGAAAACCATGCGCGGCAGTCAGCGGCCGGCCATTCATCTCCCACGCCAGTAGCACATCGTTCATTGCTTTGGCCATGGGAATGCTGCGCGCGAAATGAATCGCTCCACCGGGCCGCGGCGGCTCCGCAATCGTTCCTTTGTCGGCGCCTTCAAGAACGACTTCGGCCGCGGCATCTGTCAGCCCAGCTCGCTCCAGCACGTGACGCAAACGAATGCCGGTCCACTCCGCGTTACCGACCGCGCCGAGTTCCCATTGCACGCCTTTGACTTTGGGCACGAGAAACACGCGACCGTTCCCCGCGCACTCGAGCGTCGCCGTCATGGTCTCGACCGGCAGCTGGCGCAATTCATCTAACGAGATCTGGACTTGACGCTCGACCGCACCTTCGACACTCAAGCGCCAGCTCTGCCCATCAATCTGCGGAATGGCGAAATGACACCGAACATAGAAGCGCTCGGTCGGGGTTATGAAACCATCGAGCGTGCCGAACGGCATTTCGAGATTCGGCGGCTCACTCTCGCGCGTGATCATTCCCGCTCAGGCCGCTTTCTCCTGCGCGGAATCGCGTTCGACCCGATACCCAGCTTCCTTCCAGGCGTGCCAGCTCCCCGGGACATTGCTGACAACAGCGAATCCGTTCGCCTTTAACATACTCGCCGCAATGCTCGCGCGGTAACCCGTCGCGCAATAAACGGCGGTCGATTTGCCGCGGTCAAGCTCACCCATGCGCTTCCCAAGTTCGCTCAGGAAAATATGACACGCGCCCGGCACATGACCGCCTTTCCATTCGCGGTTCGAGCGCACGTCGAGCACCTGCAACTCGCGTCCATTCTTCTTCAGGTCATGCACGCTCATTTGCGACACCTGCGCGAACGGATATCCGGCATTGTCCCACGCTTTCATCCCGCCCACGAGATAGCCGGCGAATTTCGTAAACCCAGTCCGGATGAAAAGCCGCACAATTTCATCCAGGTCATTGTCGCTCTCGAGGACGAGCAGAATCGGCTGCTCCGGGTCGAGCAACGATCCCGCCCAAATGGAAAGCATGGGCGATCCACCGATGTTCATCGCGCCCGGGATGTGCGCGGAGCCGAAGGCCAGCATCGAGCGCGTATCGATCAACACCCCCGCTTTCTCTTCCACCGCCTTCTTGAATGCTTTCGGCGGCAGACCCGCCACGCGCGGTAAGCCGCCGAGCACTTCCGGCCCGTCGGCATTGACCTTCTTCATCACAGGATAGTACCGCGGTATCGGCGGCGCGGTCGAAACAGCGAAGCGCGTGAATGAATCCACATCTTTAAACTGTAAAAATGGATTCAGCGGCCGCTCGTAGCCGATGGTGCTGTTAAGCCGGTCGCCGATCTCCGCGCCGCAGGGCGACCCGCTGCCGTGCGCAGGATAAATGATCACGCTGTCCGGCAGCTTCATGTAAAAATTATGCAGCGTGTGAAATTGCTGCGCGGCAAGTTTGCTCGTCTCTTTTTCACCGAGCAGATCGGGACGGCCGGCTGAGTTCACAAAAAGTGAGTCGCCGCTGAGCACGCCCCACGGCATTTCAGGGTGACCCACATCCGCCAGCACATAGGAAAGATGTTCCGGCGTGTGCCCGGGAGTGTGCCGTGCGGTGATCACGACCGAACCAAAGTTAAACTTGTCGCCATCGCGCACTGGCTCGTGTTCAAAGCCATACTTCGCGCCGCCCTCATGACTCACGTAAATCCGCGCGGATTCCACCCGGCTGCACAATTCACGCGCCCCACTCACCAGGTCGGCATGAATATGCGTCTCGAAAATGTGGGTAATGGCGACGTTCTTCGCCCGCGCCAGCTCGAGGTAAATCTCGACGTCGGCGCGCGGATCGAATACCGCTGCCGTCCCTTCCTCATCATCCCCCACGAGATAGGAAATCTCGGCCAGCCCTTCGGTTTGAATCGTCTCGAATACCAGTGACATGCGCCGAGTATAAGGCCGCGGGACAGAGCCGCTCAAGCGTGTGAACAACAGCGAATGTTTTCGCCTCCGTACTCCCACCGTTGTAGCTGCCGTCCGTCCTCGGCGGCAGAGGGATAGCGCGTCGCCAGCGCACCGCGTTCTGCCGCTAAGGACAGCGGCAGCTCCAAACGCAGCATATTCTTGAGTGTCGCTCCCGGAATTCTTATACTCAAAACCTGATGCGCATCCTCGTGATTGAAGACGAAGGCAAAACCGCCGCCTTTCTCACCAAAGGATTAAAGGAAGCCGGCTACGACGTTGAATCCGCCGCTGATGGCAAAACCGGAGCCGAGGTCGCCTCGACCAATCGTTTCGATCTGCTCATCGTCGACGTCATGTTGCCGAAGAAAGATGGCTGGAGCGTGGTCAAGGAATTGCGCGGCAAAAATGTCCGCACGCCCATTCTCTTCCTCACCGCACGCGACACTGTCAACGACCGCGTCAAGGGACTCGAGCTGGGCGGGGACGATTACCTGGTGAAACCCTTCGCTTTCACTGAGCTGCTCGCGCGCGTCCGCTCGCTCTTGCGCCGTCCGCCGCCGCGCAGCGACGAGCACGTACGCATTAACGACCTCGAGATTGATACCTTGCGGCACAAAGCCACCCGTTCCGGCGTTCCGCTTCACCTCACCACCAAGGAATTCCTCCTCCTCACTCACCTCGTCCGCTCCGCCGGCGAAGTCATCTCGCGCGAAGAAATCGCCAAGGAGATTTGGGACATCAACTTTCCCACCGGCACCAACATTGTCGACGTTATGGTGCGGCGATTGCGCGCCAAAGTCGACGACCCATTCCAGACCAAGCTGGTCCATACGATTCGCGGCGTCGGCTATGTCTGCAAAGCGGCCTGAACCGCGCTCGATCGCTTCCCAGCTCGTCGTTCTTTTCACGCTCGCCGCCGTCTTCCTCTTGTCGTGCGGCCTTGGCGTCTTTTACCTCATCGTCGTGCGGCATGCCTTCGAAGAAGATAACGCCGTCCTCGCTGAAAAGATTTTTTCCTTGCGCGCGACCTTCAAAAAAGGAGGCGCGCCAGCACTCGCGGAGGAGCTCAAGACCACCGCGCGCGATAGCAACTGGCGTGTCCGTTTGCTCGATAGCGAAAGTCGCGTGCTCGCGCAAAGCCAGGGAATGGATGAATCGCTTCCGCCGGCTCTGTTTCCCTCGCCCCTGGCGAAGGACTGGCAATTCGAACCACGCAACTATCGGCCATCCGGGAAGCTCTTTTCGCTGGCCGCGACCACGGCGGAACGCGATGGCGGAAGATTCACGCTCCAAATCGCGCAGGATCGTTCCAGCGACGCGGAGGTTACGCGCGAGTTCGGCGCGCTTCTCGCGGTCTTACTCGCGCTCGGTTTAATTGCTTCCGCCGCCATCGCTTTCCTCGTCACCAAGCGCGGTCTCCGCCCGCTCACAGCAATGACGCAAGCGGCCGCGCGCATCGGGCCCACCCACCTGAATGAACGGATCGCACCCACGCGCTGGCCTCGCGAGCTTCAGCCACTGGCCCGCGCCTTCGACGACATGCTTCATCGCCTCGAGGACTCCTTCACCCGCCTCTCTCAGTTCTCCGCTGATCTCGCGCACGAGCTTCGCACTCCCATCGCTAATATTCGCGGCGAAGCTGAGGTCGCGCTCACCCGGCCGCGCGCGTCAGCAGAGTATCGGGAAGTCGTTGAATCGACCGTAGCGGAATGCGAGAGGCTTTCGGGCATCGTCGATAGCCTTCTTTTTCTTGCTCGAGCTGAGGCCGCGGATCGCAGGATCGCGCCCACCACCTTCGATGGCCGCATGGCGCTGGAGAAGATCGCCAGCTTCTACCGAACTATCGCGGAGGAGCGCCACATCGCCATCCTCTGCCAGGGCGAAGGCGAAATGCTGGCCGAGCCTTCGTTGTTTGATCGCGCCATTAGTAATCTCCTGGACAATGCCCTGCGTTTCACTCCCGAAGGCCGAACGATAACTCTGTCTATTAAACGATCTTCTAATAGCACTGAAGTTACTGTGAGTGATACGGGAACTGGTATTCCAGCTGAACACCTGCCGCGTGTCTTTGATCGCCTGTATCGAGTGGATCCATCGCGCAGTTCGGGCGGAGCAGGCCTCGGTTTGTCCCTCGTCCAATCCATCGTGCAATTACATGGCGGTTCCGCCAGCATTGCCAGTGAGCCGGGTCAGGGAACAAAAGTGACGCTTATCTTTCCAGCGCCATCCCGTCCTACTTCGGCCGCCGCCCCACTCACTTAGCTAACGACGGTGAGAAGGATTCTCTTGATAGGTCATTCGTTCCGGCAATGACCACTCACCGGGACCAGGCCGGCAACAAAGAAGGGCGCGGCGTGAGCGGTTACTTTATTGAACCGGGCGAGCTTCGCGCTTATAATCTTTTCTCATGCTGTTCCTGGGGTGCCTGAAGTGGGGAGCGGTCGGCTTCATCGTCGCGTTCTTTCTCATGTTCGTCTTCGAAGCTACTCGTATTCACGACGACATCCCGGTGCCGGAGTTCAAACGCAAACACGCCAGCCGCGTCGCTCTTGCTCTTTCTACTTTCGCCGGCATTCTCTCCGGCTTGGTCTGGCTACTGGTCCAGAACTGGGACTAGCTCAGACGTGGGCGGCACGATCGATTGTCCAGCACGGTCAAAGTAGATAACTTCAATGCGTTGCCGTAAAGGGCATGCATGGACAAGTAGCTCGAGCGAAGGCGGCAGTCAGCGAGTAAGACAGCGAGAAGAACCTTCAGGATAGTTGACCCGGGAACGAGTAGTTCGGCCTGGCGCATGAGTTCGCGCGTGGCTCGCGCTGTTACTTCACTTCGGCCAACTTCTTTAGATCAATCCTTCTGACCCACTCCTGAAGCGCGGCCGAGTCCTGTCCCTTGGTCTCGACCTGGACAAAGTATCGCTTCGCTACCATCAACCAAAGGGTGCCATGTTTGCCATCGTTCTCGAAAGTCTCGAAGCCCTGGTTGCCATCGACAGTCACACCCTTGGAATAGCCGTCCGTTGAGCTGGTGGTGAAATTCCATCCCGCTGTCGTAGTCTCAACATAATCGGGGTTCGCCGCCGAATCGAGAATACTCAATGATGTGCTCGGAGCGTTATCTCCTTCTCCCTTGCGGTAATCGCGGTGGACGTTGGTGAGCTTAAAACCGCCGGCATCGGTGGTGGAACCCTCCGGCTTATCCGCCGTCCAGCCTGCCGGCGCATTCGGTAAGAGCGGTAGCAGTTTTGAAAAATCGACAACGTTAATGAGCGACGGCAATTCCTGCGCGTTCACCAGTTGAGCCAGCATCGAAAGTCCAATGGCGACGAGCGCCAAAGACACCAGCCGATTCCAGCACGGTGTTCTTATCCGCTTCCTTACGCGCGGAATGAAAACGTCTTTGCGATGAGTTCGAATAGCCTACTCGATTGACTTCACTCACCCCCTTTGTCAAGGCGCGAACGATGCATCGCGCTCTGATTTGACTCGATACAGTCCGCAATTCGGCGAATATGTGGAGCGAACTTCAGCCCGGTCAATGCATCGCGCGATCGTCGCATCTACAAGTTCACGACCAAACCATGAACTCATTTCAAATCCGAGAGGCCAACTTCGCTGACATTCCAGTGATTCTGCAATTGATCCGCGATCTCGCCACCTACGAGCGCGCGCCGGAAGAAGTCGTCGCCACCGAAGAAGGACTGCGAGAGGTTTTGTTTGGCAGCGCTCCATCGGCCAAAGTTCTGCTCGCATTCGAGGAGTCAGAGCCGGTCGGATTCGCCATTTACTTTTTCAACTTCTCCACCTGGCTGGGCCGGCCCGGGCTTTACCTGGAAGATTTGTTCGTGAAACCGCAAAAGCGTGGCCGAGGTTATGGTCGCGCCTTGCTCGTGCAGTTGGCGCGAATCGCGCGCGGTCGCGGCTGCGGCCGGATGGAATGGGCAGTGCTCGATTGGAATGAACCGGCGATCGCTTTCTACAAGAAACTCGGGGCGGTGCCGATGAACGACTGGACGGTGTTCCGGCTAACGAGGGATGAGACGGCGCGATTGGCGGACTCGTAAGGCCTCGTTTGTCCTGTCGCGTTTTTGCCATGCCACGTTTTTGTCATGTCGAGCGGAGCCGAGACATCTCTAAGCATTTCTGCGGAAGAATAGTTAGCGATTCCTCGACTTCGCTCCGCTCCGCTCGGAATGACAAATGGCTCCTGCCGCGCTTGGCACACAAACGGACTTCCTGGCGCGCGCCGCTTCGCGCTCGGGGTCGCGGCGTGAGAAATGACAAGACATGAAAATTGAAGACTACGGATTCCTGAGCGACACGCAGACGGGTGCGCTGGTCGCGCGCAATGGTTCCATCGACTGGCTCTGTTTTCCGCGCTTCGATTCCGGCGCGTGTTTCGCTGCGCTGCTCGGCGATCACAATAATGGCCGCTGGCTCATCGCGCCGGCCGCAGAAGTGACACGCGCGACGCGCGCGTATCGTGGCGATACGCTGGTCCTGGAGACAACGCTCGAAACCGCGGAAGGCGCGGTGCGATTGATCGATTTCATGCCGCCGCGCGGCACCAATCCGGACATCGTGCGCATCGTCGAAGGTGTGCGCGGCACGACGCCGATGCGCTTCGAGTTAATCATTCGCTTCGATTACGGAGACATCGTGCCATGGGTGCGCAAGCGCGACGGCGGCTTGCAAGCTATCGCGGGTCCGGACGCGCTGATCCTGCGCACGCCGGTGAAGACGCGCGGCGAGCGTCTCACTACCGTGGCTGAATTCGAGGTGCGCGAAGGTGAGCGGGTGCCGTTTGTGCTGACGTGGTTTGCCTCGTACGAGAAGCCGCCGAAACCGGTCCAGCCGGAGGGCGCGCTGCGCGACACGGAAAAGTTTTGGAACGATTGGGCCGGCCGCTGCGATCACAGCGGACAATGGCGTGAAGCGGTTGTGCGTTCGCTCGTCACGCTGAAAGGCCTGACCTACGCGCCCACCGGCGGCATTGTCGCGGCGGCGACAACGTCGTTACCAGAGCAGATCGGCGGCGTGCGTAACTGGGATTATCGCTACTGCTGGCTGCGCGACGCCACCTTCACGCTCTTCGCTTTCATCCGCTCCGGTTATCTCGATGAAGCGAGATCGTGGCGGCAATGGCTCCTGCGCGCCATCGCCGGGAGTCCGTCCCAAATGCAGATCATGTATGGCGTGCGCGGCGAACGGCGGCTGCCCGAG
>DAIRIE010000102.1:0-9537 GCA_036809705.1 Chthoniobacterales bacterium
GTACACGTCCCGCTTGTAACGCTTGTCGGCTTTCATCTGCTCGACGTAGGTCTGCGCTTCCTCAGGCGATTTGCCGCTTTGCTCCTGCACGATTTTGCGCAGCGCCGCGTCCACATCTTTGGCCATGCGCAGCGCGTCGCCGCAAACGTAGAATTGCGCGCCGCTGTCGAGCCAGTGCCAGATCTCAGCCGCGTTCTCAGCCATGCGATGCTGCACGTAAATTTTGTGCGCCTGGTCGCGGGAATACGCGCAATCGTAGCGTGCAAGAAGTCCATCGCTTTCCATCTCCGCGAATTCCTCGCCGTAGTATGCGTCGCAGCTTTGCCTCTGCGCGCCGAAGAAAAGCCAGTTGCGCCCGCGCGCGCTGAGAGCGCGCCGTTCCTGCAGAAAGGCGCGAAACGGCGCGATCCCAGTGCCCGGGCCGACCATGATGATATCCACACCGTTTTCCGGCAGGTGGAAATGTTTTGCGCTGGTTGGATAAACCGGGACCGGAGTTCCATCGCAGCGTTCGGCCAGGAATGTCGAGGCCACACCTTTGCGTTCCCGACCATGAGACTCGTACCGGATCACATCGACGATAAAATGCACCGAGTCGGGAAAGGCGCGCAGGCTGTTGGCGATGGAGTAAAGGCGTGGCTGCAACTTCGTTAGCAAGCTAACGAATTCCTCAGCCGCGAACTTGACCGAGGGGTGCTGAAGCAGGAAGTCGATAATCTCCATTCCCCAGAGATAATTCTGCAGGTCCTGCTTCTTCGCCGGATCGAGCAGCTCCTTGAGCAACGGCGCAGCCGAAGCGCGCTCGGCGATCGCCTTGAGAAACTTCGGCGTCGGCGCGGTGACGCTGTAATTGCGCAGCAGCGCCTGCCGCAGAGGCGCCGTTTCCATTTTGCCGACCGGCACTAGCTCATCCCCACTCGAGCCGATGGCGCGGATGATTTCCTCCACCAGTTCGGAGTCATTGCTCGCGTAAACCGCCATCGAATCGCCCGGCTCGAACGTGACTCCCGAACCTTCCAGCGAAACCTCGAAATGCCGCGTATCCTTCTCCGAGCCTTCGCCGCTCAACTTGCGGTTCACCAGCATTTTGCCGGGAAAAGGATTGCTGCGCGAATAAGCTGTCTGCATCAAAACCACCTAAGCGGCAGCGGCTGTGATGGCAAGTGACACCCACGCTACCCGAGACGCTTCGCTCGGCTTTGGTCAACATCGCCGGACGGGTCTAACCCGCTAGCCTGTTCGAAAGAATGATATAGAGGCGGTTGTGCTCACGGCGTAAACTCCCAGCCGATGCCGGACGAGTTAAAGACAAAGCTGCGCCTGAAGATTGCGCACGTTTTGTTCATCGACATTGTCGGTTATTTGAAGTTGCTCATCGATGAGCAATCGCAAGCGCTGCACGAATTGAATCAGATAGTGCGCAATACCGAAGCGGTGCGCGACGCGGAGGGGGCGGGGCAGCTCATCATCCTTCCTACCGGCGACGGCATGCGCTGGTCTTCACCGGCTCAGTCGAAGACCCGGTGGAATGCGCGTTCGAGATCAGCCAGACTCTGCGGGCGCAGCCGAGTTTATCGCTGCGGATGGGTATTCACAACGGGCCGGTGCATAACGTCGCGGACGTGAATCACCCTGCGAACATTGCCGGCGCCGGGATCAACATCGCGCAGCGGGTGATGGATTGCGGTGATGCTGAACACATTCTGGTGAGCAAACGCGTGGCCGACGATCTGGACGAATTCCGCCGCTGGCAGCCGTATCTGCACGACCTGGGCGACTTCGAAGTCAAACACGGTACCGTGATCTCGTTAGTTCTCGCGCTCGAGCAACTTGTGCTTTCAGCGAAGAACGCCGCCGGCATCAGCTACGGTGAGCTCAAGCTCCAGCCCCAATGGGATCCATTGCGCGGCGATCCTCGCTTCGAGAAGCTCGTCGCCTCGCTCGCGCCGAAATCGTAGCGCATGGCCGATATTCAAGACGAAGCGCATCAGCGCGCTGCGGTTGCGATCGACGCGATCGCAAAACCGTCAGCTGCGCACGATCCTTATACGGCCTTCCGTTCGCGCGGTTACTTGTTCTTCACGGCCGGAAATCTCTTGTCCATCATTGGCCGCCAGATGCTCGCTGTGGCGGTGGAATGGGAGATGTACGCGCGCACGCATTCCGCCACTGCGCTCGGTCTCGTAGGACTCGTGTTCGCAATTCCGATCGTCGGATTGTCGTTGCCCGCCGGAGATCTGGCCGATCGCATTAGCCGCAAACAAATCATTCTCGTTTCGCAAATCTTCAGCGCGATCACGTCCGCGTTGCTGGCGTGGGTTTCATGGCAGCACCTCGCCATTCCGGATTTCGCGGTTCTTCGTTCATGTAATCGCGGGTTGGCCAGCATCGCCGGCATTTTTGAGCAACACCAACGCGCTTTTCACTTCGATGACGCTTCCATCCCGATCATTTACCTGCTGCTGTTTTTGAGCGCGATCGCGCGCACGTTCAGCTGGGCCGCGCGCGCTTCGTTTTTCCCAACATTGGTGCCGCGGGACGCGTTTTCGAACGCCGTTACCTGGAATAACAGCGTCTTTCAAGTCGGCTCCGTCGTGGGCCCAGCCATCAGCGGATTTATGGTCGCGCACATCGGCTTTCCCAGCGTTTACGTCATCGATGCCATTACCGCGTTGGCATTCTTCCTACTCGTGCTGCCCATTCGCCGCGCGGCCGGTAAACGCCAACGTGCCGAGGTGAGCAGATGGCAAAGTCTCGTCGCGGGTCTTCATTTTGTTTTCAGCCGGCATGTTATTCTGGCAACAATCACGCTCGATCTCTTCGCCGTGTTGCTCGGTGGCGCGACCGCGCTCCTGCCGATCTTTGCCGATCAAATCCTGCGCGTCGGACCCGTCGGGCTCGGCTGGATGCGCGCCATGCCGGCGCTCGGCGCGTTTGCCACCGCGCTCGTCGTCGCGCATCTCCCGCCGATGCGAAAAGCCGGTGTCACTCTGCTCTGGTGCGTGGCTGGTTTCGGCATTGCCACAATCCTCTTCGGTCTCTCACGCGCGCTTTGGTTTTCCCTTGCGATGCTCTTTCTTCTCGGCGCATTCGACAGTGTGAGCGTAATCATTCGCGGATCGATCGTGCAGCTGGTCACGCCGGATGAAATGCGCGGCCGCGTTTCCGCCGTGAACAACATCTTCATCGGCACCTCGAATGAGTTCGGCGCCGTTGAATCAGGTCTGACCGCCGCGTTATTCGGCCCTGTGATTTCTGTTGTCGGCGGCGGAATTGGAACAATTCTGGTTGTGCTCGGTGTGGCGAAGTGGTGGCCCGAGACGCTGAAGATTGGGAAACTCGATAAGACGCTGCGCTGAGGGAAGACAGCCATCGCGGCTGTCGTGGCAGGCGGCCGTCCTCGGCTGCCGTCGAATCCGCTAAATACGACAGGCGAGACGCCTGTCTGCCGTAACAGCGAGGAGGCCTGTCTTCCTAAAACGCGCCGTGCAGGGCGATCATCCCGTAGGGCGCGCCGCTTTCCTGGTGGTAACGGATGTTCGCGCGATAGAAATCGAAATTGCGGTACGGCTGGTAGCCCGCTTCGGCATTCAACGTAAGCCAGCTCGTTAGTTTCCAGTCCAGACCGAAGCCCGCGCGGACTTCGCTATAGGTAAGCACGGCATGATTGAGCTTGGGAATTCCCACTGACTTTCCGAAATCGTCGCTCACTCGGAAGTTCGTTTCCTTCAATGTGCCGCCGGCGTAGAGCGTGAGGTTTTTGCTCCACTCGTACTCCAGGCGCGGCGTCGGGAGCACGGCATCGAGCACCCATTGCGGCTCGAAACGCCAGCGAATCCCGCCGCCGGGCAGCACCGGATACTTGCGCTCAACGTCCACGCTGATGCCGGCGACGATCTGGAACTCGGGGCTGTAGATGTAGGTGCCGCCGACGACGAAAGGCATGTTGAAAACGGTGGTGCCTGGTTTGAAAGCCTGGCTGTAAACGCCGGGCATCATTTCCACGCGCACGAGGATGGAATCGGACAGTTGCGTGTCGATCCCCACGACGGCCGCGACCGATTGAAGCGTGTTTGGGATCGGGCCATTATCGAAGCCGAAGGAGAATTGCTCGTACTCGAATCCCAGCCGCAGGACGCCGAGGCTGACCCGCGGCGTAAAAACGAAGCGGAGGAGCGTGTCGCTCTCGTCGAAATTGTTCACGCGATGCGGGCCGCGTGCGACGTCGGCTTCACCGATGTACGTTTCTTCGAAGGAATATTCGGCTGGCCAGAGATCGGCCGCGAAAGTTTCCTTAAGAGCGAGGAAAAAAAAACAGGCCAGGAAGAGCCACGCACTCATCGCTGTCATCCTGAGTGCAAGCGAAGGACCTCGCAAGCGCGGCAAGACGCTCGTGAGGTTCTTCGCTTCGTTCAGAATGACGGCGGACGAGAGCGGCACCGCTAATCAGCGCGATTCGCCTTTGCGGAAGCGCGCGATGGATTTGGCCACGTCTTTCATCATGGCCGATTCGGAGCCGAGTTTTTCCACGCCGTGCAATTCAGCGAGTGACGCGGACGAAACCATGTCGCCGCGCCAGATCAGAGTGGAAGCGTGGCCGTTCACGTCCAGCGGCCACATTTGATACAGTGTGAGTGCGGCGTAGTAACCCCCGCTCGCGTAGTAGAACGTGTCAGCGGCTTGGACGTTGCCGCCGGCGTTGCGTCCATAAAATGCGCCGAGTGTCGCGACTGCCACGTTGTCGGCGTTGATCAATTCCCAATACAAATCCGGTCTGCCGCCCGCGCCGCGACCGATGCCTGTGGCGTCGAGAAAACCGCCGAATTGCTTTCGAATCTTTCCCTGCTCGCGCAGCAACCCATTCAGTTCGTCGCCGGCGCGGATCGCACTTCCTGAGTGATCGTAGGGCGGAAGCGCAGACGTGCCGCCGCCCGAGAAAGTGCGGGCGCGTCCGGCGAGCACGCCCATCCAGAAATCGCCGCCCGCGCCGGAGAGCGCGGCGTCGCCGCCTTTCCATTTCCTCGCTTCATCTTTACTGAGCTGCAGCTCATTAGACATTTTGTTTGTTCGGTCCAGCAGCGCGCGGACGGCGGCATTGTTTGGCGCGCCTTTGATTTTGGCGAACGCACTTTCGTTCGGCGACGAGGGCAAATCGCCGTGCAGAAAAACCTTCGGCTCGCCGTGTTGCACCGGATTCCATTTGCGCAGCAACTCCAGGTTCTGCGCGGGTGAACCGCCGCTGACAAAGACGCTCTGCACCGAGAGAAAGCGGCCATTGTTCATGGGCGGGCCGTGTGCTGTCTTCACGTCGCTTTTCGCCAGCTGCGCAATATCGATATTGTTGAAAACGGAAAAGCTGCTCAGCTCCGCCAGCGGATCAGCCAGCGCCGTGAGTGCGAGAGTTGCGGAAAAGACGAAGGAAAGGAAGAGCGCTCGCATGCGGCATTATCTAGACAACGCACCGGCGGTTGCAAATTCGCCCGGCTCGTCGCAATACAACGCCGTGTCCCGGCCCGTTATCTCACTAAGCAATCTGAGTAAACGCTTCGGCAGCTTCGAAGCGGTGCGTGGGCTTACCTTCGAGATCGAGCGGGGCGCGATCTTCGGTTTTCTCGGCGCCAACGGCGCTGGCAAAACGACCACCATGCGCATGCTCTGCGGACTGACGCGGCCGACGAGTGGCTCGGCCACTATCGCCGGCGCTGATGTCTGGCGGAAGCGGCACATCGTGCGCTCGAAATTCGGCTACGTCGCACAACGCTTCAGCCTTTATCGCGATCTCACCGTGGTGGAAAACTTCCGCTTCTTCGCCGGTGCGCATCGGGTTCCGCCGCGCGAGATCGACGAGCGCATCGATCGCGTTTTGCGGCTGATCGATCTGGCAAATAAGCGGGACGAGCCGGCGGGCAGTTTGTCCGGTGGCATGCGTCAGCTTCTCGCGCTCGGCTGCGCGCTCGTTCACGATCCGCCGCTGCTTTTTCTGGACGAACCGACGAGCGGTCTCGACCCGGTGCATCGGCAGCAGATTTGGGATTTGCTTTACGATCTGAGCAATCGCGGCATCACCATTTTCGTGACCACGCATTACATGGATGAAGCGGAGCGCTGCACTGAGGTCGGGTTCATTTCCGAAGGCAAATTGCTCGCCAAAGCCACGCCGCGCGTTCTCATCGCGTCTTTTCGCGTGCCGTTGCTGGAGTTGAACATCGAGCCGGTGATGCCGGCGCTGGTCGAGTTGCGCGATGCACCGGGCGTGCTCGGTGTCTCGCTGCGAAGCGGTCAGCTTCGAGTTTATTCGGGTGCGCCGAAGCAGCTACTGGAACAATGGAAAACGCGCTGGCCCTTTCCCGATTTGAAGTTGAATGGCGAACGCTGGGTCGAGCCGGACATGGGGACGTGTTCACGGCCTATTCGCAGGGATACAGCGCCATGCTCGTGCCGGATCAAAATGAACCCCAATCTGCCGCCGAGGACGGACGGCAGCTACAACGCGCCGCCCGCGAGACAGCATGAAGGGTGTGTCGTTTACCGCCATCGCCAGCGTCGCGCGCAAGGAATTTCTCCACATCGTGCGCGACCGGCGCGTGCTCGTGCTGCTGCTCATTCTACCGCCCTTCTTCACCTTGATGTTCGGGCATGCGTTCGAGGCGGGCGATCTGACCGACGTTCCCGCGCTGCTGATCAATCGCGATGCGACGGAGCAGACGCAGCGCTTCATTGATGTCGCGCAGAAGAACAAAACGTTCGCCTGGCGGTTTGCGCCCGCGGAATTGAAAAACGAGAAGGACCTGATCGGCCATCATGTGCAAGCGGCGGTCGTCATTCCGTCTGGCTGGAGCGCGAGTCTGGCTAATGGCAATCCGCAGCCGGTGCAGGTGTATCTCGACGGCGCCGACACCAACACCGCGTCACAATTGCAAGGCGCGCTTCAGCAAAGCCTGGCCGATTTTCAGATGGGCGAACGACAAGTCATCATCGACGCGCTGCCCACCGAAGTGTTCGAACTTGGGGAGAAACTGCCGGCGCAAGTGCGCAAACAATTCACCTCATTGATGGAAGCCTGGGGCGTGGACGCGCACATTCTTTACAACCCGAAGTCGCGCTTCATCGATTACGTCACGCCGGGAATTATCGGGCTGATTTTGCAGTTGCTCACCGTCACCCTCATGGCCTGCACCATCGCGCGCGAGCGTGAGTCCGGCACGCTTTACCAACTGATGGTGACGTCGCTGCACCGCGGTGAAATCGTGCTCGGCAAAATCATTCCGTATCTCGCCATCTCAGCCATCATTATCCTGCTCATCATCGGCTTGGTGGCGGTGCACTTTCACGTCCGCTTCTACTCGCCGGGCGTGCTCGCGATCATCTGTTTGCTCTTCCTCTTGTGTTCGCTCGGTCTCGGCCTTGTCATCTCGGCAATCTCGCGCACGCAAACGCAGGCCATCCAGTTCTCCGTTTTCTTTCTGCTGCCGGTGTTCGTTCTCTCCGGCGCGTTCGCCCCGCTCGAGCATTTGCCAGCGTTCATTCAATGGGTCGCGGAAATTTTCCCGCTGACACATTTCTGCCGCGCTTTTCGCCTGGTGAATCTCTATCGCGCGGGCCCGTCATTTTACGCGATGGATTTGATCGTCCTCATGTTAGGCGTGGTGGTCACTTTTATTGGCGGCGCCCTCCTGCTGCGCCGGATCGAGCAATAGCGTGAAACGCGTCGCACTGCTTCTATTGCTCGCCGCAGTTCCGCTCAGTTTTGCCGAAAGCAGGGAGCGCGACAAAGCCACACCGCTCGAAGTGTTCGACGCGATGCACGATGGCTTCGTGGCCGAGAAGGCGAGAGGAGTCCACGCGCGTTATCAATTCAACATCAGCGGCCCGCGCGGAGGCGAATGGTGGATTGAGGTGGATGACGGGAAGTTCAGGATGGGCCGCGGCCAAATCGGGAATGCCGACGTCACCATCGTCGCCAGCGACAACGATTGGGTGGCGCTTTCCAATGGCAAGCTTTCCGGCGTCTGGGCTTCGTTAAGCGGACGGCTGAAGGTGCGCGGCAGCCCGACGCTCGCGCGCAAACTCGACGCGATGTTCCCGTAGATATGTCATCCCGAACAAAGCCGAGGATCCACGGCGTCACGCTTCAGTAATTTGGCCGCATCCCGCGACTGCGCTCCGCTCCGCTGCTAGAACTTCGCGTGGATCTCCACCTTCACGTACGGCGCCGGATCGGTGCGGAAACTTTGGTCGGCCCGACTGTAATCAAAATTGCGCTGCAGTGAGTAGCCGGCGCCGAAGTCGAGATCGATCTTATCGGTCGGCGAATAGGTAAACCCGAGACCTGCGCGATAGTCGGTGTAATCGACCACGGCACCGCTGAGTTTCGCCGTCTTTCCGCCTCGGGCTTGGAAATCACTGTTGTGATCGACGCGAAAGGCGCTGCCCGCAATTTCGCCACCGACCCACACATCGAGCTGTTTAGTGACCGAGTAGATCAGACGCGGCTCGGGCGGGACTGCCATCAATCGCCACTGAGGGCAAGGCACCCACACCACGCCGGCAAGCGGGACGACCGGAAATTCGCTGCTCAGGAATGAGGCTCGGACCGCGGTAAGGATGTAAAACTTGTCCGGCTTTACCACCCAGAAACGCCCAAGCAGGATCGGGCAATCGAATGCGTCCAGATTGATGTGCTCCTCGGTGTAAATGCCGGGCCGGAATTGCAAAAATGCGCCCACGTCCTGCCCATGCATGTAGTCGATGCCAAGCACGAGCTGGCCCGTTTGCAGGTGAATCGGAAGCGGCGCATTGGTCCCGCTGAAATCGTAGCGGTCGTAGCTCACACCCGTGCGCAGATACCAGTTGCCCGAAAGGTGAAATCGATGGCCGTATTCGAATTGGTTTTGCCAGCTGTCCTGGCTTCCGAAATCGTGGCGTGTGTTCGTGAAATCGCTCCCGAAGACATAAGCGCTCTCGATTTCGACGTAGTCGATCGGCACCGGCAGGAGCGTTTCCGTACTTTGGGTGGTGACGACAGGCTCCGGTGGACCGGCGAAAGCAGACGCGCTGACAAGGCAAAAGGCGGCGAGCAAATATTTGTGCATGGCGAAGTGGTTAAGGTCGATTCGCAAGGGATTGAGGCGGCGGATTGCTTTTTCGCGCTAAGAGCTTGAGATGTCCAGCTTTTCACCAGGCTGCATCACGCGCATCTGCGCTTTGGATCCGCGTTTGTTCATTTCGTCCTGCAACATTTCCGGCCTGCCTTTCAGCAGCGGGAACGTCCCGAAATGGATCGGCACGACATAGCGCGGTTTGACCAATTCGATCGCGTCGGCCGCGCGCGACGGTCCCATGGTGAAATGGCCGCCCATGCACACGAGCATGTAATCAATGGCGCACTCGCGCGGCACCAGCGCCATGTCCGAAAATAAGTCGGTGTCCCCGGTATGATAAATCGCCGGCCCATTGCGCAAAACGAGCACGAGCCCGGCCGGTGTGCCGGCATAAACCGGCGCCGAATCCTCGTCGCGCATGACCATTGACCCATGC
>DAIRIE010000103.1:0-1378 GCA_036809705.1 Chthoniobacterales bacterium
CGAGCGGCCATTGGCGAATCTCGAAGTAATCCGGCGCTTCGCCGAGCACGCGCGTAAACCAGTTCTGATTACCGGCTGCGACTTGCGAAGTCGAAACCACTTCTTCGCTCACACCGATGACCCCCGGCACTTCGCGGCGAATCGCTTCGGCGTCTTCGATCTTCAGCCCGCGCCGCCCCAACCGGTGCGGATGCCGCTGGCGGTGGTGCTGCCGGAGAAAACGAGAATGACATTCTGCCCCAGGCTGGCGATCTGCGCCTGCACCTGCGCCTTCGCGCCATTGCCGATGCCAACCATTGCAATCACCGCGCCCACACCAATGATAATGCCGAGCGCCGTCAGCGCCGAACGCAGCTTGTTCCGGCGCAGAGCACGAAAGGCAATCTTAAACGTCGAGGCGAGTCTCACGACCGTTCTGCTGCGGGCTCGCTATTCGCGCTTTCGAGTTCATTCGCCGCGATCGATCGCTCGGCCACAGCGCGATCACTGCAGATGACTCCGTCTTTCATGACCACGTTGCGGCGCGCGTACGCCGCAATATCACTCTCGTGTGTCACCATGATGATGGTAATGCCCCGCTCATTCAGTCCCTGGAAAATTCCCATGATCTCGATGCTGGTGCGGCTGTCGAGGTTCCCCGTGGGCTCGTCAGCTAACAACACTTCAGGATCATTGATAAGCGCGCGCGCAATCGCCACCCGCTGTTGTTGTCCGCCGGAAAGCTGGCTCGGATGATGGTCTTCGCGCCCGGCCAACCCGACGGACGCGAGGACGCTGTCGGATCGTTGCTTTAACTCACGGCTCGTTAGCTGGCGTTTCCCGTAAAGGAGCGGAAGCTCGACGTTCTCGCGCGCGGAAGTGCGCGGCAGAAGGTTGAAGCTTTGAAAAACAAAGCCGAGCTTGCCATTGCGAATGTCGGCGAGCTGGTCGCGATCGAGGTGCGACACGTCGGTGCCATCGAGCAAATACCGTCCGGCAGTGGGCCGATCGAGGCAGCCGAGAATGTTCATGAGCGTGGACTTCCCCGAGCCACTGGCGCCCATGAGCGCGACGAACTCGCCACGCTGGATATCAAGCGAAACGCCGCACACAGCGTGCACTTCCATCTTGCTCGCCTCAGCCATAGCAAATCAGAAGCGGCGCGGCGGGCCCCCGCCGAATGGATTCGCCTGTGGCGCAGCGGCGTTAGCCGTATTCACCTGCGCAGTGACGACAACGTCGCCTTCCTTCACGCCTTCGGTCACTTCCGTGGCAATGCCGTCGCTGATTCCAGTCTTGATCTGCGCCGGCTCCGGCTTGCTGCCGCGCAAAAGGTAAACGGTGCGATCGGTCTTGCGCTCGCGAGCCGTCTTTCCGCCGGCGCAGATCAAGACTGGAA
>DAIRIE010000103.1:1388-6062 GCA_036809705.1 Chthoniobacterales bacterium
CGGCGCCGCGCGCAGCGTTCGGCGCGCGTGATGGCGCGGCGCTCGCGGGCGAAGCATCGGCGGGGCGATAACGCAACGCCGCATTGGCCAGCTTCAGCACGTTGTCTTTGTGCGCGATGACAATGGAAACGTTCGCCGTCATCCCCGGCTTGAGCTTTAGCTCCGGATTACTGACGCCGATCACGGTGTCGTAGGTGACAACGTTCTGCACCGTCGTCGGCGCGTTGCGTACTTGCACGATCTTGCCCTTAAAGACGCGATTCGGAAAAGCATCCACCGTGAAATCGACCGGCTGATTCACTTCGACAACTCCCACGTCCGCTTCCGCCACGGCGGCATCGATCTGCATCTTCGTGAGGTCATTGGCGATGGTGAAGATCACCGGTGCTTGCAAACTGGCGGCAACGGTTTGGCCGACATCGACGCTGCGCGAAATGACCGTGCCATCTATCGGCGAGGTAATGGTGCAGTGGTCAAGGTCGGTCTTCGCTTTTTGCAAGGCGCCTTCCTTGATCTTCACATTCGCTTCAGCCTGATGCAGATTTGCCACCGCCTGGTCGAGCTCGGATTGCGCGGAACTCTGCTTCGACACCAGCGCCTGCGCGCGCCCGGCATTGAGCCGCGCCAGCTCGAGCGCGGCCTGCGCGCTGGCGAGGTCGCCTTCGGCTTGCGTGACCGTCGCCTGAAACGTGGCGGGATCGATCTGCGCCACCGTCTGCCCCGCTTTCACGTCGGAATTAAAATCGGCGAACAACTTCGCGATATTGCCCGAGACCTGACTGCCGACCTGCACGTTGATGACCGGGTTGAGCGTTCCGGTCGCGGTCACCGCCTGCGTGATTTCGCCGCGCGTGACGGTGCTGGTTTGGAATCCTGAACCGCCGGAGTTCCAACAGCCACTCAGCGCTAATGCGAAGGCGAGCGCCGCCGCCGCAACGCTAATGATGCCCCGCCCATTCACCACTTTGTCGCCTCGCTCGGCATGCGCATAATTGTATGACAACGTAAGCGCGTGCGCCGTTACATCGAAATCTACTCCATCATGCTTCGCAACTCGCTCATCCGCGAAATGAGCTTCAAGGCGAACTTCATTCTCTGGATGCTGGTCGAGCTGCTGTGGTTTGTCGGCCAAATCGTTTTCTTCAGCATCATCTTCGGATCGATCGATCAAATCGGCGACTGGTCGAAATGGGAAGTGGTGCTGCTGGTCGGCACGCATCAGATGATCGCGCAGCTCTTTCAGGCGTTCTTTTTCGTCAACGTCGCCAACATTCCCGAGCTGGTGCGCACTGGTAAACTCGACTCACTCCTCGTGCTCCCGATCGACAGCCAATTCGCTGTCTCTTCGAAGCAATTCGGCCTCGACAGCGTCGTCAACGCGGGGCTCGGCGCCCTTGTCGTCGTGATCTCGTTAGTTCGCCTCGGCTTCGTCCCGCAGCCGATTCACATCGCGCTCTACCTGGTCGCGATCGGATTCGGCATCGTCATTCACTATTCCATCATGCTCACGCTGGCCGCGATCAGCTTCTGGATCGTGCGCGCGCAAGGGCTGGTTTACGGTTACTTCAATTTCCTCAACATCGCGCGCTATCCCGACGTCATTTACCCGCGAGTCTTTCGTTGGATTTTCAGCTGGCTCGTCCCCGTCATCATCGTGGCGAATATTCCGGCGCGCCTTCTCATCAAAGCATCCGGTAACGCCATGCTCCTCATGCTGCAACTCACCGCGGCCAGCCTGATCGCCTTCTGCTGGTCGCGCCTGTTCTGGCGCTTCGCGCTGCGGCGCTACTCCAGCGCCAGCTCCTGAATGGCATTCGCCGCGGAACAACGCCTGTAGCCGTCGCCCGTAGCCGTCGGCCTGTGGGCGACGCGAGACGCCGTGTCGCCACACTTCCCTGTTTGCACGATGCACCCCCCGCGCTTCGCACAGCGAAGCGGCTACAGCATCCAGCGGAAGCTACGCAAGGGCACACCATGAAAAGGCGACGTTTGGCGGGAGAACTGCTTCTGATGAACGCCCGGTATGAGTTCAGGGAATGCGTTTCAACGCCAATCGCAAACGATGATCGTTTTCGAGATGATCCTGCTCGTTCTCGTGGTCGGCGTCATCGATTTCGTCACCGGCTATCAGGTGAGCTTCTTCATGTTTTATGGGCCGCCGATTTATTTGACGGCCTGGTTTTGCGATAAAAAAACGGCGTTCCTGGTCGCGCTGCTCTCGGGCATCACCTGGTGGTGGGCTGATTTTACCTCCGGCCATCCTTACGTGACGAACTGGCATGAAGCTTGGGAGGTCGTGATGCGTCTCGGGTTTTTCATTTTCGTCGCCATCGGCAGCTCGGCCTTGCGCGCGCGCCGCGACATCGCCGAAGCGCGCATCACCTTGCTCGAACATTCTCGCCGCCTCGAAAAGGAGATCGTTACAATCAGCGAACGCGAACGCGAACGGATCGGCCAGGATTTGCATGACGGCCTTTGCCAATACCTGGCGGCAATCGGGTGCGCCGCCGCCGCGCTCGAAAGTGATCTAACGCGGTTGCATTTACCGGCAAAAGCCCAGCTGGCGGGTGAACTGCGAGCGCTCCTGGCGGACGCCGTCATGCAGACGCGCAACCTCGCCCGCGGGCTCGTGCCAGTGGAAACGAGCGCGAACGGGCTTGCCTCCGCTCTCGAGGAACTCGCCGTTTCGGTTGGTCATCTGGCGCGCATCGATTGCACCTTCGCGCAGACGAGCGAAGTCAACGTCACCGAGGAAACAGTGGCGACGCACCTCTTCCGCATCGCGCAGGAGGCTATCAACAACGCGATCAAACACGCCAATCCGCGCAGTATCGCCATCACGTTCGGTTCGCGTGGTGATTCCATCACGCTGGAGATTCGCGATGATGGAGTGGGCATTCATAACTCGGCGAGTGGCTCCGGTCTTGGCCTGAATATTCTGCAATACCGCGCCCATTGCCTCGGTGGACATGTGACCATCGAGCAATTGCCCGATGGCGGCACGCTTGTCGCTTGCACTGTTCCGCAACCGCGGGAGAACGAAGCGCGCACAACATCACCAGAGGAACAGATGATCCCTGCATTGACCAGAGTCGCTGCTTGAAATGAAAGCCCGCATCGTTGTCATCGAAGATCATCCCATGTTCCGCGAGCGGCTGGTGCATCTCATCGAGACCGAGCCGGACCTGGAAGTTTGCGGTGAGGCCGACAATGTGCCCGCTGGCGTCGCACTCATTCGCGAGAAAAAACCGCAGGCAGTCATCCTGGACATCACGCTGAAGAGTTCCAACGGCCTCGAGTTACTAAAAGATTTGCGCGCGCTGGAAATCGACGTTCCGGTGCTGGTGCTCTCTATGCACGAGGAGTCGCTCTACGCCGAACGTGCGCTCCGCGCCGGCGCCCGCGGTTACATCACGAAATCAGAAGCTTCTTCGCAAATCCTGGCTGCGTTGAGAGAAGTTTTGCGCGGCGAAGTTTACCTCGAGCCGAAGACCATGGCGCGTATCGTGCAACGCGCGGTCGCGGCGAAAAAGGACCAGCCGCTCAATGTTATCGCGCGATTGAGCGATCGCGAGCTGGAGGTATTTGACCTGCTCGGCCGCGGCCGCACCACGCGCGAGATCGGTGCGCGATTACGCGTCGGTTTGACGACGGTCGATACCTATCGAGCGCGCATCAAAGAAAAGCTGCGGCTGGAGAATGGCGCGCGGTTGTTTGCTGAAGCGAGCCGCTGGGTGCAGTCCCGCGAATAGCGCAGTGATAATGCTGTAGCCCTTTCGCTCTGCGACGCGCGCGCCGTGACGCACTACTGGCGCGGTGACATGGCACGTCGCGCGCCACAGAACGACGGCTACAGACACTTGTACTGCCGTTCGCTACAAAAAAAGACTGCTCCCTGTCGTGCGATTGCGGTGTCAGCCCTGCTATTTACTCGTTCGCCGGTGACCCCCCGGCGTCCATAACAATGATAACCAGTCCCAGCAAAAAATATTCAGGCCGCGCGGGTTTTACCCTCGTGGAAATCATGATCGTCGTCGCCATCATCGCGCTCCTCGCCTCCATTTCGGTGCCAGGCTTCATGCGCGCGCGCAAACGCGCCCAGGCCAGCCGCATTCTCAACGATCTGCGGCTGATCGACAACGCCGTCGATCAGTATGCGATCGAGAGGAACAAGAAAACCGGAGACGTGGTGAACACGGCAGACTGGACGGCGTACATGAAGAAAGGCACCAAGCTTTACACCACCGGCACCAGCGTCCTCGGACGCGGCTATGGCGTGCAGACGGTCGATAACCTGCCGGACGTGCCCGCCGCCGACTACACGGCGTTATCCGACGTGGCCGGCGTCGGATTCTGGACGCCTTACGGCCCGTGATCTCGCTCTTCCGCACCGCCCGGCGTGTGGCACAAACGCCTCTACACTGAGAAGGCTTCGCTAATTAACGCCGCCTGTTCCTGCTTATGCCGCGCCAGCGATCCGACAGCCGGGCTCGCGCTCGCGTTGCGTCCAGCATATTGCACTTCGCCCCCGAACATCGCGCGCAATCGCGGCTCGATGAAGGTCCACGCACCCATGTTCTGCGATTCCTCCTGGCACCAAACCAGTCGCGCGTTTTCCGGAAAAGCGCCTACGGCTTTGCGCAGCAAAGCCTCCGCGAGCGGATAAAGCTGCTC
>DAIRIE010000103.1:6072-8435 GCA_036809705.1 Chthoniobacterales bacterium
TCGATGCGCACGATCGCGCTGTTCGTCACCCGCTGCTTCTCGCGGTGAGTAACCAAGTCGTAATAAACCTTACCCGAGCACAGGATGACGCGCTCCACCTTCTCCAGCGGCGCATTTTCCGGAATAATCTCACGGAATTTCCCGCCGGTGAACTCCTCCGCCCGCGATGACGCGAACTCCGCCCGCAACAAACTCTTCGGCGTCATGATCACGAGCGGCTTGATGAAATCGCGCTTCATCTGTCGCCGCAGCACGTGAAAGTACTGGCCAGACGTCGTTAGATTGCAGACCTGGATGTTGTCCTCGGCGCAGAGCTGAAGGAACCGCTCCAGCCGGCCGCTGGAATGCTCCGGCCCCTGCCCTTCATAACCATGCGGCAACAACAGCACGATGCCGCTCGGCCGTTGCCATTTCGATTCCGCCGAGACGATGAACTGGTCGATGATAGTTTGCGCGCCATTAGCGAAATCGCCGAACTGCGCTTCCCACAGGCAAAGCATTTCGGGATAATCGAGCGAATAGCCGTAGTCGAACCCGAGCACGGCCGCTTCCGAGAGCAGGCTGTTGTAAATGCAGATGCGCGCCTGTTTTTGCGCCAGATGCAATAACGGGACGTACGGCTCCCCCGTTTTCCCATCGTAAAGCACCGCGTGTCGCGTGCTGAATGTCCCACGCGCGCTGTCCTGCCCCGACAAACGCACCGGTGTTCCCTCCAGCAGGAGCGACCCGAAAGCGAGCTGCTCGGCGTAATGCCATTCGTACGGGCCGCCGTTCTCGAAAACTTTGCGCCGCTGATCGAGCACGATGCGTTTGATTTTCGGCTGCACGAAAAAGTCGGCCGGAACACGCGTGAGACCATCGACAATCCTCTTCAGCATTTCCTGGCTGATCGCGGTGGGCGCCGATGAGCTCGTGTATTCCGGCTGAAAGACCGCGGTTGACTCACGGAACTTCGCCTGCTCGCCGGTTTTCTGTTTCTCGATCTCCTTCACATTCTCCAGCGCAATTTCCAGCCGCAGCTGGAACTCCGTCTCGAGCGAGGCGGCGTCATCGGCGCTCAGCGTTCCGGCCTCGAGCAACTCATGTTTATAGAGCTGCGCGGTGGAGGGATGCTTGTCGATGCGCGCGTAAAGATCGGGCTGGGTGAACGCCGGCTCGTCGCCTTCGTTGTGGCCGTAACGACGGTAGCAATACATGTCGATAACAACGTCGCGTCCGAATTCCTGTCGGAAATCGAGCGACAGTTGGCTCACGAACATGCAGGCCAACGGATCGTCGCCGTTCACGTGGAAAATCGGCACCTCGATCATCTTCGCGATGTCAGTCGCGTACATCGACGAGCGCGCGTCCTCGGGCAGCGTGGTGAAACCGATCTGGTTATTCACCACCACGTGCACCGTGCCGCCAGTGCCGTAGCCGTGAAGCTGCGACATGTTTAGTGTTTCCATCACGATCCCCTGCCCCGCGAACGCCGCATCGCCGTGCACAAGCAGCGGTAAGACTTTGCGCCGATGCTCAGTATCCCCACGAATCCGCTGCCGTGCCCGCGCCGTGCCTTCCACGATCGGATCGACCGCTTCCAGGTGACTTGGATTTGCCGAAAGCCGGATCTCCACCGCGGCGCCGGAGCCGAGCTTGCGCACCGTCCGGTAGCCGAGGTGATACTTCACATCACCATCGCCGGCCACCAGATCGGGGACGTAGTTTTCGGTAAACTCCGTGAAGAGGATGTTGAGCGATTTGCGCAGGAAATTCGCCAGCACGTTAAGCCGGCCGCGATGGGCCATTCCCATGCAGATTTCTTCCACGCCCGCCTGCGGGCATTTGTGCAGAATCGTGTCCAGAATCACCATGAGCGATTCCGCCCCTTGTAGCGAAAAACGCTTCTGCCCGACGTAGCTCGTGTGCAGAAACACTTCGAATGATTCCGCTTCCATCAGCGCGCGCAGCGGAGCCAGCTGCATCTGCGCCGCCGTCGAGTGCGCTTCCGGTCGTGACTCGAGCCGATGCCGCACCCAGTTTCGAATCCGCGGATTCTGGATGTGCATGAACTCCGCCCCGACCGCGCCGGCGTAGATTTTTTCCAGCCGCGCGATCATCTCCCGCAGCGTCATCATGCGCCCGTCTTCGAAGAACTTCGACGAAACGCGCAGCTCCAAATCTTTGTCGCTGAAGCCGAGCTCGCGCAGCGAAAGCAGCGGATTTTGCGGGCGTTTGTCAGCCAGCGGATTGACCCGCGCGATGGTGTGGCCAAGCGTGCGATAAGCGTAGACCAAACCGTCCACCCGCGTTTGCAGCGAAGTCTCGCGCGTCTCCCCACTCGCCGGAGCGGGCGACGCCGCGCCATTCACTTGGGGCAAATT
>DAIRIE010000103.1:8445-9504 GCA_036809705.1 Chthoniobacterales bacterium
GACAAGACCCGTAAGCGCCTGCGGCACGTCGACATGGAGGTGCTGCGCGCGATCGTGCCAGCGCCGCGACCGCACGTGGCCAGCTTCCTTCTCGCCGGAGCGCGCGACGCCGCGCCATTCACTTGGGGCAAATTGCCCAGCTCAAAACCTTCGAAAAACGCCGACCATCCCGGATCGACCGCCTCCGGATTCTCCTGCCACCGGCGGTAATTCTCTTCGATTAGCTCGAGGTTCGCCCGAGCAGCAATAGACACACGCATGAGCACTGAATCTCTCACCGTTACGCCATCGGGCAAGAAAGTGGCCGCTGCGCAGACAGCAGGCAGCCATCGAGGAGATAAGAAAACTCGGCGTTGTAGCCCCGAACGCTTTCGGGGTTGTACCTGCCGGCCCGCCTGCTCGCGAAAAGCTTCGGAGTCCTCGGCGGCAGAACCTCCGTCGCCATCTCCGGCCTCTTTTGCTAAATGGTCAGATACACATCCCGCTTCTCCTTTGAGACAAATCCTCGACGCACGCGTAGCAGCATTGTTGCAACGCCTTTCGGTAGCAGCGGCGCGACCGGCGGCATTAAAGCTGTCGTGGCGGATGACGACGGTGTCCTGCGCGAGATCGTCTGCGCGCCGTTGCGCAAGTGGGGCTTTGATGTTCTCTAACTGCGCGATGGAAGCGTTGCTGCGCGGGCGCTGCTCGATTGCATCTACAACGCCGCAGCTCTGAAGTTTGGCGAGATTGTCGCTCCCGATGAGACGGGTGCCAAAGAGAACATGCGAGATGCATGTGCTCTTGAGCAAATAAAAAGCCGGACAGATAAACTGTCCGGCTTCGTCGATGTCAGCGACTGCTGAATTGTGCGTTACCGTCGTTCTCTTTGGCTCCGGTTTCTTTCGATTCCAAAGTCTTAACGGCATATCTGAAACTCCGAAGAACTTCAGGTTTAGCCGTCGACCTATGCTATCGCGCTGTTCTTCTCGAAACGTTAGTTTCGAAATAAACAGGCGAAGCTTGCTCCTTAGAAAGGAGGTGATCCAGCCGCAGGTTCCCCTACGGCTACCTTGTTAC
>DAIRIE010000104.1:0-790 GCA_036809705.1 Chthoniobacterales bacterium
CTTGTAGAAAGCGCGCAATGCGGAAAACTGGAGCCTGATGTAGCTGCGCGCGGCTTCAGCTTGCGCGAGCCGGTAGAGGTAGCTGCGGAAATCATCCGCCGTGCATTTGCTCCACGCTTTGCCGCCCAGATGCTGGCGGATCTTCGCCAGCGCACTTTCATACGCGCGCAGCGTGTGCCCCGAAGCATTGCGCTCGTGCGCGAGAAAGCGCAGGAATTCGCCGGCGAGCGAATCGTCCATCGACTTTCCCTCAGAGCTGCGGCTTTTCAATCTGATAACGCGAGCTCGCGGCCTGCGCGCGCGGTGAGAGCTGGCTCGGGAAAATCGGCGGCGGATTAGTCGAGATGACTTGATAATTCTTCAGCACGAACTCCGGATAAACGCCGTTGCTCGCCGGTTCGTAAACTTTGTCGCCGCTGAAGTAACCGTAGAGCTTGTATTCGTAATTGTTGTCGCCGCCGAAATCGAGCCGCTCGCGATCGGGCGCGAGTTTCTGTTTTTCGTTCAACATCACCAGCTGCGCCTCGCTCCACGGCTGTCCCGGTTTGCGCACATAGCCCCAGAATTTAAAATCCGCTTTATAATAGCGCCGCCCGATGAAGTAATCGCCCGGCGCCTCCGCCGCATAACGCTGCGCCATGTCCACCTTCGCCTGTTGAATGCCCTGCGGCACGGTCTCGCATCCGGCGAGCACAAGAACAAAGCTAAGCAAAGGCAGTGCGCGTTTTGTCATCGGCCACATCTGTTGCTCAGCGGAGCGGCTCGCGCAATGGCGGGGTTTACGGTCGGG
>DAIRIE010000104.1:800-1547 GCA_036809705.1 Chthoniobacterales bacterium
TGATTCCTTCGAGCGTTCTGCCGCCGAGGACGAGCGGCAGCTACAACGCGAACGCTTCGACGCGACAAATTACCTGCCGTTCGATCACACAGCAGTCGACGTCATCAGCTGAATCCCGCATGAAACAGTGGGCGCGCCGTCGAGCTTCCGGGTTGTAGCTGCCGCCCGTCCTCGGCCGCAGAAACGCACAAGCGCTGCGCGCTGCTATCTGATTGCCTGACGTGAGCCGCTTTGTAAGATGAAGCATGATCGAGCTCGAAGTTTACGCTGCCGGTTTGCGCAATCTCGATACCATCCTCGAGCTCGACCGCCAGCTCGAGACCGTGCCCGGCCTGCGTTACAAGGTCGATCGCAATCACGATCTGGTTTACTTCGAGCTGGAAGAAGCCGGCGTCACCATGCGCGAGCTGCGCGCCATGTTTCGCAAAATCGGACTCGAGCCGCGGTTTATCGGCGCCATCCCCGACGAACTGCGCGACCGCAGCAAAACGGAGCCGCTCGCTTCCTGATCGCGGCCTCATGACCGATCGCGTCGTCCGATGATGCGTCGATTTTTTGTCGCAATTGGCGCGCCTGTTGTCGCCTTCGCGCGCTATCTGGGCGAGCTGCTCTTGCTCGCGCTCGACACCGCCCGTTCGCTCTTCACGCATCGATTGCGATGGCGCTTGTTTCTGCGGCAGGTGGTCGAAATCGGACTCCTCTCGCAGCTTGTTGTCATCGTCACCGGCGGGTTCACCGGTGCGGTCT
>DAIRIE010000104.1:1557-9455 GCA_036809705.1 Chthoniobacterales bacterium
GGCGCAAACCTATTTTCAGTTTAATAAAATTGGCATGGGCTCCGCGGTCGGCGCGGTCGTCTCCGTCGCCATTTGTCGCGAGCTCGGGCCGGTCTTGACCGCACTGATGGTGAGCGGCCGCGTCGGCGCAGCCATGTCGGCGGAGATCGGCACCATGAAAGTGACGGAGCAGATCGATGCGCTGCGTGCGCTGGCGGTCTATCCTATCGATTACCTCGTTGTCCCGCGTGCTTTAGCGATGATGATCTCCATGCCGCTGCTCACGGCGGAGTGCATCGGCTTCGGAATTATCGCCGGATACTTTGCCGCCATCACATTACTCGAAGTGAGCGGCACCTACTACGTCGCCAACATGGTGCGCTGGACTTTGATGCGCGATCTCTACATGGGTCTCTCGAAAGCCTTCGTTTTCGGCATTCTCATCGTCTTCATCTGTTGCCACAAAGGGCTAACGACTCGCGAGGGCGCAGTCGGTGTCGGTCGCGCCACGACGGAAGCAGTGGTCATCTCATCGCTCGCGGTGCTGATCGCGAACTTCTTTTTGACGATGACGTTGAACATCGTCTACCCCGCGGGTTACCAATAATGAACGCGCGTAGCTAAATGCGGAGCGTTGTAGCTGCCGTCCGCCCTCGGCGGCAGGCCGGGTTGCGCGAGCGAACGGCCCTTCCGGGGCGGAATTATACAGATGGATCATCCATGAGTTCTTCCGGACCTCGCGACCTTGGGTCGCTGCCGCCGAGGACGGACGGCAGCTACAACGCGTTGAGTGAAAACGACGTGCGAAGTTGCGCGATGTCTCTGGGCAAACCGCCGCGGCTTGTGCCCGTGTTTCAGAAATATGATCCGCCACTGTTTTTCGTGACGCTGCGTACGCGCAATCGGCGCAGAGTTTCGGCTAACACCTCGTTGCACGAGGCATTCGTCGAGTACGGCAACCGCGGCATCGAGCAAGGGATCGCGTTGGGCCGCTACGTCATCCTGCCAGACCACATTCACCTCTTCGTCGCCGGCAGTCATGATTTCGATTTAGGTCTCTGGATCCGTGGGCTGAAACGCGTTGTAGCCGTCCCCGGCGGCAGAGGAGGCAACGCGCCGCCATCGCACCACCTTCTGCCGTCGGGACCGACGGCAGCTGCAACGCCATCTTTGTGGCAACGGGGTTTCTTCGATCATCTCATTCGAAATAGCGCGAGCTACGAACAAAAGTGGAATTATGTGCGGGAAAACGCGGTGCGGGCCGGGCTGGCGAAGACTGCGGACGAATGGCCATTTCAGGGTGATATCGTGGGCATCGATCATCCATGAGTTCTTCCGGACCACGCGACCCTGGGTCTCTGCCGCCGAGGACGGACGGCAGCTACAACGCGACGGCGACAGCCACACGGCACTTGGAAGTGCAGACGCCGAGTGGGAAGGGCCCGGCCGGCAATGGCGCGATGATTTCCGTCCGCGATTTGCGCAAAGCGCTCGATGAGCAGGAAATTTTGCGCGGCGTCAATCTCGATGTCGCAGCCGGTGAAACGCTCGTTATCATCGGCCGGAGCGGCGGGGGAAAATCCGTGCTGCTGAAAAATCTCATCGGATTGATGCAGCCCGATACCGGCCAGATCTATGTCGCGGGCAAAAACATCATCGGCATGAGCGAACGTCAGCTCGGAGGCATTCGCCAAAAAGTCGGCATTCTTTTTCAAAGCGGCGCCTTATTTGACTCCATGAACGTGGAGGACAACATCGCGTTCCCATTGCACGAAGCGGGAATGCGCGACCGGGCGGCGATCCGCGCGCGCGTCAATGACGTGCTCGACGTGGTCGAGCTCGAGGGACAAAACACGAAAATGCCCGAGAACCTCAGCGGCGGAATGCGCAAGCGGGTGGGTCTGGCGCGCGCGATTATCCGGCAGCCATCGTGTGTGCTTTATGACGAACCGACCTCGGGCCTCGATCCAGTCGTTTCCGATTCAATCAATCGGCTCATCCGACGGTTGCAGCAGCGTTTTGGCATGACCAGCGTCGTCGTCACCCACGATATGAAAAGCGCCGCGCACGTGGGCGATCACATCGCGTATTTGCACGAAGGACGCGTTTACTTTTACGGGACGCCGGCCGAGCTGGAGCGATGCCAGGATCCAGTCATCCAGGATTTTTTGCTCGGGCGCTCGAGCTAGGAGCACAGGCGAGGACGCGTGTGCGCCGTGGACACCTTGACTTTCCTTGCCACGAAATCGACATGACGGTTCCAGGGTTGCCATGAATCGCGATAGCGCTCTCGAATTCAAAGTCGGCGTCTTCGTCGCCATCGGGCTGGCCATGATTTGCGGGTTCGTGGTCGAGTTCGGCCGGCTCGGCGAAGGATTCAAAACCTACTACGATCTGACGGTGCGGTTCAAAGACGCCAGCGGTTTGCTTAAAGGCTCCGATGTTCTTTTCAGCGGCGCGAAGATCGGGAAAGTTGCGGGCGTGCCGCGGCTCATGCGCGAAAGCGGCGGCGTCGCGGTACCGCTGCGGATTTATGATTACGTCAAAATTCCGAAGGAGAGCAAATTCACCGTCGGTAGCTCAGGATTACTCGGCGACCGCTTCGTCAACGTGACCATGCCGACCGGGCCGGTGAAGGAATTCCTGCCCAAAAACGCGACAGTGGAAGGCGCGCGAGAGACTGGCATCGACGATATCACGCGCGAGGGCAATCTGCTCATCGGCGATTTGCGCAACACCGTGCAAAACATCAACGGCACTTTTACCCGGCTCAACACCGAGGCGCTTTCGCCCGAAACGCTGACTAATCTTCGCACCAGCATCGAGCACCTGAACGAAACCACCACCGCGCTCTCCGAATCTTCGAAGAAGCTCGACGGCGTCATCGGCGAGGCGGACGCGACGATGGCCTCCGCGAAAAAGGACGCCGATGATTTGCAGGGAACGATCGCGGAGGCGCGCAAGACATTCTCCTCCGCCACGCAGCTCGTGCGCGAAGCGAGCGGCGGTAAGGGTCTGCTCGGCACACTGGTGAACGATTCCACCCTGGCCGCCGATCTGCGGGCACTCATTTCTAATCTGCGCGCACACGGTGTGCTCTTCTATCGGGATACCGCGGCTCGGAGCCAACCCGCTCCGACGCCGGCGCGTCGCAGATGACACCACTTTTGATTGTCGAACTGGAGGGACCACCTGCGTGTCGTCCCGAGCTAACGACGGTGCGCTACCGATGACGCCGCTCTTCACCGTCAATCTGCTGCGCGTCCTTTTCGTGACGTTTTGCGGCGCCATCGGTTCGCTGATTTCCTCCGAGGCGCAGAGGCAAACGATTCCAGGATTGCTCATCGGCGTCGTCATCGGACTCGTCGTGGTGCTGATCGATCGCCTGCTCAAAGGCATCTCGCTTCGTGCTTTTTCCTCGGCCACCTTCGGTCTGCTGCTGGGCTTGATATTCGCGACGCTGCTTAACGCGTCGGACGTCCTGCGTTTTCAGTCCGACACCGTGCAATGGGCGGTGCGCCTCATCGTTTACACCGTCTTCGGCTATCTAGGCATGATGCTCGCGATGCGCAGTAATCGCGATGAGTTCTCGCTCATCATTCCCTACGTGCGTTTCGCGCGCGAGACGCTCGAGCACGAGCCGCTCCTCATCGATACCAGCATCATCATCGACGGCCGCATCACCGAGCTTTGCGCGACCGGCTTCCTCAGTCGCGCGCTGGTCGTGCCGCGTTTTGTTTTAAGTGAATTACAAGCGCTGGCTGATTCGCGCGAGCTGATGAAACGCGAACGCGGCAAGCGCGGCCTGGAGATTCTCGATCAACTCCAGCATTCACGTGAGATCGATCTGAGCATCCACGAGAGTGAATCCGACCACGGATCCGTCGATGAACGACTGGTGCGCACCGCGAAAATCCTCCAGGCGCGCCTGCTCACGAACGATGCCGCGCTCGCCCAGGTGGCGCGCCTGCAACAGGTGGCCGCGCTCAATCTCAACGAACTCACGCGCGCGTTGCGCCCGGCGCTCGCCGCGGGCGATGAGATGGAATTGCAGCTCGTGAAAGAAGGCCGCGACCCGCACCAGGCCGTGGGTTACATGGCCGACGGCACCATGATCGTGGTCAACCACGCCCGCGGCCACATCGGCGAGACCGCACGCATCGTAGTCTCGAGCGCGCTGCAAACCAGCGGCGGCCGGCTCATTTTCGCGGAACTGAAGAACGGCGCGGAAGTCGCGCGCTAGTCCCCGCTAGACTTGGGGCGGCTCCTCGCCCCGCTCACGGAAATGGTCCTGGAGAAAAAGCAGGTCATCCACATCCTTGGCACGACGCGTTGGCTTTTTCGTGCGCCATAGCAGTCGCGGCGAGGCGAAGGGAATTGTCACGCCTTGCACTTCTCGCGTGATGATTTCACCGGCGGCTTCTTCGTAGGCGATTCCGCATGCCGATTTCATCAGATCGACCATGATCTCATCGCCGACGCGAACGACCCCATATTGAGAAACTTCGCCCGGCTTTAATTCCAGCACTGCTTTATCCGGCAATATCTCCAGCGCCTTATAGACCAGAGCTTCGTTCTCGAGTGAGGTATCGATCAGGAGATCGACGTCAGCTGTCGTTCGAGCGAATCCGGCCGCGATGATAGCAAAGCCGCCGATCACGATATAACGCGCACCGCGCTTGTTGAGCTCGCGGCAAAGCGCCACCACATCGTCCTCTTCGGGCGGCCGCGTTGTTAGTTCTTCGGGCGGCGGCGACTCATCCATTTCCGCAGCCATGCGTCAGCGTCATCATGTGTGGCGAAACGAAAGATTCCTTTGGGAAAACCAAGTAGATGGCTCTGAAGCCGATTCATCGTTTTCTGCAACTTCATCGCTGCAACGAAAGCATCTGCTGGCCGCTGCCGTCCGACGGTTTTGCCGATCTGTTCTTCAGAGTTAACGCCGACGCGCATTACGCTGCAAACTCTACGCGCAAAGAATTGCACAACCAAGTCGACAATGTGCTCGCGCAATGAGAAGACGTGGGAACATTCCTCGATGAGCAAACCGTCCGCGCCAGCTGTCTTTGCGGCAGCGTGCAATTTGAAGTCGAGCCGCCGCTTTTGCGCGCGAACCATTGTCATTGCGAACGTTGCCGGAAACACTCCGGCACCGCCGTCTGTACGCAGGTGCGCGTGCCACGCGAGCAGTTCCGTTTGCGGCAAGGCGAAAAGCTGATTCGCGTTTACGGCAAAGGCCAGGCGCGGTTAAAGCATTCTGCGTTAACTGCGGTTCAAGCTTGTTCGGCGGGGATTGGCCCGACGGGCGGGAAGTTTCCATCCGTCTGGGATCCTTTGATGACGACCCCGGCATTCGCCCGCAATTCCACACCTTCGTGGACGGTCGCGCGCCGTGGGATGAGATTACCGATAACCTGCCGCAATATCCCGGAGCACTCGGCGAAGAGCGGCGCTAACTGAGCCCGACTGCTGCGCGAACACGCTGCATCACTGGCGTCGCGATCTCGTTAGCTCTGCCAGCCCCCTTCTGCAGAACAGCATCGATGTAAGGTTTATCGGCCAATATTTCCTCGCGGCGCGCTCGCATGGGCGCGCAAAATTCCCAAAGCTTTCCGAAGAGCTGCTTTTTAAACTCGCCGTAGCCGGTGCCGCCGGCGCGGAATCGCTGGCGCATTTGTTCCACTTCCTCCGGTGAAGCGAAAAGAGAATAGAGCTGCACAATGGTGGAACGGTCCGGATCCTTCGACGCTTCCACCGGCGTGGAGTCGGTCACGATGCTCATGACGCGCTTCCGCGTTTCCTTTTCGTCGCCGAAAATGTCGATGGTGTTGCCGTAGCTCTTGCTCATCTTCTGCCCATCGATCCCCGGCACCACTTCGGTGCGCGCGTGAATGCGCGCCTCGGGTAGTTTCAAAATCGGCCTGTCCGGCTCGGACCCATACGTTTCGTTCATGCGCGTAGCCAGATCGCGCGTGATCTCGATGTGCTGCTTTTGATCTTTGCCCACAGGAACAACATCGCTGTCATAAATGAGAATGTCGGCCGCCATGAGCACGGGATAGTTGAACAGTCCGGCCGAGGCTGACGCGCCGCGCGCGATCTTATCCTTATAAGAATGCGCCAATTCCAGCCGCGATACAGGCGTAACGGTGGAAAGAATCCACTCCAGCTCCGTTACCTGGGGCACATCGCTTTGGCGAAACAGCCCCGCCTTATCCGGGTCCAATCCACAGGCGAGAAAATCGAGCGCGACGCGCCGGCTGTTTTCACGCAACGCTTTGGGATCGCGCAAGCTGGTGAGCGCATGATAATCGGCGATGAAATAGAGCGCCTCGCCTTCATCCTGAAGTGCAATGGCGGGCCGCATCATGCCGAAGTAATTGCCGATGTGGAGAACGCCGCTGGGTTGAATGCCGGAAAGAATGCGCATGACTGAAGAGCTTCACTTTGGGCGAACCTCCTGTCATGTCGAGCGAAGTCGAGACATCTCTAATCTTGGCAAAGTGAGTTAGAGATTTCTCGACTCCGCTTCGCTGCGCTTGGAATGACAAACGATGTGCAACACGCCACTGGGATCCGATGCTGGAACGAATGCGCATGCGCCCACAGGCTTTGCTCGATTCAGCAGATTGCAATTGCGATGCATCGGAGGAGCTTGGGTGACGCCAGCCGGCGGAGTAGTGACGGCCCAAAATCCCGAAGGAAGGATCAATGCGCTGATGATTGGGAAGGCTGAAGGCGGCGCAATTGTAGCGCTTAGACCGACGTATCCGAGACGTTCCCATTACTGCGACGGCGAGTGCCGCGCTGAGCTACGTGGATGGTTCGGGCACAGAACTCATGACCAAGTCGATTTCCCCAGGATTGTATTGGAGCGAATATCGTGTGGGTAAATCTGTTATGGTGTCGAAAACTCCGGATAAGGTTTCCGATGTAAGTCGCGAGCTGGTAACTCGTCGCGCCGGGCGTGCCTTGGAACTTGATCTAATCGAACGTCGCCTCGAGGTCCAGATTTCCTTGCTGGTGGGGCGATGGGATTAGTCAACGTTGCGAAAGTGTGTGCGCGCGATCGGACAAGAAATGTCGGATTGTAATTTCCTCCTGAATTCGGCGTGACAACACGTCGGTGATAACGAGCCGCAGGGAAGCCACTGGCGTTGACGAATCGTTAGAACGCGAAGCAATCCGCCGCTTTAGCGCAGTTTACGCCGGAAACGCTGGCCAGCGCCGAGCAAACGAACGTAACTTCGGCGCCGGTTTGTCCGATGCCTGCTGAACCACAGTGTCATTAGCCAGGGTTTTCCGTGTATCTGTACACCCGGCACGGTTGCCGCTCCAGGGTGCGGCTATTTCGCTGGCAAAGGCGTTCGCTTCAATCTAAGTAAACGCCCGCATGTCTTCGCAGCGCGTTTCAGTTGTCACCGGTGGCGCCGGTTTCCTTGGTTCACATCTTACTGATCGGCTCCTGGCGGAAGGTCATCGCGTCATCGCTGTGGATAATCTTATCACCGGCAACGTGGCGAACATCGGGCATTTGGCCGGGAACGAGAACTTCCAGTTCATCCGCCATAACGTTTCTAATTTCATCTTTTTGCCGGAGCCGAAGATCGATTTTGTCTTTCACTTCGCTTCGCCCGCGAGTCCGATCGATTATCTCGAATTGCCGATCCCGACGTTAAAGGTGGGCGCGCTCGGGACGCACAACACGCTCGGCCTCGCAAAAGACAAGGGTGCGACATTCATCCTCGCTTCCACGAGCGAGTGCTATGGCGACCCGCTGGTGCATCCACAAACCGAGGATTACTGGGGCAACGTCAATCCGATTGGACCGCGCGGCGTTTACGATGAGGCCAAACGTTTCGCCGAAGCAATGACGATGGCGTATCACCGCTATCACAAAGTCGATACCAAAATCGTGC
>DAIRIE010000105.1:0-9336 GCA_036809705.1 Chthoniobacterales bacterium
TGCTCACACCGCATCCGGGCGAAATGAAGCGCCTGGCTGGCGACGAAAAACTCACTCGCGCCGAAGCCGCCCGGAAATTCACCTCCCAATACCCCGTCACTCTGTTACTCAAAGGCAGCCGCACCATCGTCGCCGAATCCGGCGAGCGCCTCAGCTACAACACCACCGGCAATCCCGGCATGGCCACCGGCGGCATGGGCGACGTGCTCACCGGCGTCTGCGCTGCTTTGATTGCGCAGAAATTCTCCACCTTTGACGCGGCGCGTCTTGGCGCGTGGGCCTGCGGCCGAGCCGCCGAGATCGCCATCTTCAATGGCGGAGCCAGCCAGCAATCGCTCCTTCCTCGGGACGTGCTTGATAAGCTCGGTACCGCGCTAAACGAGTTATAGCTGCGACGCGTTCTCGGCCGCACCGGCTCCGAGCAAGCGACCCTCAGCCCGGGCTTGTTGTGTAGCGGCTTGGCAATGGCTGCTCCGTGCTCTCGTTTTGCCAGAACACAGATAAAATCCACCAGCGATCGCCGTCATGGAAGAGCTGGAATGAATTGATTCCGCGCACGAACGGCTGAGGATCATCTGGCGCATGGCGCGACTCGTACGTGCTCCACACGTGCGCGATATGGCCGAACTGCTCCGTCACGCGCGCAATCTCAGCCTCATAGAATCCCTCTCTGGCAAACAACGGCTCGACTCGAGCAATGAACCCTTCCACATCCAGCACTTGCGGCGCCGGCTTGCCGCTCTCGGCTGTGCCTGCCGCTAACGCCATCGGCATCAACCGCGCCCCCGGGGCAAAGAGTGCCCGCTCACGTTTCCAATCCCGCTTCCGTCCAGCCGGCCCTGAGATCACGTCGTAAGCCGCGGCAATAATGCTGTCGATCGAAGAGACGTCGCTCACATCCATACGGCTGCGTCTTACCGTTTGCTCGGCCTGCTTACAAGCCGTCACGATTTCTGACAAAGCGCTTCGAGCTGTCGCACGGCTCCGCCAATTTGGTTTGCTCTCGTGTTTCCAAATCCCAGAACGAACCCATTCCGCAACCTGTTACCGACGTACGAAGCCGATAGCGGCGACAACCAAAGCGATTCCTTGGCGGCGCGCGCGGCAACACTCCGGTCGTTACGCAGTTTTGCCGGGATCAACGCGAGGTGCATCCCCGCTTCGTCTCCTAGGATCCGCGCGTGATCTCCGAAGGAGCGCTGAAGCTGCATGACGAGCAAGGCGCGACGTTCGGCGTAGACCGGGCGCATTCGCCGCAGATGGCGCGCGAAATGCCCTTGCCGCATGAAATCAAGCATCACCGCCTGCGGAATGTGCGCCGGACAAATGTCCATCGATTGGCGCATGGCGGCAAAGCGTTTCACAAGATCCGCCGGAATAACGATGTAGCCCAGGCGCAACGATGGAAACGTCACTTTGCTAAAGGTGCCGACGTAGATGACGCGGTCGTGCTCGTCCATTCCCTGCAATGAACCGATCGGTTACTGTCGTAGCGATATTCGCTATCGTAATCGTCCTCAACCACCCAGGCGCCCACGCGACGCGCCCATTCCAGCAACTGGAGCCGCCGTGTCGCGCTCATCGTCACTCCGAGCGGGTATTGGTGTGAAGGCGCGACGAATGCCGCCCGCGCTTTGCGGCTCAGCTTGATCCCTGCCGCCACATCGAGACCCTTCGCGTCCACCGGCACTGGGACTGGGCGGCAACCCGCAGCTTTCAACGCGTGATGCACGAGCCAGTAGCCCGGCTCTTCAACCCAAACTGCCGCGCCAGGATCAAGGAGTACGCGGGTCGTTAGATCGATCGCTTGCTGCGACCCGCTGACGATCATGACCTGGCGCGCTTCGCAACGAACACCGCGCGCCGTGCGAAGATAGACGGCGATTGTTTCGCGCAATTCGCGCAAACCCATTGCGTCGCCGTATTGCAGTCCTTTCGCCTGCACCCGGCGCGAGTAACCCGCGATCAGCTTCGACCAGACATCCATCGGAAATGAATAGATGTCGGGTTGACCCACCTGGAACGGCCCAAGATTTCCCGCCCACGAGGCGTTTTCATAGCGCGGCATCGCTTCAGCGCGCGACGAGATCAAACGCGGCGGCTCGTGCGCGGAGCGCGGATGTGGGGCATGCGCGGGCGAATGTATGGGCAGCGAACGCGCGACAAACGTGCCGGAACCGACGCGACTCTCAAAATATCCTTCGGCGAGTAGCTGCGCGTAAGCATTGAGGACCGGCAGTCTTGAAACTCGCAGCTCGCGCGCGAGCGATCGGCTGGATGGCGCCAGTTCATCCGCGCGCAGTTCCCCGCGGAGAATGCGGCCGCGAAATGAATCGTAAATCTGTCGTTGCAGCGGCTTTGCCGCGCGACGGTCGACGCTGATCAGGCCGGTGATGCCGCGCAGTCGAGGCTCTGAAGTGGTCATGTCGAAATCCGCCGGAGCGGTTATTTACTCTGACCACCTTTTTTGCGACAAAGCAAGATGATGAAAGCGCGAATTCTGGCCCTGGCAGTGACAGCATTTACATCGCTCACGATGGCGGCGGAGACATCCTCATCGCCGCCACCGCGGGACGGTCAGCACGATTTCGATTTCATCATCGGCACCTGGAAGTCACACGTGCGGCGACTACAAAAGCCGCTGACAGGATCGACATCATGGATTGAGGGTGATGCCACTGTTTCTGTGCGCAAGGTTTGGAACGGCCACGGTAACCTCGAGGAAATCGAGCTCACGTCGCCGGCAGGTCATCTCGAAGGATTAACGCTCCGCCTCTACGATCCCAAAGCGCGGCAGTGGCGCCTTTACTGGGCGAATGCGAGCCAGGGCGTCTTGGCGCCGCCGGCCTCGATCGGGGAATTCCGCGACGGCCGCGGCGAGTTTTACGACCAGGAGACGCTAAACGGCAAAATCATTCTGGTCAGGCACACTTTTTCGGGAGCGACACCCACGGCATATCACTTCGAGCAGGCGTTCTCCGCCGATCGCGGGCAGACGTGGGAGGCGAATTGGATCGCTGACGTTACGCGGACGAGTGAGGCGCCGGTCGCGGCGTCACTCACTGCCGAAGACCGCAACCGCGATTTCGATTTCAACATCGGCCACTGGGATGTGGAGGTGAAACGCCTGACCAAACCCTTGAGCGGGAGCTCGCAGTGGACGGACTGGAAAGGGACAGGCGAGGTCGCGCCCCTATGGAACGGGCGCGGGAGCATCGCGGAGTTCGAGCTGGACGGCCCTTCCGGTCATCTCGAAGGCGTAGGACTGCGGCTCTACAACTCGGAGGCGAAACAGTGGACCATCAGTTGGGCGAATAGTCGCGACGGTATCATGGGCGTGCCAATCGCCGGCGAGTTCAAGGAGGGTCACGGGGATTTCATCGATGTGGAAGATTTCAACGGGCGGCAGATTTTTGTGCGCAACTCATTCTCGAAAATCACGCCGGGCTCATGCTACTTCGAACAGGCGTTCTCCAACGACGCCGGAAGGACTTGGGAACCAAACTGGATCATGACCTTCAGGAGGCGGAAATGATACGGCTGTTTCTCGTGGCCGGTTTGCTGTCCCTCGTTAGCGCTTCGCGCCTGCTCGCGCAGGAAAAGCACGATGGCCAGCATGATTTCGATTGGGAATTTGGGACCTGGCACACGCATCTGTGGAAACTGAAGCAGCCGTTGAGCGGATCAAATGAATGGGTCGAGTACGACGGCACCACGGCAGTCCGCAAAGTCTGGGGCGGCCGCGCCAACCTGGTAGAACTGGAAGTGGATGGACCGGCGGGTCACATCGAAGCGCTGAGTTTGCGACTTTACAACCCGGAGACGCACAAATGGAGCCTGAACTTTGCCAGCAGCAAAACGGGCAGCCTCGGGGAGCCGACAATGGGCGAATTCAAAGCTGGTCGCGGCGAGTTTTACGACCAGGAAACCATCAACGGCCGCGCGGTCCTGGTTCGCTTCGTTACGGCAGACATCACGTCGGGCTCGTGCCGGTTCGAGCAATCATTCTCCCAGGACGGCGGCAAAACGTGGGAAGTAAACTGGATCGCAATCGATGTCCGCGAAGTAAGATCGGCCAGACGTGGAGACCGATGAGATCACGCGGAGTTTCGCTTTCGATGTCGCGCTAGTCCTGCGATTGATGGGTGATCATGACCAGAGCACCGTCGCTAGTTCGCCCTAGCGAAATAAAACTGTTGTTGCGCCACGTCGATGATCCCCCAATTGAGCCCGATAACGTCCAGCCCCAAAACGCCGACCATCTTGCCGTGCGTGATGTCGTAACCAGCGAACCTCGAGAGACTCACCGTCGGCGTGCGGATAGGCACTCCCTCGATTTTGAAAGTCTTAGTGCCCGCGAAATCAGCCGCACTTCTAATCCCAGCGGCATCAAGTTGATAAAGGTTTCGGCGGCCCCAGCCCCTTGCACTTGCCACCTTGGCGAACCGGGTGTCGAGCACTGTGATCTGAGCTCCTGTATCGAGGGCCATCTGTGTCGGCACACCGTTGACTTCCACATTGAGGACAAAGGTTCCATGTGGCGCGTCAGCGAAAGGCGCCTTCGCCAGACCCATTGCCGCTAACGCCGGACCCAGGTTGACCCGACGACCTTTTCCCGGCGGACGCAGATAGAGCCGCAGGTTCGTTAGGTCGATTATCGCGTTGTTTTTCTTAAGGAAACCGTGACCAACTACTCCGAACTCAGAGATGCGACCGAAATAGATGGGCGCCTGCTGGATCTGCACATTTCCCATCAACACTGATTGCGCAGTCCCATGACCCATCGGCAACCGGGCACCACTGGCGCTCATCGCCAAATGTACCCCCTTTTCCGGCACGACATGGAGCTCGGATGGATTCAACCCGATCGTGATGCCGTCGCTGCCCCAGCCTGTATCCAGCAGCAACCTGATCTTTTTGCCATTGATCTCTGCCGGAATATAAACCCGGTTCTCACCACCGTTTATCAGGCCGACCGAGCCGTAGCCGTCCCGCTGCAATACGTCCAACGAAATAGGAGATCTCGGCTTCGCATCAGCAGCGCAAGAACCGCTCACCGCAAGGCAGACAAAGATTGTAAGACGTCGACCAGTTAATATTGGGGACAACAAGTTCATCGATGTTCCCTTTGTTTTTTATCGAGTCGCTTAAGATTGATCGAGCAAGATTTCGGCGCCGCTCGCTCCGAAACTGCGTCTCAGTGTTACCGAGCACCCACGAACAGAACACAGACGAAGCCGTGGCTTAAACAATATACGAGATGGGCGGCGTTTACATACGGATTGACGCGGCTCCAAATCGGGGCAGTGGTCGTTATCCCGCACTTTCTCCCAGAGTTAACATCATGGAATTTGATCACCCTCTTTATCTCGGCGTCGCTGCGTTTCTACTCACGCTCGGCCCGCAGAGCCGCGCAGAGGAAGCCTCTGCGGCGGAAGCGCACGACCTACGCAACGCGAACTTTTTCGCTGCCTAAAGCTCCGGCGCCAGCCCGTCCGATACTTGTCCGATCGGATTTAGTAAATTGAGGCCGCCCGTTTCGGTGAGTGTGATCTCACGCGATCGCCTCTTATCTATGGCAAATAACTTCGTCTGCTGCTCTGCAAAGCTTCGATCCAGCACATTCATGTTCGCCTCATCATTCAACCTGAGCGAACGCAGATCGAAATTCCCCGATCCTACCGAGACGAACGCACCATCTACGATCATCAGTTTCACGTGTACCATCGTCGGCTCGAACTCGAAAATCTTGATCCCGCTCTTTAGTAGCTCCGCGTAATGTCGCCGCGAAGCCCAGCGCACCGCCTTCTGGTCGATGTGTTCGCCCGGCACCAGAATCTCCACTCTCGCCCCACGTTGCGCCGCATGGATCAGCTCCTGTCGCACGAGATCATCTGGAATAAAGTAGGCGTTCTCGATTAAGAGGCTGTGTTGCGCAGACGCGATCGCGAGCAGATATAGCAGACGCAAAGAAGAACCGCCGCGGCTGGGTGAGCTTCTGGAAACCTGAGCTGCGTACGGACCGGTCGCGCTCAAGGGCGGGAAATACTCAGGTCCATGCAAGACTTCGCCGCGAGCCTTTAACCAGTTATCCATAAATGCGCCCTGCAATTGCGCCACCACCGGCCCAGTCACTTTGTAATGATTGTCGCGCCAATACTTCGGCGCCTCCGCATTGCCCAGCCATTCGTCCGCGATTCCCACTCCGCCGATGAATCCCACCTTGCCGTCCACGATGAGCAGCTTGCGATGCGTCCGATTATTGAAGCGGCGCGGATCGAGCCAAAAGATCGAATGATACTTAACTACCTGCACGCCCGCGCTGCGCAGTAGCTCCAGATTTTCCAGCCCCAGTTTGGCAGTTCCTTGCGCATCCAGGATTGCGTTTACCTTGACTCCCGCGCGTGCACGTTCTGCCAGCGCCTCTGTAAATTTCCTGCCGATCTCGCCGTCCCAAAAAACGTAAGTCTCAAAATTAATCGTGCGTTGCGCCGAATGGATCGCTGCCAGCATTGGCGGAAAAATTTCGCGGCCATTCACCAGCGTGACGATGTTGTTGCCGGCGACGAAGCTGCCGCCGAGAAGCGAGCCGGCTGCTTGCCGGAACGAGGGCGATGCCGCCGAATACACCGGCGCCAATTCCTGCTTCACGGTTTTTTGTTCGTGAATGGTGCAACCGCCTAGCAGCGTCGCAGCCATCATCGCCAGTCGAGCGCATCGGATGCCTGCTCTCAGCTTCATCATGAGCTGATGAAGCTATTACCGCACCATCAATGCTTTTGTTGGTCCCAGTCCCGGAGCAAACCGGCGAAATAAGTAGCCGAATCAACCGTCGTCCCGTTCTCCAGACGGACCGCATACTTGCGATGCGTTATGGAAGATTCCGACGCGCAGTATTGGATGAACTGTTCCGCCGTTTTGATTCGTTCACCGGCGTAGTTCAGCTTCTGTCGCAGATGCTGCGCCGCCGAGTGCCCGTCGTATTCAGAACCATTTCGGATGAAAGCGATTCCTTTCGATGTTTCCACCGTGTGAAGAAGGAAATCGATGCGCTGTTGCTCGCGGGCATCTCGCGCTGAAACGCTTCCAGCAGTCATGGCAAACAGGATGACGAGAACGACACATTTCATTTCTGCCCTGTGCTTCCGGCTCTTCCCATTTGCACTCCGCATCTCAGTGTACCGACACCGGCACGCCCGCCTTCACTCTCCCAGCCAGACGCACGATGTCCCAATTCGCCAACCGCATGCAGCCGTGGCTCATGGTTTTGCCGATAACGTCCGGTTCGTCCGTGCCGTGAATACCGATCCCGCGTTTATTTAACGCGATCCAAATTACGCCCACCGGATTGTTCGGACCTGGTTTCAGAATGTAGAAATTCTTACCCCGCTCGCCGCGGTTAAGCATCTGCTCGTCGTAACGGAATGTCGGGAACTTCACTACCCCGCGTACCTTCCACTCGCCGATCGGTGTTGGTATATGGCCCGAACCGAGCGTGACCGGGTAAGCGGCGACAATCTTGTCGCCCTCAAAGACGCCCAGCATGTTCGTCTTCACATCTACCTTGATCGACACCGAACTAGTCGCGCCACCGGCAGGCGATGCGGTCTCGGCTTCATCCGGCATCTCGTTAGCCAGGTCGGCCGTGAGCTCGCTGCCCGGCTTTAAATTTTTCACCGCTTCCAGCTCGAAGGGTTCCACGTTTGGCACGAGCAACTGATCGCCCGGCTTCAACGCCGCGCCATTCTTTCCGGGGTTCAGCTCGCCTAGAAATTTCTGATCGCAATGAAACTTCTCCGCGATCTCTTGACCCGCGTCTCGATAAGGTAGCGCCGGCAGCTTCGCTTTCTGCGGCGCGACTGCCGCGCCCGAGCCCGGCGGCACCGGACCGATATTCTTCATTTCGGCATCAGTCACCGTGTATTGAATGTACACCGGGTTCACGCTCGCCAGATCGATCCCGCTCACATCCGGCGGAGTGTCCGGCTTTGGCGGTGGCGGAGGAGCTGGCTCGCCCCGCGACTGCCGGTAAAGCGCCAGCGCCTTGAACGTGAAATCGTTGTAATGCCCGTCGATCTTGCCCGGGCTGAAGTTCGCTCGATCGAGGAAGACCTGAAGCCGCGTCGCGGCTTCGATCTCCGCATCGCTCCGCTTGTGTGCCGTTGGCGAAGGCGAAGCATGCGACCTCTTATGCCTTTTTGCAGCCACTGGTGAGGCAACGGTCACCGCCAGCACCATCACAAAACAGAGACGAACCAACGCGCGCATGCCCTACCATCGCGGTGTTGGTGGTATCCGGCCGTGTCCCGTTGCATCGAGCACCTGCGCCGCCAAGTCTGCCGCTTGCCTCATGTCGATCGATGAGATTGGGGCTTACATCCATGGCCCCGGGGTCTTACGTTGTCCGCATGCCCGCGTCACGAACACGCAAAGCTGAAAACGCGCGTTCAGCCCAGTCGCTGGAACAAATCCCAAACATTGGGCCATCAATCGCGCAGGATCTATGCGACATCGGAATCAAAACTCCGAAGGACCTCATCGGCGACTTGCCTTCGCGAGTAGAGAGCAACGCCTTTCGCCCGACCGGGGTGCGCCGGCTCGGCTCAGTCAGCTGGTATACCGTCACTGTGAAGCGCGGGCTCGAAGTGAAAGGAGAAATCGTCCGCGTTACAGGCGCCGTGCGACAACGACTGCTGCGGAAATAACAAACCGGCACTCTGACCTCTATGTGATCTATGACCTCTCGCTTCCGGTCGCTACCCCCATTAACCCGCAGCCAAAGCTGCGCCCCGAATAACAATTAACCGATAACGATTAACGCGCGCACTCGCGTGCGCGTCCTTGCTTTCCCGCAGTTTACCGGATAAAACCGAGGGCCCGTACAGCCGCTCATGCCCACGCCGGAAGAACTCGCGCGCCAAAACATCGATGCGCTTCTGACGCAGTGCGGATGGATCATTCAGAAGCGCTCAACGATCAATCTGAGCGCGGGTCGCGGTATTGCGATCACCGAAGGCCTGCTCAAAGCCGGAGACGAGGTCGACTACCTACTGTTCGTCGACGGCAAAGCTATCGGAACCGTCGAAGCGAAGCCGGAAGGCTTCACCCTAACTGGGTAGAAGAACAATCCGGCAAGTACGGCCAAGGCCTGCTGGATATCTATCCGAAATGGCAAACGCCACTGCCATTCGCGTACGAGAGCACCGGCGTCGAAACCCAGTTTACGAACCGCCGCGATCCAGCTCCGAAGAGCCGAAACGTCTTCGCCTTTCACAAACCCGAGACGTTGCTCGAGTACCTCGAACCTGATCACCAGCTAAACACCCGCCTCGCGAA
>DAIRIE010000106.1:0-4319 GCA_036809705.1 Chthoniobacterales bacterium
AGGAACGCCGCGAGCACGGCCAGGTCGTTGATCAAAATATCGTTGAATGCGTTTCTTAGAACACCCTCAATCGCGTCCGAGCGCAGTGGCGCGATGATGGCCGCCGGGCATGCGCGCGTGAAACGCACCAGCGTGCCGATGCGCGGATTTTCCTGCGCGGCCAACCATGCCTGCCAGGCTTCGCTTTCGAAAACGCCGGGGCGCAGATGGCCGATGACATCGTTATGGGGAATGCCGCGAGTTTCAAGCAACGCCGCCACCTCACGCGAAAGCGCGCCGTATCCCGGAAACATGATGCCGAGCCGTTCGCAGCGGTCATCGGCAAGCCACGCCAGGCTCTGGACAACGGCTGCCTGCGCCTGCTCGAGCGTGCTCGCGCCGACGCGAAATGAAACGCCCGCTTTATTCCCGGGCGCGCCGAGCTCGACGGCTTCGGCAAAATGGGCGAACGACTCTTCGGCATCGAGCGCTGGCGTTTGTTGGGCAGCGCCGAAAATCTCCTCCCAAGACCCGACCCAGGCCGCGTCGATCTCGGCTAATTGTGCGCGCGATTGCGTCAGGCAAATTGTCGCTTGCGTGGCGGCGGAGCAGGCGCCGCGCAAAATCTTCCAGAGCGGCCAGTGTGCGACGTTGAAACCACAGACGAGCAGCGGGCCGATCACAACCGCGTTCTTTTGCCCCTCGCGGAGCAGGAACTCGTCGGCTTGCGTCAGCGTTTGCAGACCAGCGTCCGCGACGAGGCGTTTGAATTCGCGCGCCAGGTTTTTTAGCGACGGCAAACCGGTTTCCGCGAAATCCCAACCCGCGGCTTCGACGCTATCAATAACGCGCAGAAAATGGTCCGGTGCTAACGCCACGGCTGCGGCCGCAGGTTCTGCTGGTTGCGCCTCGGCGGCGGCTGCAATCAACAGATGCAGATTCTCGCGAGTTGCCACCGTGCGCTCAGGGAGGAATTTGGCGGTGAGAAAGTCGCGTATTTCGAACGCCGTCCAGAAGTGAATGCCGGCGAAGCTCAGCTCATGTTCCAGCAGCCGTGAGCGGAGAAAATAGCCGTGCGCGCGAGACGGGACGAGCGCGACCGTGGGCAATCGCGAGCGCCACGAATCCCGGCAGGCGTGCTCGAACCACGGCTGAATTGCGGCTGGCCAAAGCTCGCCGGCGTTTCTCGCCAGATGAACGTGAGCGGCGACTCTCGAGGACACAGGCAAGCGTATCGCGCGCGACCATGAGCGCCAGCGCGTGAAACAACAGGCAAAGTAAACTATTGACGCTACTGGCCCAAATTTGAGACAACTGACGGCGTGAACTCGGGCCGCCAGGAGGGTTATTTGCGGTGCGCGCCGCCGCTCGGGCGCGTCTGTTCCTGAGCCGCTCCGGTACGCGATGTCACCCAGTCCTTCAGCGACGCGTGAGAGCCGCGTGATCTTTTCCCGTGGCGAGGAGGATTACGCCGCAGCGGACGTTCTCGCCTGGGCGGCACAGCACGGTCGTCTCGCGACGCTGTGGAGTGAATTCGCGCACGCTTGTGAGTGCGAAACGCTCGCAATCGAGCGGGAGCTTGAGTCGGACGACGAGGCGATCAGCTCGGCTTCAGTCGCATTTCGTTACGGCCACGACCTCATCACCGCGGAAGAAACGGAGCGCTGGCTGGAGGACCGCGGACTAACGCTGGAGGATTTTGGCCAATTCTTCGAGCGGCAGTATTGGTTGCGCACTTTCGGCGGTGAAGTCGCGGTCTCTCAAGACGACTTTGCTTCGGCTACGTTGGACGAAAGAAATCAGTTTGTTGTTTTTCTCACGTTATGCGGTGATCTCGATCGGCTGTCTGAGCAGCTGAGTTTTCGCATTGCGGCGCAAGCTGAAGAGGGCATGACGGGGAAGGTTGTCGACGAGGCGGCGTTTCAGCAGCGGCTCGCCTCGGGCGTGGATCAAAAGGCACTCGAGCGCGAGTTGCAGGCAATGCGTCTGAATCTAACGAGGTTTGAGTTGGAGACGATCGAGGTCGATTCGCGCGATGCCGCTGCGGAAGTGATCGCCTGCGTGCGCAGCGATGGGATGGAGATGGAGGAGATCGCGGAGGAGAGCCGTTATCCATTCGGCAGGAGCGAAGTGTTGCTCGAAGATCTGCCGGAGGAACAGCAGCAAAGTTTTCTCAGCGTGCGCGCCGGGGCGTTGCTCGAGCCGATTGGCCGTGACGATGGGTTTGAAGTCTGCCGAGTGAAAACCCGAGTCGATCCGCAGTTGAGCGACGAGCGAATCCGGGAACGGCTGACGGAGCAAATCAGCCGGCGCTATTTCTCAGAGCTCGTTAGCAAGCACATCGATTGGAAACTGCTTCAGCCGGTGAGCGAGCAATGAAGACGAAGGACATCGATCTGCTGCGGCGTTCGGAGATGTTTCGTTTTTTGCCGGACGAACATTTTGACAAAATCGCCGAGTTGCTCCGCGAAGAGCAATACGATTTCGGCGACATCATCGTGAAGCAGGGCGATCCGGCGAACGCGTTTTACATCCTCACCTCGGGCCGCGCGCGAGTGGTAAAAATCGGCGCGAACAACGGCGACGAAATCGTCCTGGCGACGCTGCGGCCGGGCGACGCTTTCGGCGAAGCGGCGCTGTCGGAAGGCGGCACGCGCAGCGCGACGGTGCGATGCAGCACGGGCACGGAAGTGTTGCGGCTGGATCGCGCTGATTTTCTCGCGCTGACCGAGAGCGTTCCCGAGCTGAAGGAATATGTGCAGATGACGCGCCGAGCGCGGTCGCTACAAAGCTTTCTTTACGAGTTTAGCAACTTCGGCCGGCTCTCCGCGCCCGCTTTGCGCGATATGATCGGCAAGCTCGAGCGGGTGCAGTTTCACAAGGGCGATCTCATTATCAAACAAGGTGATGCGGCCGGTCCGATGTTCATTCTGGAGAAAGGCCGCGCGCGCGCTTTCGCGCAAAACAATGGATCGCAGCGGAATCTCGCATTTTATCGCGACGGAGATTTCTTCGGAGAGCTGTCGATTCTGAATGGCGCCGCGCGGGCCGCCTCCGTCGAAGCGTATTCAGATTGCGAATTGCTCGCCCTCGCGCCGGAAGCGGTGAAGAGCCTGAAGCAAAGCTACCCTGAGTTCGGCCAGTTGCTGACGGAGCGGCTGGCGCAGTACCAGGCGAAAACGGAAGCGCGTATTCCGCTCGATTTCACGGAGGAGCTGGTTCCTGCTGAAACCCGCGTTGCTGACAAGACGGCGATCGAAAGCAAAGAGGGCGCGAGGGAGCACGATGGCGCCGCTCCATTTGAAGATGAGGAAGGGCATTTCCGCAAAAAGGAAAAAGGCATTCGCAAGTTCGAGCACATCCAGCAGATCGACGAGATGGATTGCGGGGCCGCCAGTCTCGGCATGATCTGCCGGCATTTTGGCCGCAAAGTTTCGCTCTCGAAAATCCGCCAGCTCTGCCATACCGCGACGGACGGCACCAGCTTGAAAGCGCTTTGCCGCGCGGCCAACGAGCTCGGCCTCGCCGCGCGCGCGCTCAAAGCTTCACTGCGCAATCTGCCGTTGATGCCGCTGCCGGCGATCGTCCATTGGGAGGGCAACCACTGGATGGTGCTCTACGACGTCCAGCCCGACCACGTGCGCGTGGCCGATCCGGCCATGGGTCTGCGCAAAATTCCGCGCAAGGAGTTCGAGCAAAAATGGAGCGGATACGCCGCGCTCTTTGATTACACCATTGCGTTTGAGAAAGCGCCGGAGAGCAAATCGAGCGCGGGGTGGGTGTGGCCGTTCCTGGCGAAGTTCAAACGCATCCTGCTGCAAGTGCTCGGCCTGGCGGTGGCGGTGAGTTTTCTCGAGCTGCTCTTTCCCGTTTTCACGCAGATGGTCGTGGACAAAGTCATTGTCGAAAACGATGTCGCGCTGCTCAAGATCATCATCCTCGGGATGGCCGTGGCGATCGTCTTTGTCCAACTCGCCGCCGTCGCGCAGGAATACCTGCTGGCATTTGCGGCCGTGCGGCTTGACGCGGCCATCCTCGATTTTCTCAGCCGGCAAATGCTTTCGCTGCCGATGAGTTATTTCACCAGCCGACGGACCGGCGACATTCAGCGGCGGCTCGATGGTGCACGCCAGGTGCGGCATTTCGCCGTGCAAAATGGGATCGGCGCGTTGCTCGCGATGGTGCACCTCTTTGGCGCCCTCATTCTCATGTCTCTTTACAGCGGCTGGCTGACGCTGGCGTTCCTCGCGACCACGCCGCTCTACCTCGGGCTGATGTATTTCTCGACCAAGTTTTTGCGGCCGCTCTTTGCCGACGTGGAGGAGAGCCAGGGTAAATAC
>DAIRIE010000106.1:4329-9331 GCA_036809705.1 Chthoniobacterales bacterium
TTGAAGCGGTCAAAGCGGCGTCGGCGGAATCGGTCTTTCGCGACGCGATGCTCAATGAGTTCCTCTCCGTCTCGAAGAAGATGTTCCGCTCCACCTTTGTCGTCATGTCCTACGACAGCGTGCTGCAAACCATCGGGCTGATTTCGACCGCGATCTTTCTCTGGGTGGGCGCGAACCAGGTGATCAATGGGAGCCTGAGCGTGGGCGGGTTCGTCGCCTTTGCCTCGCTCACGGCGATCGCCTACGGCGCGATCCTGCGCACGCTCGGCGTCTGGGACAATTTGCAGTTCGCGACGGTGTTGCTGAATCGCCTCAACGACATCTTCGAGCAGGAGCCGGAGCAGGGGCGCGATCGTTCGCGGCTAACGCCGGTGCACAGTCTGGAAGGCAGGATTGAATTGCGCAACGTGAGCTTCCGCTATGGCGGACCGGAAGCGCCCAACATTCTCACCAACATCACGCTCGATATCGCGCCGGGAAAAATGATCGCGTTCGTCGGCCGCAGCGGTTGTGGAAAAACGACGCTGATCAAGATGATCGCGGGATTATTGGAACCGACCGACGGTTCCATTTTGTTCGATCACGTGGATTTGAGGAACCTGAATTACCGCGATGTGCGGCGGCACATCGGAATGGTCTTGCAGGAAAACCATATGTTTAACGAAACGATCGCGCGGAACATTTCCTTCGGCGATCCCGAGCCGGATCTCGACCGTGTTCTTGCCGCGGCGCAGGCGGCTGCGGCGCACGATTTCATCATGCGTTTGCCCATGGGTTACGAGACGAAGATCGGCGAATCGGGTCTGGCGCTTTCCGGCGGCCAAAAGCAGCGCATCGCCATCGCGCGCGCCATTTACAACAACCCGCCGATTCTGATTTTCGACGAAGCGACGAGCGCGCTCGATACGGAATCGGAGCGCGCGATTCAAAACAACCTTGGCCGCATCATGGCTGGACGGACGACGATCGCGATCGCGCATCGGCTGAGCACGATTCGCGAAGCGGATTCGATCGTGGTGCTGGAGAAGGGGCGCGTGGCTGAAGTGGGAAACCATGATGAGTTGATGGCGCAGCGTGGTTTGTATTTCTACCTGTCCAGCCAGCAGATGGGAGTGGGCGGATGAGCGCGGAAACGTTTTCCCCAAGTTCGCTGGAGACGGAGTCGGAAATGCTGCCGCAGGATCCGCCGCCGCGGATTGTTCGGCTGATGGCGTGGTGGTTGCTCGCGCTTTTCCTCGCGGGATTGATCGCGGCCGTTGCCATTCATTTTCCGGAGACGGAGAACGCGCCGTTTGTGCTGGTTCCGCGCGAAGGGGCCGACCCGATTCAGGCGCCGCGTTTAGCGACGGTGAATCGCGTTTCGGTAACGGAGGGGCAGACGGTGGCGGCGGGGGCGGAGCTGTTCGTTCTTCGCTCGGATGAGATTCGCGACTGGGGCACGCAGGAGCGGACGTTGAGCGAAGATCTGCGCATACATGAGCTGACGTTGACGAAAATGGATGAAGCGTACTCTGCGGAATCGGACATCAAGAGCGCCCAGGTGGCGCAGGCAGAGAGCCAGCTGCGATTTTGCGAGAAGCAGGCGAGCAGCAATCGGGATCTGTTGAACCGGATGGAGAAATTATCGAAGAACGGCGGGTTCTCGGAGGTGGATCTGATCCGGCTGCGGATGGAGTCCGCGGAGAAGGACCAGGCCGTGGCGCAACGAACGCTCGAGCAGGTGAAGCTGGAGCGGCAGCAGCTCGAGAACGAGCACGCGCGCAAGGGTGCGGAGGAAGCCGGCGAGGTGGAGAAACTGAAAATGAAATTGAGCGCGCTGAAGTCCGGGCTGGAAAATTCACAGGCGAATCTGCTGACGGTGCGCGCGCCTTATGACGCAGTCGTGATATCTGTGGCACAACGCAGTCCGGGGAGCGTGGTGCAAAGCGGAGCCGAGCTTTGCCAGCTCGCGCGGGCGGACACAAAACCGCTGGCGCGTCTGGCGTTGAACGAAAGCAGCCTGGCGAAACTGAAAGTCAGCCAGCCCGTGCGTTTCTTCTTCGAGGCTTTTCCCTACCAGCGTTATGGCGCGCTCAGCGGGACGCTCGATTGGGTCAGTCCGTCGGCCGTGACCGCTACGGCGGGTCCACACTTTGTCGCGATCGGCTCGATCGATCTCAACGCCAATCACCGGCATCTTGCGCTCAAGCCCGGGATGAAAGGCGAAGCGCGGATCCGCGTCGGCAGCCGCACTTTGATCGAGTACGCGTTCGAGCCAATCAGGCAGCTGCGGGAAGGAGTACGGGACTAACGAGATGCAACCACACTTGCCCAGCCTGAAGGTGGAAGATTTACGCACGACCAACGCCGCGATGGAGCGTTGTATTGAGCTGGCGAGGCTGGCGGCGAGATCGGACGTGCCGACTGTTCTTCTGGGCGAGACCGGCACGGGCAAGACGCTGCTGGCGCACGCCATTCACAACTCCTCAGTGCGAGCGCGCGGCCCGTTCATCTCTTTCAATGCGTCGGCCATGAGCGACACACTTCTCGAAAGTCAGCTCTTCGGTCACGAGAAAGGCGCATTCACGGGCGCGCAGCAAACAGTCAAAGGCAAGTTCGAGCTGGCGAATGGCGGCACGATTTTTCTGGATGAAATTTCCGACATGAGTCCGCTGGCGCAGGTGAAAGTGTTGCGCGTGCTCGAGTATGGCGAGTTCGAGCGGCTTGGCTCGGAGCGGATGCTGAAAACCGACGCCCGCATTGTTTGCGCGACTAATGTGTCGCTGCGGGAGCGCGTGCGGCTTGGAAGATTCCGCGAGGATCTTTACCATCGGCTGAACGGGCTAACGATTCTCATTCCGGCGCTGCGGGACCGGCGCGAGGAATTGCCGGCGCTGATCGCTAACGAGCTCAAGGCGTCGGCCGTGCGACAGGGAAAACAGATCACGGCCATTCATCCCGCCGCGATGGACCGGCTCCTGGCGCACGATTGGCGGGGGAATCTGCGGGAACTGAGCCACACGGTGAGAACGATGACGCTATTCTGCGACGGCAAAGTCATTCTGCCGGAGCACGTCCATTTTCCGCCGGATATTGAATCCAGCGAGCGGGTGACCACCTCCTCGCCGGCGCCGCACAATGCGCCTGGCAATAATTCATCGAACAACAATGGCGATCTCACCCTGGCGAGCGCAGTGCGGCGGCATGTGCGGTTGGTGTACAAACAGGCGAATGAAAACCAGCGGCGCACGGCGAGGATGCTGGGCATTTCAAGGGCAACATTGAGCCGGCACTTGCGCGCAGTGGATCACAATTGATCCATTTGGTGCAAAATCTGCGCTGATTGGCCTTAAAATGAGACCGGTAATTTGCCGCTCCAAATCAACTTAAGAGAAGCACGCAAAATTCTTTTCGCGCGTAAGCCTCATTAGTGGGGGTGTTTAACCGTGACCGTCCAGAGCGCATGTCCGGGGTTGCGCGCCAGTGGCACGCATCATGGTAAAGGGGCAGGTGTGAGTTCATCGAAGGAAAAAAAGGACGCCGGATCCGGGGAGCGTGGAGCTCAGCGGCAGAAGCCTTCGAAAGAGAAGTTGATTCGCCTGGATGACCTGATTCCAGACAAAAAGGTGGCAGGCGGACGGCAACTCTTCGGCGCGACTGACACAACTCCAAACAGAAAAACCAAATAAGAAAGATAACTATGGCAACCCAAAAGAAAGACAAAGTAGAAGTGCGCGACCTCAAGCCGAACAAGGACGCGAAAGGCGGCAAGGCACTCGCAGTCCACACCCCGAGTGGTAACCGCACCCCCGCCGCACGGACCGGCACCACAACCGTAAAATAAAGTAACTCCAAGCGCTGCACGGCGGTCCTAACCCGCCGTGCAGCGCGGTCGCAGCGGCAAAGATGCAAGTCGGACTATCTACACCGCCATGATCTTGCCCGACTCGCTCCAGGCGCCCATCACTATCTGTCAGGAAAGCAGGAACGCAGGAATGACTGAGAAGCCTCCTAGCAAAGCATCGGTGTGCCTTTTCCTGCTTTCCGGCGTTCCTAAGAAATTCCTGGTCAGAGGTACCCGGTGATGCTGCCTACCCCGGGAACAGCCAACCTCTCCCATCTGGAAGAAAACATGGCCGCCGAGAAGATCCAGCTCTCGCCGGAGCAGTGGAAGAAGATCGAAGCGGCGGCGGGTTAAGGAGTGATAAGTGCGCTGGGGATGCGCAATTATCAAGGAGACAGGAATGACCGACGCAGTGCCAAAGTGAGGAGGACTGACCCCACCTCTCCCTCTTTGTCATCCTGAGCGAAGTCGAAGGATCTCTAAATCGTTTCCCGAGGGCCGCGAGCCCTGCGAGGCTCGTTCGACAAGGCAGGCCCGACCCGTTTTGCCGGCAGTTGATTAGAAATTGCGCCAGACCTCCATGATAAAGGGGCAGGGGCCGCGCCGGGCGGTAAGCGGGCGACGAACGGAATCTCCTCGAATCACTAAAGCAGCGATGGCTGCACGGCGGTCCTATTCCGCTGTGCAGCGCCCGCGGGGCGCGGAGACGCGCCGCGGCAGGGACCGGAAGGTGCGCCGATCGTGTGGCTCGAGATCGAACCGCAATCTGCCGAGGCATTGTTGGGAATGGAGGTCGGTCACGAGCTGGTCGACGTTCTAAAAAGGGGCATCCGCGCAGCGATGGGAGCCGTCCCGTCACCGGCCGTCTTTTACACCCGTTCACCGGCGCGACCGAACCCACTCGCGCTGCATCCCGTGACGGTGCGTGAGATTGCCGCCCGATGCTGAATTGGGCTAGAGAACGGTCTGCCGTCAACAGGTGGAAGCGGGAGAAGTTGCTCGATTTGCTCCCGCTAAAAGAGATAGGCAGGCTGCTTCCTTCCAGCTAGAAATAAGTGGTGCCCCCGGAATCCGCCGACAATCTCCGCTTTGAGATTGGGCACGTCCTGTTCATCGACATCGTCGGTTACTCGAAGCTCTTGATCGAGGAACAGAAGGAGCGGCTGAACCAACTCACTG
>DAIRIE010000107.1:0-7562 GCA_036809705.1 Chthoniobacterales bacterium
CGAATGCGGAGCGCGCGCTTGGTCGCAGAGTGAATCGCGCGGTCGTCACCGTCCCGGCATACTTTAATGATGCGCAACGCGGCGCGACCAAACGCGCGGGCGAGCTCGCCGGCTTCACTGTCGAACGCATTCTCAACGAACCGACGGCAGCAGCGCTCGCCTTTGGTTTGGACCGCGGAAAATCGAAATCGAAAATTGCGGTTTACGATTTCGGCGGCGGCACCTTCGATATTTCCATCCTGCAACTGAACGATGGATTGTTTGAGGTCCTGGCCACGAACGGCAATACGCATCTTGGGGGCGACGATATCGACAACGCGTTGATTTCAGATCTCAGATCTCAGATTGCAGATTTATCGCCGGAGAAGAGAGCGCGTCTGCGTGATGCAGTCATCGATGCCAAACATGAGCTCTCGAGCGATGAAAAGGCGACGATCGAGCTGCCATTCTTCCACGGAAGTGACAACTTCCGCACTGAGCTAACGACTCCTGAGCTCGAAGAGATCGCGCGGCCGATCATCGACAGAACGCGCTGGCATTGCGCGCGGGCGTTGGCTGATGCGAAAATCAAACCGGAGGACCTGGATGAAGTTATCCTCGTCGGTGGTGCGACACGGATGCCGCTCGTGCGCAAAACCGTGCGCGAGATTTTCCGGCGCGAGCCAAACATTTCACAGAACCCGGACGAGACGGTCGCCATCGGCGCGACGATTCAGGCGGGGATTATCGGTGGCAACATCCGCGATGTTTTGCTGTTGGATGTGACGCCGCTTTCGCTCGGTATCGAAACGTTTGGCGGATTGATGAATGTGATCATCCCGCGCAACTCGACCATTCCGACCAAAGCCGGCGAGATGTTCACCACGGCGGTGAACAATCAGCGCGTGATGTCAATCAAGGTGCTGCAAGGCGAGCGGGAGATGGCGCGCGACAATTGGCTGCTGGGAGAATTCGAAATTAGTTTCGAGCCGGCCCCGAAAGGCGTGCCGCGCGTCGGCGTGCAATTCGAGATTGATGCCAACGGCATTTTGCATGTGCTCGCGCGCGACACCAAGACTGGCGCCGAGCGCGTTCTGGAGATGAAGAGCGCGATCGATGTCTCCGATGACGCGGTGGAGAAAATGCTGGGCGACTCCCTCGAACACGCGTTTGACGATATGAGCGAGCGCGCCTGGACGGAGGCACAGCTGAAAGCGGAAGAGATGTTGCGCGCGGTGCAGTCGGCGCTGCACGACGGCGGCGAGGAAGTCAGCGAAGCCGAGCGGGCGCAGATCGGCGCGGCCGCAGAAGAAGTTCGCGCGGCTATTGAAGGCAAGACTCTGACGCGCTTGCAACGGGCCAACATCGCGCTGGATGAAGCGACGCAAAATCTGGCGGCGGCGATCTTGCAAGCCGCGATGAGGCAAGACCAACCATTGTAGCTGCCGTCTGCCTGCTCGCGAATCGGTCGGAGTCCTCGGCGGCAGATGTGCGAGCGACGACGCAGCCGCTGTAGCCGTGGCCTGTGGGCGAAGCGGGAATCGACGTCGCTACACGCCAGTCGCGCATCGCGCAGAGGGGACGCTTCGCACGGCGAAGCAGCTACATCGCGTCGGCACTACGGGCTCGGGCTCGCCAGCGCTGCCGGCGAAACTTGGGTTGTCGCCGGAGATGAAGATGCCGCCGCGGGAGATGGTGCAGGCGTATTCGCCGCCATCGCTTTTCCGACTGCTTCCTCGAGCATCTTTTTCTCTTCCACGAAGAGCGGGCCGGCGTTCGCTGCATCGATGAACTCGCGCGCCGCATCCGGCTGGTTTTCGTCGAGCAACAAAATGGCCGCGTAAACGGCGTGATGCGGCTCGTGCAGTTTCTCCGGCCGCAACTTTTTCAACACAGCCACGTCTTCCCCGGTGCGGCCCTGGGCGTATAGCGAGAGCGCCTGCGCAATCGCGCACCCGGGTTCATCCGGTGCCTGCTCGAACGCCTCTTTGGCCACGCGTTCGCCTTCGGCAATGTTGCGCTCGAGCAGCAGCGAAAGGCGCGCGTATTCCGCGGCCAGGATCGGCTCGTTCGGCGAGGTCTCGTGCAGGCGCATGGCGGTCAGATAGAGATTCGGCAGGTCGTTATTCGCGCGATAAATTTCAAAAAGCGCATCGAGCGCTTCGCGGCGCGTCAGCGGATTATGCGCGACGCGGAGCCAGAGCTGTTCCGCTTCGCTGGGTAAATTCCAGCGCGAAGCCAGACGCGCGAGACGAATCTGCCGCTCCGGATTTTCCTCACATGCGCGCTCGGCCGCGAGCCACAGTGAGCCGAACTCCGCATCCGCCGAAGCCTGCCGCGTCTGTCTCGCCGCGAACGCTTCATAAGCCAGGCGCAGGTATTCGAACTCGCCCCACGAGCCGCCGCGCGTCCATCGCCGCAGGCGCGACCAATTTTTTTGCGAAGCCAGCGCATCGGCGATCTCCACCGCTGGCGGCGGCACACTCGTGATTTCGCCGCCGAGCTTTTCCGTCCAGCGCAGCACATCAGCAGCCATGCCGTTGTTATTCATCCAGCCGAGAAGAAGCGCGAGGTCTTCCGGCCGCCGCGCCGCGACCGGCTTCACTTTGTCGAGAAGTGCGTTGAACTTTTTCTCATCGAGCTGTCGATAAAGGTCGAGGCAGAGGAGGTAATCGGAGAACGTCACTTCCGCGCTCATCTGCAAATCCTGCGCGTAGCGATTGGCTGCATCGGTGGCGTGATGCTGCACCGCGTCATTGAGCAACGCGCGGAGAGCGCCGGCGCGGAACGCCGGATTTTTTGCTAGACGCTGGAGCGTTTCCCGCGCGGGATCGCTGCGCTCCGGCTCGGGTGATTTGATGCGCACGACAGCGAGGTTGTATTGATACGTTTCGTTCTGCGGCTCCGTCGCCAACGCGGCCGCGAAATGCCGCTCGAGTCCCGCTTCGTCGCCCTGGCCGCGGGCGAGCCAGCCCGCGACAACATTGTACGCCGCGCTGTCGCGATGTTCCTTCGGCACGGCGTCGAGGGCTTTCCGCGCCACGTCGAGCTGGCCAAAACGGAGTGCGGCGGAAGCGAGATTGAGCTGGCTGTCCACATCGCGCGGAACCAGGCGCGCGATCTGCGTACGCCACGTCACCGTTTCCGCGCGATTCTGCTTTTCGGTCGCTTCAGCGAGAACGCGAAAAGCCGGGAGCGAATCAGGATCAAGTCGCAGAGCTTCCTGCGCGGCGTCCGTCGCGCCGGTGAGATTGCCGTCTTTGAGTTTGTGCTCCGCCTGGGCCAGCCACCGCGATTCGCGCCAGCCGTTGGCAAGCTTTGGCCCGATGGTGAGGACGAGGAGGCATAAACCAAAACCGCCGGCGACTGCAAGCGTGAGCGCAACCGCGCGACTCGGGCGCACGCGCGCACGATGTGGCCGGGCAGACTTCACTCTGCGCCGATGCAGCCGCTTCACTCGTGTTGCCACCGAGCTTCTATCGACAGGCGCACGACGATTTTCAACTGCCGGTGCTGTAGGGAAGCTGCCAGCTTCCCCTGCAATGTGAATCATTCCGCCCTCGACCAGACCATGCCGAGCGCAATTGCCGCATACAATTGCACCGAGGCGATCTGCAACGGGAAATCCACCAGCCCATGCATCGCCACGCCAGCAAGCGCGATTACCGCCAGCCGGACAACCATCCGGTAACGCGGCAGCATTTTCCTCCAATCCCTCCACAACTCCATCACCCCATTCACCATCCCGCCAAACAGAATCACCGCCCACATCGCCGCGCCGAAATACTTATTCACACGGTCGCCGTGGCGACCGGGTTATTTGTTATCGGTTATCAGTTAATGAGCGCTGGTGAAGGCAGCTGGTTGCTGGTTGTGGCAACCGAAGAGCAGAGGGCCAATCCCCGCGTTCCTCTACACTGTGGGCCGATCAGTTCGACGCGAGGGAAGTAAAGCCGGTAACGGTCGGTGTCGCGCGTCGCCAGCGGCCAGCCCATTAACTCGGCGTGAGCGCCGATAAAGAAGTCGGGTAACGGAACAGCAGGCGCTTCGCCGCCGCGAGATTTGCGCCGCGCCAGCAGATAGCGCCGGTAAGCGCGGCCACAGATAGCCGCCGCGGCCAGGGGAAGGTCGAAGATGGCGATGCCGGACTGATTCATGTCCTGCTCAATCGTTTCGCCACGTGCAGGGCCGGCGTAAAGCTCAGCCAGGGTAATGGAGTTGATACCCGCGCCACCATTGATGACCGCAGACGAGATTAAATTCCCGGCTTGCACGCTTTCGGTTTCCGCACCGTAATGCGCGTCAATGACGACGTTTGTATCCAGCAGGATCACAGCTCCCGGGTAATTTTCCGTAACTCTTCCCAGGAAATATTAGGAACGCTTTTCCAGCTTCCAATTGCTTTTAGAACCTGCGCCTTGGTTTTCTTCTTTTTTGCCGTCGGGCGGTACACTCGAGTCAGCCGGACGCCATTCCCAACGTTTTCGCAAACGTAAACGTCCCCAGGGGCAGCCCCAGGCAAAACAACCCGTTTTTTGGAATCGGCGGTCAGCGTCATGGTGGGATGATCCCACTCTCCTACTGTGAGGTCAATCGCGGATGGGGCGGTCGCCGCGGCGACCGGGCTGTAACTTGTTGGGTGATGGGGAGCTGAGTGTGATCGGTGAATGGTGATCCCTGATCGGTCGATCAGTGAATAATGATCGGTGAATGGTGATTGGCGAAGTTCGCGCTTGGCATAAGCGAAGCGGATACAGGAGGCGAAAGAGGCGCGCATGTCGGCAGCGACGGTGCTCGACAGAAATGGGGTAATGTTTAGGGTTTGGGGGCAAAATGACGTTGTTACAGGAAATGTCGGGAGAACGGATGCGGTGTCGCGAGAACTTGCGCGCGGACACACTTCGTCGTTTGCGCATGGTCTTAAGTGATGTTCTTCCGGAGGAGCCGGTGATTGTTTTTGGCTCCCTGGTCGAGGCGGGTGCCTTTAGCGATGCCTCTGATGTCGATCTGGCGCTGTGGCGCGAGCCACCCGGAATGACGATGTATCGTCTCACGAGTTTGTTAGCCGAGCGTCTCGGTCGACAGGTCGATGTGGTGCTGCTACCTGAATGCCGATTCCGTGAACGCATACTGCGGCAAGGAGAAACATGGATGCCGCAGGACTAAGCATCCTATTGAAGGAGATGGAAGCGGATGTGCGCGTGGTCGAGGACGCGAGCAGCAAAGCTGGTGAACGCATCAGAGAAGAAACGCCCGGACATCTCGAAGCGTGCGCGTATGAACTCGCGCGGCTCTACAGCGCGTTCGAGCGATCACTCGAACGCATCTGCGAAGAATTTGAGAATCATTTTGAGAAAAGAGGAGATTATCACGAAAAGTTGCTCCAGCGTCTGGCTTTGCAGCTTGACGGCATTCGTCCTGCGCTGCTCCCGTGCGATTGGGTGGATCGGCTGCGCGAGCTGAAAGGGTTTCGGCATTTGGTCCGTCACGCTTACGACATTCGATTGCGGCGCGATCGTTTGTCGGAACTGGTTGGTATAGCCCAGCAATTGGCGCGGGTTCTGCCGGGGTGGTGCGCTCACTTCGGCGCGAAGGTGCGAGAAGAACAAGGCTGGTGACGGTCGTCGCGACCTGAGGGTGAATGGTGAACGGTGATCAGTGATCGGAGACGGTCAGCGGTTTAGGGCAGATAGTTTACCGGCGTAGCCTGTGAGCTCGAGGTAGCCGATGCCCGAACAACTTCCGGTGGCGCTGACTGCGCCTTCCCAGTAGGTGAGCGGCGGGAGGGCGAGTTCCTGGTTGTTCAGGACTGGTTGCACGCTGACGTCGATGCTGCGCGTGGGCACTTGGACGCGCCAGCTGATGGGATAGTCGGCGCCGGTTTTTTCGCTTTTCCAATTCGCAATGCTGGTCATGGAAAAGTCGGAGGCGCGCAGATGAGTGGAGACGCCATCGGCGGCGATGAAGGTGCCGCTGGAGGCGGGATCGATGGTGCCGTCGTCGCGGCGCATGGCGTAGAGCATGAGCTCGGTGTTGCCAGTGAACTGGAGGCAGAGCCAGTTCCAGCCGAGCTGGTGCGGGGCGAGCTGGTTGGTGGCCCATTCGTGGTCGAACCAGCTTGTGCCGGTAACGGTGAAACGCCGATCGCCGAGTTGCAGTGTGCCGCGGCTCGTTAGCCGGCTGATGGAGTAGTAGTGCGACGCGTGCCCCTCCCCTGCCGCTTTGGCGCTGATGCCGTTCTCGCCGTGAACGACCGGGGGCTTGTTGGGCTGGAGTGTGAGGTTCAAGCTCGCCGTCTCGGACGAGGCCTTGTCATTGGTTGGCGCGTTCATCGCGGCCGAAATCTCGAACTCGCCCGTCGCATTAAGCGCGACTGACCAATCGTTGATCCAGGCGAGCTGCTCGCCGCGATCGAAGCCGGCGTCGTCGAAGGCGCCTCGGCTTGCTTTTTCATCAAAGTGAAAGCGATGACCGTTTACGTCGGTTATGGTGAAGTGGGCGAACTTCAGATCGTTGACGAGGAAACGTGAACGCTCCTGCTGCCGCTCTCCGGGCGGGACGATGCCGTGGCGGAAGAAGGTGAGTTCGTAGCCGAAACGGCGGCCGGTTTCATCGACGAGATTGCCGGTGAAGTACCACCACTCGGTTTTGAAGTCGGGGTGAGGGTGGTGATCGCGCGGGAACTGGTATTGCCAGCCGGGTGCGGCGATGCGCCAGTCCTGAGCAGCAGTAGCAGGTGCCCTGAGCAGCAGGACAATGATGGCGATCAGGTGCAAAGCCGGAAACTTGGGACGACACGGCGGCCGACGCTCCGGTGGCGGGCAAGAGTTTGGGACGACACCGCGGTCGTCCCTCCAGGTGAAAGGATTCGTCATTCGGCGCGGAGAACTTCGGCGAGATTGAGGCGGGCAGCACGGGCGGCGGGAACGAGCGCGGCGAGGATGGCTGCGGCGATGATCCAGAGCGGCGTAAGGGCGAGTATTGGCCATGGCAAGGCCAGGCGAACGGTCCAGCCAAAAAAGGCGGGATTGACGACGGCGGTGAGGATCACGGCCAGGAGCAGACCGGAAACAAGGCCGAGTGCGCTGGCGCCAAAGCCGATGAAGATCGATTCCCAGATCATGGCGCTGCGCAATTGGCCGGTGGAAGTGCCGAGGGCGCGCATGATGCCGAGGGTGCCCGCGCGCTCGAGGGTCAGAGTGCTGAAGGAGAGGAAAATTCCGGCAAGCGCAACGATGATCGCGATGGCGCGCAGGACGCCGGTGATGGCGAAAGTCTGATCGAAGACTTCGAAGATGCGGCGGCGGAGCGCGCGATTCGAGTAAACCGCGAACTGGCCGCGCGCGCTGAAGCGTTGGCGAAACTCCGCGGCGACACGGTCGAGATCGGCGCTCGGTTTCAGGAAAATGCCGATGCTGTGGATGCGGTCGTCGTGGAAGAGTTCGCGGAACGTTTTGTCATTGATGTAAACGACGCCGTCGTCGCGGGTGTAATCGTAGAAGACGCCAGCAATGGGGAGCGGGACTTCGCCGGTTGGCGTGGTGAGTGGGAGCGTGTCGCCGCCGTGAAGGTGATAGCGGCGG
>DAIRIE010000107.1:7572-9320 GCA_036809705.1 Chthoniobacterales bacterium
CCGCTCGCTTCGGAAACGGAGCATTTGATCGGCACGATTACCGCGGAGGAACAAGAAGCTGCGCGGGCCGGCGGCATGGAGGGCGGCGAGGGCAATGTGGTTGCCGCGGAAAGGCAGCTCGAGGTAGCGGAAGGTATCGACCGCGGAAACGGTGGAATTGTTTTGAAAAAATGCGAGTGCATCAGGCGGAAGGAATGACGTGGGGCCGGCGATCTCGTTGGAGGCGGGAGTGATGAAGATGTCGGCGACGAGTGTTTGCTCGACCCAGGCGATGACGGTTTGGCGGAAGGAGAAGATCATGATGCTGACGCCAACGGCCATGGCGACGGCCGATGCGAGCGCGGCGATGGTGACGGAATTGCGGTAAAGTGAGCGGCGGAAATGCGCGACCGCGAGCTGCGGGGCGACGGGGGCGGCCGGCCGGCGGTCCAGCCCGATGCGCGTGAGAGCGGCGAGGCAACTAACGAGCCACGGCGCGAAAGAGGAGACGCCGGTCAGGCAGAAAATAGCCGCGACGAAACTGAACCAACGCGGTCCGAAGTTCAGCGCGATGATGCTGGCGATGAACGCCGCGAGAAGCATGATAAAACCAGCGAGGAGCCAGAGGCGCGACGGCTCTTCGTTTTTCTCGGAATAAATCTGCGGATGCAGCGCCGCCACCGGCGGCAGAAAGGCGGCGGCGCGTGCCGGAAAAAACGCCGCGAGAAAAGCACAGATCAGACCGAGCAGAGCGGCGGCAAGGTAATCGACGAAATTCGCCGTGACGCTGCGGACACTGACGAGAACGTAAAGTGAAGAGACGGTTTCCGAGACCGGCCCGACGAGCGCGTGCGCGAGCAATGTGCCGAGGATGAGGCCGAGCATTGTGCCGATGACGGCCGCAGTCATCGCTTCGCCGAGAAAAAGGGCGCCGATCTGCCACCGGGAAGTGCCGAGTGAACGCAGGATACCGATCTCGCGCCGGCGACGAATAACAGAAGCGGAGATGGTGTTGAAGATGAGAAAGGCCCCGACGAAGAGCGAGACGAGACTCATGGCGGTGAGATTGAGCCGGAAGCTGGAAAGCATTTTGTCGATCTGCTCACTGCGTCGTGAAGGCGCGGCGACTTCGACGTTGGCCGGCAACTTCGCACGCAATTGTGCGACCACTGCGGCGCGATCAACGCCAGGGGCGAGTTGCAACTGAATGGAGCCAAGCCGCCCGCGCGCGGCGAAAAGTTCCTGCGCCCAGCCGATGTCGATGGCCGCGAAATGTTCGTCCAGCTCGCGCGCGTCGGTGTTGTTGATGATGAAAGCAGCGCGCAGCTCGTGTTCGGCGCCGTTGACCTGCACGCGCAGGAGAGCATCGCGTGTGAGGTTGTGATGGCGCGCGAACCCTTCGGTGATGGCGATGACATTGGGCCCGCGCAGCCATGTTTCGAGATCGAAATCGCGCGCGGCGAAGTCCGTCAGCTGGAAGGTGCGGAACGGGATGTTGGTGAAAACGTCGAGGCCAAGGACGTCGAGGTATTCACCGGGAAAATCGGGCAGCGTGACGATGCCGCGGACGAGCGGGGTGGCGGCGGAAATGCCGCGGGTGTTTTGCACGAGAGGGAAAACGTCATCGGGCAGATCGTTGGCGGGCGCGGTGACTTCGAGCTGCGCTTTGCCGGCCACGAGGTCGATGGTAGCGGCAAAGGCACGGGTGGCGCTGCGATTGGCGAGCTGGATGGCGAGGAAAACGGCGACGCCGCAGGCGATGCTGAGGA
>DAIRIE010000108.1:0-9278 GCA_036809705.1 Chthoniobacterales bacterium
AACGCGACGTTTACATCAAAGGAGATGGCGGTGAAGTTGTGCGCGTCGGTAACTGTCAGCCCATGCCGCGAAGCATTTTCAATAACTGTCGGAAATTTTGCCGGCTGACAATAGAAGCTGGAAGTTGCTGGAAGCCAGCGAGTCACGCCATTTAACGGCCCATGTTACCTTCCTTGGATGTCGACTGTTTTTACATCTTCCGCAACGAAGTCTATGCGCGGTCGAGCGATACGGCAATACGTATACACCTGCAATCAGGTTACTTACAAATACTACTCCCCCACTCTCTGCCTTGATGGCCCACTTCCTGCTAAATCGGCGTAGCCGCGCCAAGGGCTGGATGGACAAGAGGTGACGGCAATTTTTTAGTTTTGAACCCCCAGATATCTATCTTCCAAATCTCAGGTATTGCCCCGGATTTCTGCCTCCGCGGATGCGGGGCAGCGACGAACATTAAGGGCATCTTTCACCGCGAATGTCTTATATGATTGATCCTCCTTCTGTTCCCCCCCGCCACCCACCGGCCGCCCCTACGAACGCTGCCCAGCGCGCGCAGGTTCATTCGGAGCCGATCGTCGCTTCGTTATCCGTGGTCTTCCCCGCTTTCAACGAAGAAGCTAATATCAAACGCACGGTGGAGTCAGCGCTCGACGTTCTGCCCAAGCTCGTCAGCCAATGGGAGATTATCGTGGTCGATGACGGAAGCAAAGATGCCACCCGGGCGATCTGCGATGAGCTGTCGGCCAAACATGCGGATGTCACTGCCATTCATCATCCGCTGAATCGCGGCTACGGCGCGGCGTTGAAAAGCGGCATTCTCGCCGCTCGCCACGATCTCATTTTCTTCACCGATTCCGACGGTCAGTTCGATCTTCAGGAGCTCGCGCAACTCATCCGTTTCGCAGATGACTACGACATCGTGATGGGTTATCGCGCCAAGCGCCGGGATCCGTTGCACCGCCTCATCAACGCCTGGGGCTGGAACATGCTTGTGCGCTTCGTCCTCGGATTAAAGGTGCGCGATATCGATTGCGCGTTTAAACTCTTCCAGCGCTCTGTCTTCGATCGCATCCAGATTCGCTCCGTGGGGGCCATGGTCAACACGGAGATCCTCGCCCAGGCGACGAGCTTCGGCATGCGCATGCACGAGATCGAAGTCACCCACTACCCGCGGCATTACGGCAAACCATCCGGCGCGAAGCTCAGCGTTATCGTCAAGGCGTTCCGCGAGCTCATGCGTCTGTGGCGGCAATTGCGTGGCGTGACTGAGGAGCAGAACGGTCTCTACGCCGAAGCGGAGCAGGAATCGCTCGCCTGGCGGGAACGTTCCGACCCGGTCAACGCCGCTCCCTAAGTCGCCGCAAGTCTCGCGCGGCTTACGCCTCGAGCGCGGAACCGGACTTGCTTAATCCCAATCAGCGTGCGGCGCGCGTTGATTGAAGCTGATCCGATTTTGCTAAAAATGTTCTCCTCCGAAACTGTCTGTCCACCGGCCGGCGCGCCAGCGAATGCGTGCGCGCGCCGCAAGGTGATGGTCATCGGGCTCGATTGCGCGGAGCCAAGCCTGGTTTTCGAGCGCTGGCTCGATGAGTTGCCGAATCTCAAAGCGCTCTGTGCCCATGGTCTTCATGGTCTGCTCCGCTCGTGCGATCCACCGATCACCGTTCCCGCCTGGTCGGTCATGATGTCATCGAAGAGTCCGGGGCTACTCGGTGTTTACGGATTTCGTAATCGTGCCGACCATTCCTACGATCGCTATGCCATCGCCAATTCCCTCGCCATTAAAGAAGACCGGCTTTGGGATATTCTCTCGCGCGCGGGAAAGCGGTCGATCGTTATCGGCGTGCCCGGGACCTATCCGCCGCGTCCTCTCCACGGCTGGCTCGTCACCGACTTCCTTACTCCAGATACAAGCTGCGAGTATACCTATCCGCCTGAGCTAAAGCAGGAGATCGAGCAAGTAGTTGGCGAATACATTCTCGATGTGCGCGACTTCCGTTCCGGTAACAAGCAGAAAATACTTCGCGATATCCAGGAGATGACGCGCAAACGCTTCCAGCTTGCGCGCCATCTACTCGCAAAGGAGCAATGGGACTACTTCATGATGGTCGAGATGGGGGTGGACCGAATTCATCACGCCCTCTGGGACAACATGGATCCGGCGCATCGCTTCTATGAACCGGGTAATCCATTCGAGCATGCGATCCATGATTACTACCTCGAAGTAGATCGCGAGATCGGTGAGCTACTTAAGTTCGCCGACGACAATACCGACGTGCTGGTAGTTTCTGATCACGGCGCCAAACGAATGGACGGCGGCATTTGCGTGAATGAATGGCTCATAGCTAACGGCTACCTGGAGTTACTCGAAAAGCCCTCCCAGGCTGTTCCCTTCTCAAAGCTAAAGATAGACTGGCCGCGGACCCGGGCCTGGGGCGACGGCGGCTACTACGCCCGCGTCTTTCTTAACGTCGCTGGCCGCGAGCCACAGGGCACCATCGCACCCGCTGATTACGAGAAAGTGCGCGACGAGCTGATCGCCGGCTTGAAAGCGATCCGCGATGAGAACGGCAAAGACATCGGCACCCAGGTTTTTCGGCCGCAGGAACTGTATCGTGAGGTACGCGGAGTGGCGCCGGACCTGATCGTTTACTTCGGCGGACTCTATTGGCGCTCGGTCGGTACGGTCGGGGGCGGCAAGCTTCACACCTTCGAGAATGACACCGGCCCTGACGGCGCGAACCACGCCGAGAACGGCATGTTTATTCTACGGCCGGCCGGCGGAACTGCCGGGAGACGAGTCGATGGGTTGCGCATTGTGGATATCGCGCCGACAATTCTGCAATCATTCGGGCTGTCGATCCCGCAGGATATGGAGGGGCGAGCGCTAGGAATTGCGATCGAAGCGCAGTGAACTTCGACCACGGAGATGCGGAATGACTTGCTCACGTGCTGGAATTTTGATAGATATTAGAACAACTCACAATTCTCGTTTCCTCCCTTGAACTCAAACCACGCTACCCCTTCACCCGCGAAACATCCCAAAGCCGTCGTTATCGGCCTCGACGCCGCCACCTGGACTTTAATCCGCCCCTGGATGGCGGAAGGACGCCTGCCGGTGCTCAGCAAGCTCATGAGCGGAGGCGTTTCCGGGCCGTTGCAATCAGTGCTGCCGCCGATTACGCCCCCGGCCTGGACTTCGTTCATGACCGGAAAGAACCCGGGCAAGCACGGCATTTTTAACTTCGTCCAGAACAGGAACAAGAGTGCTTATTCCATGAATTATGTGAACGGCGGCTCGCGTCGTTCCGCTACTCTCTTCCAGCTCCTGAACGAAGCGGGGTTCACCGCCGGGACTGTAAATATCCCGTTCACTTATCCACCTGAGCCGCTCGACGGCTTCCAGGTTTCCGGCCTCGACACGCCCGACGAGAAGAGTCCGTTCGTCCATCCTTTGCCGCTGCATCAGGAGCTGCTTGCTCACCTGGGAGAGATCAGCCATGACATCCGCTTTCTCGGTTACATGTCCACCAAGGAGCGAAAATTGCGCGTGCTTTCCGAGATGAAGAAGCTGGACGAGCAATGGACTAAAGCCGCGCTTTACCTTCTGGATAACCATCCCCAGGACCTGATGATGTTCGTTTTCATGTCCATCGACACAGTCCAGCACTACTTCTGGCAGTACATGGATCGTGAACATTTTCTCTACGATAACAATGCTGATCCCGATTTGCGCAATGCCGTGCGCGATGTCTATGAGCGACTCGATGCAGCGACTGGACGTATCATCGAGAAGTTGCCGAATGAAACTACCGTCTTTGTCGTTTCAGACCACGGCGGCGGCCCCGTGGCTGACCGCATTATCTACCTCAACCGCTATCTGGCCCAGCTCGGCCTTCTCCATTATGTGCCAAAGGTCAGCTCGCCCATTCACACGGCAGCGACTAAGGTCATTCGCAGCGCCTTCTCGCTATTGCGCAGCTCACTGACGTCACGCCAGAAAAGTTTCTTCGCCAAACTTTTTCCCAAGCTGCGCAAGAAAGCCGAGCTATCTTATACTTCCTTTAACATCATCGACTGGAGCAAGACGAAAGCTTATTGCAGTGAAGTTCTGGCCGCGCCGCCAAGTATCCGGATTAACCTTAAAGGAGTTAAGCGCGCCGGTATCGTCGAGGAAAGCGAATACGAAGAGCTACTTGCTTTTATAATCAAGAAACTGGAAGAGCTGAAAGACCCGCGCACAGGCAAGCCGCTTATATCGCGCGTCTACCGGCGGGAAGAGATCTACGAGGGGCCGTTCGCCGAAGAAGGCGCCGATCTCACTCTGGACTGGTGGAGTGAAGATAGTCTCTTCTCGACCGAGCCGAGCTTTCCGGAGGATTCAGACAAGCCGCCGGTGGCCATCTGCGATCATCGTCCTTCCGATAAATCCGAGTGGGGCGGCACCCACCGGCTTCATGGTATAGTAGTCGCGCGTGGCCCTGCCTTGAAAAGCGGCGTGGAAATCGCGAACGCGCGCTTAATCGATCTCGCGCCCACCATTCTTCACCTCTTCGGCGTTTCCGTGCCCGAGGACATGGACGGAAAGGTGCTGGCCGAGATGTTCCGTCCTGAATTTCTCGCTGCTCATTCGGTGCAAACCGGCGCCGCTTCCGGCGAAACATGGCGCGACCCGAGCAGCGGCTACAGCGAAGAGGAAAGCTCGAAGGTGGAAGAACGTCTCCAGGCGCTCGGCTACCTCGAGTAGTTAACGCCAGCACGGCTCATGAACGCGCGTCCACGCAATTCCTATCGCATTGCCATGGTCGCAGCTTGTCCCTTCCCAGCTAATCACGGTTCGGCCGCCAGTATTCGTGAAATGTCCGACACTCTGGCCGACATGGGACACGATGTGCACATTGTCACCTATCCTACCGGGCAGGAGGAGATCAAAGTTCGCCGCGCCCAGGTCCATCGCACCTCGGAGTTCCGGCCTGAGACCGACGCCAAGGTCGGACCTTCTTCCGAGAAGTTTGTGCTCGATTGGAAGCTACTTCGCCTGCTCCTGCGAGTAGTTCGCGAAAAGAACATCGATGTCATCCACGCGCATAACTACGAAGGCGCGCTACTCGGTATAGTTGCGAAATGGATGACGCGCCGGCCACTACTTTATAATGCCGTTAATCTCATGTCCGATGAGCTGGCGAGCTACCGCTTTATCCGCCCAGTCTGGCTCGCGCATGCCCTCGGACACACCCTGGATTGGTTCGTTCCTATTTTCCCCGATCACATCACCGCCGTCTCGCCCGAGCTTCGCCAATGGTTCGTTAACAATGGCGTTCGCGAGAGCAAAGTTGACACCGTCCCCGCCGGCATCGAGCCGGAGATGTTCGATCGCGCCAGTCCCGAAAAATACCGGCACCTCGCGGGCGATCACCCCGTCATTATGTACACCGGTGTGCTCAATGCCTTTCAGCGCATCGATTACCTGCTCCGCGCTTTTGCCGTCGCCGCGCGCGAGGAATCCCGGGCGCGCCTGCTCATGGTCAGTCCACTTCGCTCCGCGTCACACGAAGCCGAACACAAGCAGCTCGCGACCGAGCTCGGCATCGCGGAGAAGACCGTGTGGATCGCGCCGCACGCGCTGGAGGAACTACCGAGCTACCTCGCCCTGGCCGATGTTACAGTCGTGCCGCGGCCCGATTGCCCAGGTCATCCGGTGAAGCTCCTTAACTACATGCTTGCGCGCAAACCCACCGTCTGTTTCGCCGGCGCAGCCAAAGGTGTGCGCCATTTGCATGACGCCTTCATCGTTCCAGATCACGATTGGAACGCCCTCGGCCAGGGCATGGTCACGCTTCTGCGCGATCGCCCACTGGCAGAGCGACTCGCCACCAACGCGCGCGCCACCGTCCTGGCCGAGTTCGACTGGCGCCAGATTTGTCCCAGGATCGAGCGCATCTACGATCGGCTGCTCGGGGTCTCGACCGCGGCTTCCAGTGACGCGTGCCAGAGCTTTGCCAACAGCGCTCCCGCACCCGCGGTAGAGGCGCGCCACTAACGAGCCATGGCCTCCCCTGTCGCCCATAGTTTCGCCGGTTTTTGGACCTTTCTCCTGCTCGTGCAACGCCGCGGACTTGGACTGACCCAACCATGGCGCACGCGCCTCGCGCAAGTTTCCGTTCTCACCCTGGTCGCGAATCTCGCCGACTTCGACTTCGTTCCCGAGCTTCTTTTCCGTCGCGATTACCATCGCGGCTTCTCCCACAGCCTCGTTGCCGCGATCATCGCGGCACTGGTCTTTGCCGGCATCTGGAAAATCGCGGGCGCCTTCTGGCGCAGCGCTGCCATCTACTTCGTAGCCTACGGTTCTCATCTGCTGATTGACTTTTTCACCGGCCTCAAGCTCGGCTGGAATCACAGCGGCTCCGGCATTCCACTACTCTGGCCCTCACCCGAAAAGGATTTCGCCTCCCTCTTTGTCCTGGTTTACGGCGTGCGCCACGGCAGCATCGCCGCCATCTTCAGCCTCGCTAATCTCCGCGCGATTTGCTACGACACTCTCGTCTGCGGCACTCTCACAGCCGTTCTTCTGGCATGGCGGGCGCGATACATGCTAAAACAACCTGCGATGAACTCGCCCGTCGAGACGACGCGGCCTACGCTCCATCACAGCATCGTCCAGCCAAAATGAAACGTTTCCTCGCTGGCTCGGTTTTCGTGGTGGTTTGCGCCGCTCTCGCTGCTCTCATTGTGACCACCGTGCGTCACATGATCGCGACCAGCCCCAGCTCGGCTCGGCGCCTACGCGCCTCCATTCCCGTAGAAACGGTGCCGGCGCGCAAACAGGTGCTCGATGAAGTCATCGGCGGCAGCGGCGTGGTCGAGCAATCCGGCACCGTGCAGCTCACCACTGTGATCACCGCCCGCGTTCTCGATGTGCCGGTGAAAATCGGGGACGTCGTCAAGAAAGGCGATCTGCTCGTAAAATGGGACGACCGGCTCATCCAGGCCAACCTCGCCGCCAGCCGGCAAACGGTCGACACGAGCAACATCAAGATTCGCGACCTCACCCGCCAGCTCGCACGTTACACCGACCTTGAACAAAAACGCATGGGCACCCCGCTCGATGTAGAGAAGAGCGAGATCGCCCTTGCGGACGCGAAGGACACGCTCGCCAAAGCCACGCTCGCGCTCGAACAAGCCAAGATCGAGCTGGAGAACGTCGAGATGCGTGCGCCCATCGACGGCATCGTCCTTGAACGCCTCGTTAATCCGGCCGAAACCACGCACACCGACCAGCTCGTCCTCCGCCTCGGCGCTCTCGATCCCGTCCTCATGGCGCCGAAAGTTACTGAGGAAAAAATCCATTCCGTCCAGCTCGGCCTGCCCGCCGAGACAAGCTTCCCCGCTTTTCCCGGCGAAGTTTTCCAGGGCAAAGTGGTCAAGGTTGATCCGAACATCGACCCGATCACCCGCACCTTTACTACCTACGTCGAGCTACAGAATCCCGAGCTGCGCCTCAAGCCGGGACTTTCCGGTTTCGCGCGTATTCGCCGCCGCGCCGAAGGCTCACTGGCGGTGCCGAGCATCGCCTTGATCAATCCCACCGGCGATCAGGCTTCCGTCTTTGTCATTGACGGCGATGGCCAGGCTCACCTGCGCAAAGTCCGCTCAGGCATCGTCGCTAATGCCATGACAGAAATTTTAGATGGTCTTCGAGAGGGCGAACAGGTAGTTACAGTTGGTCAACTTAACCTGCGAGATAATGACAAAGTCCACACCACTTCGCGATCGCTTACACAAAGCTAAACTAGCTGCGGCCGCCGCCACCTTCCTTTGGCTCGGGCTTCACCCTTCGCTGGCCGGCGGGGACGAGCGAACGGTGGGTCGTGCCCTGTCACTTCAAGACTGTATCGCCGTGGCACTCGGAGAAAGTGCCAAACTCGAAGCCAGCCGCCTGGATCTCCTGGCCGCCGGCGAAGAAATTCGCGCCGCCCGCGCCGGCCTCTGGCCGAGTCTCACCGGCACGGCCACCGGCGAAATATTCGAAGGTCACCAGACTGGCAAGTTCGGCATCGTTAACACCACCAGTCCCGCCGGCGGCGGCGTCCAATCCAACCGGGAGCTAGGCGCGACCGGCATCGGTATCTTCGGTTTGAAATTAACTTACCCGCTCTTCCGCGATGGCAGCATCTTCGGTTTGAACGACGCACCCGCCGTCGAACGTGGTCGGGCTCAGCGCCAGGCCTTGGAATGGACTACGCATCTCACGCGCGAGGAAGTGATCTATCGCATTACCCAGGCTTACATCGCCACCGTCTCCGCCCAAAACCGCGTCGAGCCGATCGATCGCCGCGTTTCCTTGCTCGACCAGTCACTTAACATCGCCAAAGAACAGCAGGGTAAAGGTCTGCTTTTGCCAGTCGACGTCTCCGTCGCTAACGAACAACTTAACGGCGCCCGCGCTCTCTCGAAAGTGATCCACGAGCAATCCGTGGCCGGTTCGCTCGAGCTCACCCGGCTCCTGGGGATGCCATCTTCCTCACATATCAACCTCGTTAACAGCTTGCCCTCGCCCCCTTCCCCACCGAGCGCCACTCTCCTACTTGGCAGTGCATTGGGTCAGCATCCATCGCTTTCAGTCCAGCGGGCTAATATCGACAAAGCCAAACAAGATTATCGCCTCGAGCGCTTTCGCCTTTACCCCAGCGTGACACTTCACGGCTCGGCTCTTGACGTTAACGATTTCTCTAACGACGGACATGAGTATGTCGCCGGTATCACTGTTAACGTCCCGATTTTCGATTTCGGAGCGCAGCTCGCCACCGTTCGCGCCCGCCGCGATAACTACCGCGCCGAGCAGGCGCGTCTCGGTTCCGTCGCGGACGATGTCGCTAATCAGATCTTAACGATCTACGAACAAATCTACGCCCTCAGCGAAAACATGCTCACGCTCCAGGGTGAAATCGGGAAACTCGACCGCGATCTGCGCGTGACCCAATCTCAACAACAACAGGGCATAGCACAGCCGCTCGCATCTATCGATACCGAGCTGCAACTGGTGGGCAAAAGGGATGAGCTGGCGGTGATCCAGTCTCGGCGACTTCTACTCTACGCCAGTCTGCAACGAGCGACTGGCGGGACGTGGAAGTGGCTTCCATGAAGCAATCGCAGCGGATTGTAAAGAACGCTGTTTTTGGAGTAGGCGGTTCTGTCGTTGGCGGCCTGGTATACCTCGCCACCGTCCTTACTATCGCGCACGCCGTTAGTGTTAGAGACTTCGGCAAGTATTCCTT
>DAIRIE010000109.1:0-9049 GCA_036809705.1 Chthoniobacterales bacterium
GGCGGAGAACGCGCGGCGATTATCACCGATTCAAACATCCCGCTCACCATCGTCAACGCGGTCGCGGGCAGTCTCGCCTCGGCCGATTTTCAGGTGTCGAAGGTCGTAGTTCCCGCGGGCGAAAACGCGAAATCGTTAATCGAGGTGGAGCGAATCTGTGACGAACTGCCGTCCCTGGATCGCAGCTCAGTCCTTGTGGGAGTGGGAGGCGGAGTGGTCGGTGATTTATCGGGTTTTGTCGCGGCGATTCTTCGTCGCGGGATCGCTCACGTGCAGATTCCAACGACGCTGCTCGCGATGGTGGACAGCTCCATCGGCGGCAAGACGGGGGTGAATCTCGCCGCTGGCAAAAACCTTATCGGTGCGTTTCATCAGCCGTCGTTGGTCATCGCTGATGTCGATGCACTGAAAACATTGCCGCCCCGCGAGCAGCGGCAGGGTTATGCCGAGATGGTGAAGCACGCGATCATACGGGATAGGGGTTTGTTCGACGCGCTGCGCGATTCGCCCGAAGCGACCGCAACTGCCGATCTCATCGCGCGCAACGTCCGGATCAAAGCCGCCATCATTGCCGCTGATCCAAGCGACACTTCAGGCGCGCGCGCGCTGCTGAACTTCGGGCACACGATGGGTCATGGAATTGAATGCGCCAGCGGCTTCAGTCTTCCACACGGCGAGTGTGTGAGCCTCGGCATCGTCGCCGCCTGCGCGATCTCGGTGAAGCGCGCCGGCCTCACGTCGAGTGAATGTGAGCGCGTGATCGCGTTACTCGAGTGGCTTGGATTACCGACGCAATTGCAAGCCGGAATTGACCGTCGGAAAATCCTTGAAGCCGTTGCGCGCGACAAAAAGTTCGAGGGCGACCTAGTGCGTTTTGTGGTGACGCCACGTCTGGGTGACGCCTGTCTGTCGTGGGATGTGACGATGCGCGACATTGAAGAGGCAATAGCGCGTCTGTAACGGAGCAGCGTGCGCATTTTCGCTTCGGCGAACCGAGCGGCCCGCAAGTAGCCAATGCTCCCGCCAGTCCGGGCGCATTAGGCTTGACTCTGAGTGATGAAAACAAACATGCTCGCGCTGTATAACAGAACGTCAGGAGTTGTTCTAAAATTCGAAAGGGTCAATTCGATGCATTCATTCAACATTGGAAGTGGTGGAATTAGTAGGATGCTCCACATGGGACGAGTAGTTGTGATGGCCGCGAGCGGGCTCGTTTTTACATTACAATCCTCCAGCGCCACCCAGGCGGATGACGTCAGCATCATTCTGGTGAGCAAAGAGGCCGGGCCAACGCCTTTCATCAGAAACCTTAATCTCAAAGTGAGTCCGATGACTAATCTGTTAAGCGTTCAGTTCACTATTCAACCCAAACCCGGGTCGGTTACGCGCCCGATCTCAGCAACTTACTCGACCCGCTATTTGTTGAGCAAAGGATATCTCGATTACGCTGGCAATCTGAAAGTTCCAGTGTTCGGGCTGTATGACGGTTTAAACAGCGGGGTGACGCTGAACTACCTCTTTCGAGACAACTCATCAAAACAGAGTGTCGTTTCCGTTTTCACGCCCACTTTCCGCGATCCGTGCAGGTACAACCAGCGAATCGAAGTCCAGGCGCGGAGTCGCTCGACCAGTCTGAGCTATGACTACATGATTTTGAAAAACAGCTGCGGATATTTTTCTCCCGCCTTGATGGATACCGATGGAAACGTTCGCTGGGTCGGCACGGCCGGAGTATCGAACGTAGCCAGTGCCTTTATCGACAACGGAGTTTATATCGGATCAGGGGCACAGCTGCTTCGCATGGAGCTGGATGGAACCGTCACGGTCGTGGGCGACTACAGCAATATTGGCGTGACAGATTTCCATCACAATATTGATCCAGGTAAGACCGGGCTGTTTGTGGAAGTGAATACAAACGTTGATTTCGAAAGCGTTATCCTCGAGGTCAACAAGACACACGGCAGTGTTCGCAAAATGTGGAATATGGCCACGATTATCTCGAGAGCGATGCGGGCCGGTGGAGATGATCCGAGTGCGTTTGTTCGCCCCGGCCAGGATTGGTTCCATAATAACTCCGTCACTTACCGGGCGAGCGACGACTCCGTTATTATCTCAAGCAGAGAAAACTTCGTTATCGCACTTGATTATAAAACAAGCGGGATCAAATGGATTCTCGGCGATACGAGCAAGGCCTGGTATCAATACCCCAGTCTCCGCAGGCTAGCGTTGAGCCTGCCACAGGGAGTCGCTCCCATTGGGCAGCATGCGTTATCTATCACGTACGATGACAGGCTTCTGCTGTTTGATGACGGCTTTCACAGCTTAAGCCAGACGCCACCTGGCATCAGCCGAACATACGCGGCGCCGCGGAAGTATGCTTTCAACTTTAGCTATAATGCCGCACGCGAAATCTATAGCTATGATCGACCCATCGTCAGTGAAATCTGTTCCAGCGTTTATGAAGACGCGCGCGACAATTACCTGGTTGATTATTCCGTAGCTGGCGGCTACTTGAGCGGTGATTCGTATGCCGAACTCGTAGGTTTGCAGCCGGGGAATCAAAGAGTCTTTGACTACAAGTACCCCACCCATTTCTGCGATGAGATCTTTAACGCGTTTCCTATTCACCTGGAGCATCTGAGTTTCTAGCGGCACACTCCTGCTCCTATTGCGTAGGTCGAGGGATTTTGCGGGTGGTCTGGCAATACTCCGCCAGGCCATCTGCCACAGCCTGCGCATACTCGCGAAAGATACTCGGGCGCGGCAAACCGTTTACGTCGCGAGTGCCTTCGTAGTCGCCAGCTTCTATTCGGGCAAAGGCATCGTTCGAGTTCATGACATACGGTTCGAAGTAGATGACGGGGCAACGATAGAGGCGGGTGGCGAGAAGATTGCGGGCATAGACATAGCCGCTCGTTCCGACCTTGGTCACGGTGTCAGTGGTGTATTCGTACGGCGGCAAACCTGTTTCAGCGGCGAAGCGCGCGGCCATCGAGTCAGCCAGCGGCAGCTCTTCGTCCCAGGTGCGGCTCAGTAAACGGCGCAACATCTCGTAACGGACGTCGTCGTGCTCGAGCTCGTCCGGCAGATACGAGCCGTTCACGAGTACGTGAAAATGATTGCGATCGACCAGCGTCGGGCTTTTCGGGTCACCCCACGCTTCGGCATTGAAATGCAGGCAAAGGACGAGGTCTGGCTGGAGGAATTGGTTAACGCGTTTGGCGCGATAGCGAATTTCGCTTTGCCGGTAAAAGAGCAGCTCGCTTTGCCAGCGGGTGCTCTTCTCTTTGTTCTCATCGTCTGCGCTGTCGTAGTTTTCCGCGGGGTCGGTTACGCCTGCTTTGGCCAACACCGTCCTGGCGAGCTCGCGAAAATCGTCGGGCCGCTTTGGCGTGGTGGGTCGCGCGTGGCGCCTCACGAACGAGACCTCGGCGCCGAGCGCGCGCAGTTTCGGCGCGAGCAGTTTCGCGACCCGCCACGTCAGCTCGCCTTCCTCGATCGCCGGTTTGTCGTCCACCTGAAACCAGCGCTCTTCCATTCTTGCCCACGCGCCGCCAAGATGGCCTGGATCGAGCGCAACGTTGAGGTGCGCGAGCGGCCTCACGGCAGGGGCGAGCTGCTCGATGGGACGCCAGTAATGCCGCGGAAGTTTGCGCGGCTGTTCCCCGGCAAAACGCAGAGCGAAGAAGCTGTTTGCCGCGCGGTCTTCGACGATCCGGGCAGAATCGTCCTCAATCCGGATGAGATCGCCGTATCCGCGTGTGGCGTAAACCGTGTCGAGCAGCCGGACGAAATCGTCGCGGGTTATCGTCTCCTGATAACGCTCGAGAGTGAACCAGCGCGGTTTTGCCGCCAGCGGGCTGAGATTTTCGGCAGACGCGAACGAGCCGACGCCGCATACCAACGCAAGAGCGAGATTGCGCGAGGAGCGGTTCATCCGAAGCATTCGTTCGGAACTTAGGTCACACCAGCGTCGGGCGCGCGTTCTTCTGTCGCGACGTGTCTATGACCGCCGGACGCCGCAATGTATCGCCATCTCGGCGGTCATAGACCGCCGCTACAGCGGAGGCGGGAAGTTTTTGCTGCGCGCATACCCGGCGACGCATACGCTGGACACGTGCTCAACGTTCTTTTCCTTGGCGACATCGTGGGCGAACCAGGCCGCAGCGCTCTCATCGGGCGTTTACCGGAGCTGAAGCAGAAGTACGCGCTCGATTTCATCGTAGCCAATGGCGAGAACGCTGCCGGCGGCCGCGGCATAACGGGAAAAATCACCATCGATCTGCTGCGGGCCGGAGTCTCGGTCGTCACGACCGGCGATCACGTTTGGGACCAGAAGGAGCTTCGCGCTTTCATCGATACTGAGCCGCGATTGCTGCGGCCGATTAATTACCCGGACGGGGCGCCGGGCCAGGGCGCGGTGGTGCTGGAGACGGCAAAGGGAAAAGTGGGCGTCATCAATGTGCAATGCCGCACGTTCATGCTGCCGATTTTGGATAATCCGTTTCCAATTCTGGCGTCGGCAGTGGAATGGATGCGCGCGGAGACACCGAACATCATCGTCGATGTCCATGGCGAAACGACGAGCGAGAAGATCGCGCTCGGGCATTTTCTCGATGGCAAAGTCTCGGCCGTGCTGGGCACGCATACCCACGTGCAGACAGCGGACGAACGGATTTTTCCGGGAGGCACAGCGTTCATCTGCGATGCTGGCATGTGCGGCCCGGTGAATTCTATCCTTGGTCGCGCCGTCGAACCGATCGTGACGCGTTTCGTTTCGAACATGCCGACGCAATTTCCCGTGGCCAATGGCGAAGTGCGGCTGCGGGGAGTGCTGTTGGAAATAGATGAAAGCAGCGGCCGGGCGCAACGAATCGTGCGGGTGGATGAAGGGGGCGCGAGTGCGCCGGCGCAATCCGCCGCGCCGGTGGAAAACGAATACAAGAGCGAGCAAGAGAGCGGTTGACCTCGGGTGGTTTAGCGAGTTGACAGTTTCGGGGAATTCACCGCATTAATTTTGCCCGCAAATTCGGAGGCAGAGCATATGTTTTACATGAGAATCATCAGCTTGTGTGTTGCCGCGCTGGCATTGAGTGCCTCGCCGCTGCGCGCGCAGGGCAATCAGGACGCAGCCACCGCCACGAAGGAAGGCATCGAAGCGTCGAAGACAAAAGACTGGGATAAGGCGATCGCGGCTTTCCGGAAAGCGGCGCAGCTCGAACCGCGCTACGCGCCGAACCTGGTCGCGGCTTTGCGCCAGCGCGCGGTCGAGTATCGCACGCAGCAAAAATACCCCCAGGCCGCGGCCGATCTTTCCGAAGCGATCAAGATCAAACCGGATGATCCCGATATTTACGAGCAACGCGGATACGTGGAAATGCAGATGAAGGACCACGATAAGGCGCTGGCGGATTATTCTCAGGCGATCAAGTTGCAGCCGAAGGAAGCGAAATACTACCAGGTGCGCGCGATCGTTCTGCAAACCAAAGGCGATTTGCAAGGCGCACTCGCTGACGTGAACAAAACGCTAGAGCTCGATGCGGATAACGCCGACGCGCAACAGCGAAAGGCATTCCTGGAAGCGAAACTTCGCGGCCCGGCGACGCCGCCACCGATGCCAAGCGGCGGACCGATTGCCAATCCGAATCTGCGGCGACCGCAGACGTCTTCACCGGCGCGAACGCCTTCACCTTAGCTGCCGTTTGTGCCAACGGTCGCGGGCTTAACGGGGACTGTTGGCGGAAGAGCGAGCCGTATTGCTTCTCGCGCTTCGCAGCGAAGCGGCTACAGGGCGGGCGCTTCGCTGCCGTTCGGCTGATCTGCTTCCGCTGGCTCGCCGATGGGCGCGAAACGCCGTTTCCGCCGGCTTGCCGGCAGCGGTGAAAGCGTCATGGTAATATTGCGGCCGGCCAGCTTCGGCTCCAGGGTCAGCGTCAGCTGCTCCATCTCGTCGAGCTTCTTGTCCTTGAACAGCTCCTGGCCGAGCTTGATCGTAATGTTTCGCCCCGCGGCCTTCGGCTCCATCTCCACCTGCGACATGCCGGCGAGATCCTGCTTTACCTTGTGCATCAACTGCATCCCGAATTCCTGGTGCGCCATTTCGCGCCCGCGGAATTGCAGTTGCACCCGCACCTTGTTGCCTTTGTCGAGGAATTCTTCGCCGTGGCGAATCTTCGTCATGTAATCGTGATCGTCGATATTGACGCGGAATTTGATTTCCTTCAGTCGCGTGCCCGATGAACGCCGGTCTTTCTCCTGTTTCGAGAGATCGTAGCGGAATTTCCCGATGGCCACGATTTTGCACACGGGCGGATTGGCCGTAGGCGCGACTTCGACCAGGTCGAGACCAAGACTGTCGGCGCGCCGCAACGCGTCGGAGAGCTTCATCACGCCGAGTTGTTCGCCCGTCGCTCCCACGATCACGCGCACCTCACGGGCGCGGATGCGGCCATTTACACGAAATTGCTGTTGCAGAGAAAGACTCCTCCAGAGGCAACGGGAGTGCGCCGTCGCGACATCATGATTTCAATAGGTGAATCCGTCAGCACTGAGACGCAAAAATGGCACACTCAAACGTGCACGCCGTGGCGACGAGCACGGCGAAGAGTTCGCGCAGCAGCGAACGCCGAAACGGATTCTGGATAAGGATGGTTCAGTCGCAAAATGGAAACTAAAGAACTTAGTCAGCAAACACTGCACCGAAGTCAAATTGAATATTCAAATTGGGCTCGCCACCGCGAGATCGTGTCGCATTACCGCGACGGCGGATCTCCGAAGTGCGCTTTGTGCGATGCGTAGAAGTCCGCGTCCTCAAGCATCGAGTCGATAGTCGCCGCAATTGGCTCAAGTTTAACTACGCCGGAAAAAACTGCGCGGTCGCCGATTTCGGTGTCGACGACAAGCGTCGGCCGCTGCGTCACCCGAAGCGACTGCCATTCCGCCGTGCTGGCGCGCACGCGTTTTTCAGTTTCCGCAGAACGCGCCAGCTCCACCAGTTGCTGCTCGTTAATCCCGCACGCTTGCGCCACGATCGCAGCCGCGACTTCGATCTCGCGAATGCGCGGCGCGCCTTCCCGCAGTGTGGCGTTGGCTAGAGCGAGACGCGCGCGGTCATCCGTCACGCCCAGCGCCCGCGCAGCTTCGGCCACGAGATTAGGTGCGAGATATTCCGATAACACCGGCTCATACCAGTCGCTGCGCAGCATGAATGGAGCGCGATTCATCACCCCGCTGCGTCGATAGAACCACTCCCCTTGGGCGCGCGACTTGGGCAAACCAGCCGCATCCATGAGCGCGATCTTCCAGTCGAGTCTTACGCGCTCGGAATATCGGCGCTTTAGTTCAGCCCACGTTGGCTCGGCCCAAAAGCACCAGGAAGAAACGACGTCGAGATAATTTGTGACGGAAACTTGCACGCCTTCAGCATTGCCGAAGACGCGCGAAAAAGAAACTGCCGTCATGTCGAGCGAAGTGGAGGGATCCCGTGGCGGGACCTCAACGGAAACGTCGCGGTATTCTTCGACTCCGCGTCGCTCGCGCAGGATGACAGCGGTTCGCGCGCATTTTTTCCCTCGCGCAATCCGCTAAGGTGAGACACTCCCCTCCAGAGAAGGGCAACAGTCGCTCCTTCATCACGTGACGATGGAACTAAATCACCTCCTGCTTTTCACTGCGGTGGCTTCCTCGCTGCTCGTGATCTGGCAAAGCTTCCGCGCCCGCAACCCGCGCGTGCGGCTCGCCGCCGCAAGCGTGCTCGTCGCTTCCGCCGCGGCGTGGTTTGTGGCGCGATCACTCGCCGGCTGGATCGCTCTCGGCGCCTGGTGCGCGTTCCTTCTCGTGCCGGCGTGGCGGCGTCATCGATTCCGCGCCGCGCGCGACCCATCATATCGCGCGCCCAGACCTTCGCTCACCGTCTCGCCGGTTGTTCTCACATTGATCGTTCTGAACACCGCCGCTTTTCTCGCTGAGCTTCTCTTTGGCGGACCGACCAACCCGCGCACGCTCAATCGTCTCGGTTGGCTCGACACCGATTGGGTGCTCTTCGCCCATCAATACTGGCGCATGTTCACGGCGCTGTTTCTTCACTACGGCGCGCTGCATCTCATCGTCAACATGTTCGCGCTGCTCATCCTCGGCCCGGCCCTCGAGCGGCAAATCGGGCGCGTCGCCTTCGCCGCCTGCTATTTGCTTTCCGGTCTCGGCTCGAGCATCACCGTGGTCCTGCTGGCGAAGTGGCGCGCGCATCTCGCCGTGCAATTAGTGGGCGCTTCCGGTTGCATCATGGGCGTTGTCGGCGCCTGGGCCGGATTTCTTTTGCGCAATCGCCACGCGCCGCTCGCGTCACAGCGCTTGCGCAATATTTGCGTGATTGTGCTGCTTCAGGTCGCGTTCGATCTCATCACTCCGCGCGTGAGCATGTCGGCCCATTTGGGCGGACTCGTTTCCGGTTTTTTCATCGGACTTGTTTTGCCTTTGTCGCGCCGCGCTGCCGCTGCGGCCGTCTCATAGCTAAACCGTTCCGCCGTCGCGCTGATCTGCGCGATTTCAAGGCTGGTCTGCTTCCTGCTTTAGACCTTCCCGCACTTCTCCTTATCAACCACACTATGGCAAATTTCATTCTACGGCTCGTTAGCGGAGCGACGTTGTTCTTCGCCGGCAGCCTTCTCTTATCGGCGCAAAGCGCGAGCTCGCCCGCCCCTGCCGGCAGCAGCGCGACGAGCGCCATCACCGCGCCTCCGCCGGCAACGACGAGCCCGGCTCCGCTCTCCACCGCCACCAGCACCACTCCGCCAATGACGGTGGTGCAAGCGACCGGCGGCACCGCTGCGCCGGCGACACCGACTACGAGCACGACCAACACCACCAACACGGCCACGAGCCCGGCTCCCGATTCGGCCGTGGAAAGTGGTGGTGTCGGCGTGCGTGAGTTTCAAGGGGACGACGTGGGTCAGGTGTTGCGCCTGCTCGCGCGCCAGGCGATCCGTGAACGCAAGATCGACGAGGCCAGCGAATCCTGCATCTGGTCGGCCACGATCTGCGCGTACCAGGG
>DAIRIE010000110.1:0-8985 GCA_036809705.1 Chthoniobacterales bacterium
CCCGCGTCCGGCTTCATCGATTCCGGCGATGCGAACGACACCGATTGCACGCAGTTTTTTTTCGTAACGAAAACCGCAGCGTCTGCCCACTGGCGGAGGTTATGCGCGGATGCGCAACCCTGCAAAGTTGGAAGATGTGAATCGTGAGGTGATTAGTGAATAGAACAGCGCGTCTACCATTCACTGATCACCATTCACCATTATTCCCGCACCGCGGTCGCTTCCTTGCCTTTGCGCTCGCGCAAATAATTCAGCTTCGCCCGGCGCGCCTTGCCCTGTTTTTCCACTTCCACCCTTGCGATACGCGGTGAATGCATGGGGAAAACGCGCTCGACCCCTTCGCCGTAGGAAATGCGCCGCACGGTGAAGGTCTCGTTCAACCCGCGACCTTTGCGGCCGATAACAAGCCCGGCGAAAATCTGGATCCGTTCCTTGTCACCTTCGATAACGCGGGTGTGGACCCGCACGGCGTCGCCCACGCGGAAAGAGGTGACGTCACTCTTGAATTGTTCGGCTTCGATGGTGTCAATGATGCGATTCATGGCGGCTCCTTCCGGCGTTGCGGCGGGCGTTGAATCTCCGCAGATGCGCCGCAAACGCAACTGCGTTGAAGGGGAGCATCGGCCGTCCAGCTGTGTGCCCAGCAGGTGTTTCGCCCGGCGGTTGGCGACTTCGGATTGTTATCCGCAGATTTTCGCAGATTTTTCCAGACTATCACGAGGGCGGAAAGCGGAAAAATGACGAAGCATTGGAAGCGACGCGCTGGCCGCCGGCAACTCTGCTCACGGCCGAGCGCCCCGGTTGTCCGCGGTCGCGAGTTGTTGCGGGGTTCTCCGCCATTTATACTCCAGTCTCAATCACACCGTCACTGAGCGCCCGTAGCTCAACTGGATAGAGCGTCGGCCTCCGGAGCCGAAGGTTGCGCGTTCGAGCCGCGCCGGGCGCACTTCGAAGAAGGTGAGTGGTGATCAGTGACTGGTGAATAGCGGCTGCGCGCTCCGTCTATTCACCTATCACTATTCACACCGTGATTTTCGCTCCCGCGAAAATCACGCCAGCGCTTCGATGCGCCCGAGCAAATCCTTCTTGCTCGTCATCCCGGTCACCTGATCGCGCACCTGACCGTTCTTGAAGAGCAGAAGCGTGGGAATCGCGCGGATGTTGAACTTGAACGAGAGACTCTGGTTTTCGTCCACGTTGACCTTGCCGACTTTGAGCGACTCGCCTTTTTCGCGCGCGATCTCATCGATGAGCGGCGCGATCAGTTTGCACGGGCCGCACCATTCGGCCCAGAAATCGACCAGCACCGGCTTGTCGCTGCTGTTTACTTCGCGGTCAAAATTCGATTCGTCCAGCGTGATGGCATTTTCCATCACGAAACATACGTCCAAATCTCGATCAGCAAAATCGCGGCGGAGATGACCACCAGCGTCCAGCAGAGGCCGAGCGGGATGGAAACAATCGAGACCGGTTCCGCGGGCTCGGGCGCCACTTTCACTGCCGCGGCCGGCGGAGCCAACGGCGTCGCCGTCACGGTAACGAGCGGCTGCGTTTTGCTCATCCTTACTGTTTTCGGCCGCTCCGGCGCCGTCACGATGCGCGACGTTTCTTTCTTCGGCGGCTCGGGCGTGAGGTTAATGCGCGATGTTTCCTTTCTGGGCTGCGAGCCCGGAGAGGGAGGCTGGGGTGGCGCGGGCACACTCACGAGTGAAAGGGGGCGTGGCAGCGGCACTTTGGCAGCCGGTGCAGGCGGAGGAGCGGGAATCGCGGGAGGCGGTCGCGGCGGAACGGCGCGAGGAGGAGCGGGTGGGACGATCGGGTACCTGGGCGCGGAGGCAGGCGCGGGCGGCGGTGGAACAATCCGGCGCGGCGGCACGACCGATTGCGTCGGAGGCGGCGGCACGGGACTGCGCGCGATGGGCGGGGCGCTCGCTGGCCGGCTAACGACCTGCGGCAGAGGCGCCGGAGGTGGCGCTTCCTCTTTCTCTATAAGCTCAGGTTCCGCGGGTAAATTTATCTGCGCCGTTTCCCGTTTGGCGGTGGGCGCGGAGGCTGGTCCGCGCGGGGGCAGCGTGATGCGCACAGTCTCCTTTCTTGGTTCGTTAGTTTCAGCCATGGGACAACGCTGGGAGGAAGCGATTCTGGCAGAAACGTGCGCGTTTGTCACTGGTCAAGTGCGGCGATGAGCCTGGCGCGCCGCTGCTACAACTGCGTGGGCGCCGTTGGTAGGCGCATCAGCGCAGGACCCGCGTGGGGGTGAATGATGACTGGTGAATATTGAATGGAACTCGGCGCGTGCGCCTTCTCCGCCATTCACCAGTCACTGATCACAATTCACATTCCAACGTCCGCAGCGCCGCACTACGCCAGCAAATCATACCCGCGCGTCTCACATACACGACGCCTGATAAACTCACCCACCGGCGCCGGGTTTGATAAAATCACGCGCGCGTCCACATCGGGCGCATCGGCTTCGGTGCGCGCGATCAGCGGCTCATCGACCAGCATGGTTAGCTCGCGGCCGACATTTCCCGCAGCCATCTCGCGCGCGATCTCCTGCTGTAGCAGCATCGCGCGCCGATACCGCGCGTTTTTTTTCCGCGCGGGAATTTGTCCCGGCATCTTCGCCGCACGCGAGCCTTCCTCTTGCGAGTATCGAAACACCCCGAGCCGCTCGAAGCGGGTGCGCCTGATGAATTCCAGCAGCGTCTCAAATTGCGCGTCGCTCTCTCCCGGAAAGCCAACGATGAACGTCGTGCGCAAGGCCACGCCGGGAATGCCCGCGCGCATCCGCGCGATCAGCTGCTCGATGTGCGCGCGGCTGGTCTCGCGTCGCATCCGCGCCAGCATCTCCTCCTCGATATGTTGCAGCGGCATGTCGATGTAACGCGCGACGTGCCGGCATTCCGCCACCGTCGCGATGAGCTCGTCGCTCCAGTGCGCCGGGTGGGTGTAAAGAAGACGCACCCAGAATTCGCCATCGATCTTTTCGATTTCGCGCAGCAATGACGCCAGCGTCGGCCCGCGCGCGGAGTCCACTGGCTGTCGCGGCCCCGCTTTTTCGCTCCACAAATCCATGCCGTAATAAGTGGTGTCCTGGCTGATGAGATTGATCTCGCGCACACCTTCCGCCACCAGCGCGCGAATCTCGGACAGGACAGATTCTGGCGTGCGACTGCGATGGCGCCCCCGCATCTGCGGGATGACGCAGAAGGAACATGGATGATTGCAACCCTCTGCGATCTTGAGATAGGCGCTGTGCGGCGGAGTTAAACGAAAACGCGGTGTGTCGTAGTCGGGAATGTATCTGGAACGCGGAAGTGGCGCATGCGTCGCACTTGCAGCTTCGGTGGTGTGCAAGCCGGAGGCATGCGCCACGACCCGCTCCACGATCGCCCCCAGCTCCCGCACCTGATCCAGCCCGATAAACGCGTCCACTTCTGGCAACTCTTGACGCAGCTCGTGAGCGAAACGTTGCGACATACACCCGCTCACGATCAGCTTCTGCTGGCCATTCCTCGTTAGCCCGCGCCGCTCATGCGCCTGAAGAATCGCCTCGATCGATTCCTCCTTTGCCGCATCAATAAACGCGCACGTGTTCACCACCAGCACGTCGGCTTCATTCGGATCGGAGGTGATGCGCATCCCGCGCTCGAGCACACTGCCGAGCATGATCTCGGCATCGACCAGGTTTTTCGCGCACCCGAGGCTTATCATGCCGACGCTGGTGGGCGTCATCCTGAGCGCAGTCGAGGCATCCCGTTGCGCAACCTTTGTGTTAACTTCCACGGAATGCTTTGACTTCGCTGCGCTGCGTCCAGGATGACAGAGTAAGCTCTACTCGTCGATCGTCAGATCCGCATCATTGGCGGAGACGATTTTGCCGTTCTTGCGAATCTGCACCGCCTCCCGGTCCAGCACGTGGACGTTGAAGCGCCGGCCGCGAAATTCGACCGCGCCATCGCTCGGCGAAAGCCAGCGTTCAAACGCAGGTGTGACGGTATCGTCATCCACCGTGACGTGCACGTAGGTCCGCTTCAGCGGCCGAATATCAATCCGATTAACTCCGCCGCTCGCCCCGCTGTTGCTCACCACCGCCGCGGCCAAATCTTCTTCCCGCACCGGTTGCGCCCGGCGCACCGTCGGCTCCGCTGGCGCCGTTGAAGAAGGAGTTTCCACCGCGATTGCCCGAGCCACTGTCGCCGTCGGAGTGCTCATCGACACCGGCGGGGTGCTCCCCGGAGCCGCCACCACGCGCGCCGGCGCCTGCGTCGGCTCCGGCGCAGCGCGCTCGATTGCCGCGAGCGTTGCACCCGGCGTAGCCGTCGCCGCCGCCTCACTTTGCCTGGGCGTAATACGCTGCACGTTCAGCACCAGCTTGACCACCCAGACCCCGCCCAGCAACACGATGATACCGATGATGAGCGGCAGCAGCGAAGTCCGTTCCGGCTCCGCCCGCACAGCTGCGGGACGCGCCGGCCGGGACGCAGGATTATCCTGGAGATAGGAATAGCCATCGACGGTGATGTGCTCCGACGTTTCGAAAGCATCGAGGTAAGGCGAGACATCGATGTCCAGGAACTTGCCGTAGATTTGCAGGAAACCTTTGGCGTAAGCGAGGCTCGGGAAATTCGAGAAATCGTCCGCCTCGATTTCCGCCAGCCGCGATTGCCGGATTTTCGTCAGCCGCGCGGCTTCATCGAGCGAGAGCCGGCGTGCTTCGCGTGCCGCCTGAAATTTTTTACCGAGTCCTTCGATCGACATGGCGGGCTCGCGCGTTAAACCGCCGCATCGAGGTCGACCAGGATTTCGCGCGGCTTCGCGCCTTCGCCCGGTCCCAGAATACCGCGTTGCTCCAGAATATCAACGATGCGCGCCGCGCGGGTGTAGCCCAGCCGCAGCCGCCGTTGCAGCAGCGAAGTGGACGCCTTTTTCTCCTGGCGGATGATCTCGAGACATTTCTCCACCAGCTCTTCGTCCGCGTCGCTCACGTCCTCGGCCAGTGCGGCGGCGGCCTGCAATTTCTCCTCCATGCTACTGTCGAATGCCGGCGTGCTTTGCGCAGAAACGAAGTCCACAACTTGTCGCATCTCCTCGTCCGTCACGAGCACGCCTTGTGCCCGGATAAGGCGTGACGTGCTCGGAGGCAGGTAGAGCATGTCGCCCTGGCCGAGCAGTCGGTCGGCCCCGTTTTCATCGAGGATGACACGGCTGTCGATCTTGCTCGCCACCTGGAACGCGATGCGGCTCGGGATGTTCGCCTTGATCACTCCGGTCACAACATCAGCCCGCGGCGTCTGCGTCGCCACGATGAGGTGAATGCCCGCCGCCCGCGCCATTTGCGTGATGCGCGCGATGGCGTTCTCCACATCGGCCGGCGCCGTCTGCATCAGGTCGGCAAGCTCATCGATTATCATGACGACATACGGCATGTGGTCGGGAATCGTGAGCTCATCCTCGCGCGGGACTTTGATGCCATCGCTCGCTGGCTCCGCCAGGGCGTCGCCATTCTCCGACTCCAGCTCCGCTTGCGTTTTCTTCCTCGGACGCGCGTTGAAGCTCGTGATATTGCGCACTCCCACCTGCGCAAAAACGCGATACCGCCGCTCCATTTCCTCAATCAGCCAGCGCAACGCGAGCAACACTTTTTTGGGATCCGTCACCACTGGAAAGGCGAGATGGGGCAGGCGCTCATAAACCTGCATCTCCACCACCTTGGGATCGATCATGACAAAGCGCAGCTCTTCCGGCGTGAAGCGAAAAAGCATGCTCGCGATCATGGCATTGATGCACACGCTCTTGCCGCTGCCGGTCGTACCGGCGACGAGAAGGTGCGGCATCTGCGCCAGGTCGGCGATGATCACCTGCCCGTAAACATCCTTCCCGAGCGCCAACGGTAACTTGCAACGCGCCTTCGCTTCCTCCCACTCCGCGGATTGCATCAGCTCGCGCAAAGTGACCTTGATCTTGCGCGTATTCGCGATCTCGATGCCGACCGTGTCCTTGCCGGGAATCGGAGCGAGAATATTGATGCGCTCAGCCCGCGTCGACCGCGCCAGATCGCGTTCGAGCGAGACGATCTTGTCCACGCGCACACCTTTCGCCGGATATACTTCGTAGCGCGTAATCGTCGGCCCTTTAGTAATGTCGCCGGCCGCCACTGCAATGCCAAAATGCGCCAGCGTTTCGATCAACGTCTGCTGCACGCGTTCCAGCTCCGATGGATCTGCCCCGCCGCGCCCTTCCGGATCGTGAGCGTCGAGCAAATCGAGATTCGGCAAACTGTATTGCGAGGCGTCGAATGCTCTGTCATCCCGAGCGGAGCCCAGGGATCCCGCAGTGGTCCTGGCCGTAGTTAACTCAGCTAACGACGGTTTGCGTCGCGATCGCATCCCCTCCTCTGGCAGCGCTGTAGTGTCCACAACCTTCGGCCGCGGCCGCCCCGCCAGTTCCTCCGCCGGTACCGTCGCGGATTCAGCCGCGCCTTTCTTCTTCAGCTGCTTTTCAATTGAACGGCGTTGCTTCGCCAGCTCACGCTCACTGATCGCGATCTGGCCTTTGATATCCGTGCGCTGCATCTCCCTGCGCACCCGCCATTCACGAAGCCAACCCGCGCTGCGCCGTGAAAGCGCGACGGTCTCGCGCACCAGATGAATCGGGCGCAAACCCGTCATAAGAATGAGTGAACTCAGGTAAACAGCCACGAGCAGAATCATGGAGCCGACGTCGCCCATCGTGGTGAGCAAAAACTTTTTGCCGAAGAAATAACCGAGCGATCCGCCCGGACCCATGATGTTGAAGGCGGCGTGCCAGCCTTGCAGATGGCTCTTCTGCAATTGCAGCAAACACGCGCCGGAGACGACGAAGAGCACGATCCAGGGAAGTCGCGCACTCACCCGCAAGCGCGCGTAGAAGAGCTTCGCAATTCCAAAGCCGAGTAGCGCTGCGGCCAGGAAGTAAGACGCCGCCCCGATGAGTAGATAGAAGACGCTGGCGAAAATCGCGCCCAGCGGCCCTATAAAATTTTGCGCAGGGCGATTTGGCGGCGAGAGATAACTCCACGGCACCCACGAAGGCAGGTCGCGCGGGCTATAGGAGATGAGTGCCAGAAACAGCAGCGTGCCGATTCCTAAAAGGAGAAGCGCGAACACTTCATTCCACGCGCTGTTCTTAGCTGGGCGAGCCACGTTATCGACACTACACTGAGTGTCGCCACGCTCAATCTATTAGCCGGTGGAGCTCAGTTCGGCGCACCAATCGCCTGGCCGGCGACTCCGCCCGTCGCGAAATGATAGAAGCTGAGCTTGGCCCGCACCGCGCGTGTGCGAGGATCGTCCGAGCCAAGCTTTCGTGCCAAGACTTCGCAGGCATTGCGGAGAAGCGGCTCTGCTTCTGCCTTACGTCCCTCGTCAGCCAGGCATTCCCCCAGGGCGCTCTCGGCCAAGGCCACCCAGAAATGGTCCTTCGGCAGCGAATCGGTCCGCAGCTTGAGCGCCTGGCGTAGGATGCTTTCTGCTTCAGCCGCTTTGCCCGTCTTATTCAGGATCAGACCCTGGGTAATTAGCGTAGTAGGATATTGATCATAATGTGGGCCGAAACTTTCGTTATAAATTTTCAAAGCCTCATCGTTCTTGATCTGAGCCTCGCTCAAGCGGTTCTGCTGATACAGCGAGATCGCTTGATTGCGCAGATTATCTCCTAACCAAAGATGAACGGGACCAAGGTAACGACGAAAGATATTTTCCGCCTGAGATAGCGCCGCATCGGCCTCATTGAAGGAGCGTTGGTCGGTTAAAAAGCCGCCGAGGACAGTAAGGGAAAAGCCGAAACCGGGAGTGTCGGTGTGGCCAGCCCGTTGCGCGGCTGCGATCGCCTCGCGCGCGGTTTGCAGCGCCTCCTCGAACTTCCCTTCATCCGCGAGCGTGGAGGCCAACGTGCTGCGATGGATTTCGGCGATGAAACGGGATTCGACGGGCAATTGCGGGCTGATTGCGAGCATCTCGCGGAAGAGCAGCTCCGCCTCGTGCGAATCACCCTGGGTGCGGCGAAGGTAAGCAAAGTTGTTTAACGCATCTGCGAGATCGATCGGCCTGACCTTTCTCTTTCGGAATCCTTCCCGCAGGCGCGGCAGGATTTGCCGGTAGAGTCGCTCGGAAGCGAGCAGATCTCCTTTCGCAAAGAGCAGGGCAGCGCGAGAGATTAACGCGGGAAGAAGCCGAGGATCCTCGGGCGCGTAGAGATTGCTCGCGAGCGAAACGTAATTCTGCATGTGCTTCTCTGCCAGCTTTTCCCTTCCCTGGCCGTGATAGCTTGCGGCAATGATGCGCTCCAGCTCTGCTTTGAGCTCTGGTTGTTGGACAAAGTCTTTCCTTGCAAGGCGCCGCGCCGCAGCGTCGAGAACCTCTGTCATCGTCGTAGCGTGCCCGTCCTTCCGGGAGGAGTCCAAATATGGATTGGAATAGCTGATCATCTGCTCGAGAAACTCGTTCACGCTTTGGGCCTTGGCCTTCTCTTGCCGTGCCGTCCCCGCCTGCCAGGTAGTTGCTATAATTCCTCCTAGCAGAGATAAGGTAATCAGAACTCCGGCGGCAAGGGGAAGGCGATTGCGCCGGACGAACTTGGCCGTGCGATAACTGACAGTATCTTTACGCGCGAGGACGGGGCGACCTTCCAGATACCTGCGGACGTCTTCGGAAAAGCGCTCGACTGAAGGGTAACGCCGCGCGGGTTCTTTGCGCATGGCCATCAGCGCGATGTTATCGAGGTCGCCGCGCAGGAGGTGTGGCGCGGGCTTCCAGCCTGCGCCTGACTGGCGGGAAGCCGAGGCGACGGCGCTGCTCGGGAGGGTAGGTTCCTGTTCCCGAACCACCTGAACCATTTCTTCTGGCGTGCGATCTCCCATCGCATAGGGCTTGCTCCCCGTAAGCAGCTGATAAAGCACCACGCCGAGGCTGTAGACATCGGTCGCGGTCGTCATGGGTTCGC
>DAIRIE010000111.1:0-2470 GCA_036809705.1 Chthoniobacterales bacterium
GGCTGGAAGAATATAGCGTCGAGCGCAATTCCTCGCGCAACATCGTCGGCTCGGTTTTCAAAGGCCGGGTCAAGAACATCGAGATGGGACTCAAGGCGATGTTCGTGGACATCGGGTTTGAGAAGAATGCGTTTCTGCATTTCTGGGACGCAATCCCGGCGGCGCTCGACAGCGGCATCGAGGAGATCGACCGCCCGAATAAGCGGGGTCACAAAAAGCGAATTACGGCCAAAGACATTCCCAGCATCTATCCGGTCGGCTCGGAAGTGATCGTGCAGGTCACGAAAGGACCGATCGGCACGAAAGGCCCGCGCGTGACGACAAACCTGAGCTTTGCCGGGCGCTATCTCGTGCTCATGCCCTTCAGCGACCGCAGCGGCATTTCTCGCAAAATCGAAGACCCGAAGGAGCGCGAGCGGCTGCGCAAAATTCTGCGCGAGCTCGATATTCCGGATGGGGTCGGCGTAATCATCCGCACCGTGGGCGAGGGGCAGCGCGCCCGCTATTTCGTGCGCGACCTGCGCTTTCTGCTCGAGCAATGGCAAAAGGTGGAGCATGAAATTAAGGACAATCCCGCGTCGCATCGCGTCTTCGAGGAACCGGACCTAATCGATCGCACCGTGCGCGATTTCCTAACCGACGAGATCGACGAGGTCGTTTGCGATGATCGTGAAGCGCTCGAGCGCATGGCCGGCCTCATCGGCGACATCTCGCGTCGCTCACGCAACCGGCTGCATTTCTACGATGGGGCGACGCCGCTCTTCGAGACGCTCGGTGTGCAGAAGCAGGTCGACGATGCCTTTCATCGGCAGGTCTGGCTGAAATGCGGCGGCTACATTGTCATCGACGAAACCGAAGCGCTGGTCGCCATCGACGTGAATACCGGGCGCAACAAAGGCGGCCGCGACGTGGAGAAGACGATCCTGCAAACGAATCTGGAAGCGGCGGACGAGATCGCGCGCCAGCTGCGGCTGCGCAATGTCGGCGGACTCATCATCGCCGATTTCATCGATATGAAGAGCCGCAAAGACCAGCAGATGGTTTACCAGCTCATGCGCGAGCGGCTCAAACGCGACAAAGCCAAGACGCACGTCCTGGCGATTTCGCAGCTCGGCCTCATGGAAATGACGCGGCAACGGGCGCAGGAAAGCCTGAGCGATTCCATCTATGAGAACTGTCCATACTGCCAGGGGCGCGGCGTGGTCAAGACGTCCATGACCACAAGCGTGGAGTTGCATCGCACGCTCAACACCGTCATGCGCCAGCACCAGGAAAGCGTGCACGAGTTTCGCGTTATCTTGAATCCAGATGTGCTCCGGCGATTAAAGGAAGAAGACGAGGAACTGCTCATCGAGCTGGAGCGGCGTTATGCGGCAAAGCTGATGTTCCGGGGCGATCCCACCTTTCATCACGAGCGCTTCGTCGTGACCGATGCGACCAACGGCGCGGAATTGAAGTGACCGGGCGTTTCGGAGATAATTTGGCACGTCCGTAGCTAGTAAGATTACGTTATTGACAATGTAACCGGGACAGCTTCCGTGCTGTCTCGTAAGGGAGAAACAACTTAACCAAGGACAAAATGACAAAAAAAATACTCATCGGTACGTGTGCCCTGGGAGTGGCCGCGTCCATCGCATTTGGCGGAACTGAGACTTACTCAGGCAAGAACGCAGTGCAGACCGCCGCGCAGGCGCCCTGCCCGGCATGGTATCGAGACCAGGAATGGAACGTGAGCCTCTGGGGCACGTACGCCTTCACCGGCGAGAACTGGCCGGATGACACTTATCTCGAATCGGATCACGCCTGGGGCGGCGGTCTCGATGGGAAATATTTCTTCGGCCGCTACTTTGGCATCGGCGTGGAAGGATACGGGCTGGCTGTCGGTAACAGGAGCGGTTTTGTCTTCGCCGGTACCAATTTCGAGCGAAGCGATCGCAGCGATCGCGGCGCAGTCGGTGCCGCGCTCGGCACCTTCACGCTGCGCTATCCCATTCCGTGCACCCGTTTCGCGCCCTACGTTTTCGGCGGGGGCGGCGGCATCTTCGGCGGAGGTGGGCGGACCGAAGTGCTTTTCGACAACGGCGGCAACGTCGTCAGCACGCGAGCGGAAGACAGCCAGTCGAAGATCATGGGCCAGTTCGGCGGCGGCTTTGAAGTGCGTTTCACCCCAACCATCGGCTGGATGAACGACTTCAGCTGGAACGTGATCGATGGGCCGAGTAACAACTTCGGCATGGCCCGGACCGGCATTACCTTCGCGTTCTAACGAGCTACAACAGAATCCTAAAACGCCGGGAGCACACGAGTGTTCCCGGCGTTTTGCTTTTGCCCACGGGTCGCGCCGCAGAGTTCGGGGTAGCGCACGCGTCGCGCGTGCTGGTTTCGGCGTCCCGCTGAAACAAGCTTTTCTACAGCGTCGTGGCGGGCAAAGTCCGCGAAGGCGGGGACGCCTTCGCCAGCACGCGAGACG
>DAIRIE010000111.1:2499-8400 GCA_036809705.1 Chthoniobacterales bacterium
CCGCCGATGACGCGCTCATCAACCTGCACCACGCCAGCCAGCTCGCCCATCGTCCCGGTGCAGAACATCTCATCGGCGGCGTAGATGTCGTCGAGCCTCAGATCAGCTTCCCGGTGAGGGATTTTCTCCGCTGCGCAAATCTCCAGCACAGTCGCGCGGGTGATCCCCTCTGGACAGGCAACGACGCGGCTGGTCGCGACTTCGCCGCCGCGCACAATGAAAACGTGCGTGGCATTCGTCTCCGCGACAAAGCCGAGCGTGTCGAGCATGAGGGCGTCATCTGCGCCGGCGTTGTTAGCTTCGATTTTCGCCAGGATGGAGTTGAGCAAATTCGCGTGGTGGATCCGCGGATCGAGTACTTCGGGTGGCGGCCGGCGCATTTTGCTGGTGATGAATCTGAGGCCGCTCTTCGCGTAAACTGGCGCTTTGTATTCCGCCAGCACGATTAACGTCGGACCGCTTTGGTTCAGTCGCGGATCCATCCCGGAAGTCACTTTCACTCCGCGCGTGAGTGTGAGCCGGATGTGCACCCCATCCTGCATCTCGTTAGCCGCGAGGGTGCGGCGAAGTTCTTCGATGACCTTCTCCCGCGGCGGAATCTCGGCAAACGATAGCGCGCGGGCGGAACGCTCCAGCCGGTCGAGGTGCTCGTGTAGTTTGAAAATTCGGCCGCGATAAAGCCGCAGCCCTTCCCAGACCGCATCGCCTCCCTGCACCGCGGAGTCGAACGGACTCACTCCCGCCTCATCGCGGTGAACGAGGCGACCGTTGATGTTGACGAACAGGTTGCGGTTCTTCTCGTGAAACTGCTGGAGCATTTTCCCAATAGCTCAGACGAAGTCCCCGAAGGACACAAAGGAATCAAAACCGTAGGGACCTCTGTGGACTTCGTGTGAGTTCATTTTAGACGCACCGCATGCAGCTGCTCGTAGCACTCGCGGCAGTGCTGGTGCACTTCACGCAGATGTGCAGGCACCACGTGCTCTCTCGCGGCGTAAGCCTGGAAGCAGGTCGAGCGCTCTACTTCTGTATACCAATACTTCCCCCAGACGCCATCAGTGCTGCGCCTTCCTGCCGGCCAGGAAAGCATCGCGGGATCAAATGCGACGCCGATGGCATCGCACAGTAAACGCAACATCCGCTCCGGGTCGCGCAAGACATCGTCAGCATCCATCACCGGCGGCGTTCCGCCCAGCCTGCTCGCAGTTTTGAAAAGCTCGAGCTGCTGCGGAAAGCCGAGGTCAGCGAGAGTAGGGTTATTGTTCTTCTTAATGTAGGAAGCCATAACAGCGGCGGGATCGCGAATAAGAAAGCAGTTCGTCACTTCGCGCAGCCACTCGCGTGAGACTCCCGGCAGCAGATGATGCGTCATCTGTTTTTGGTAAGCGATGTTCCGGCCGTGCGGGTCAGGGGTCGTTAGCTCTGTCACGACTTTGCGCCAGTCCGTTTCGCCCGTCGCGATGACTTCGGCTGCGCCTGGATGTTCGATCCCGGTTTCATCGAGATAAAATGCGTAGAACGGTTCGTCGACGACGAGGGTATCGGCGCGATTACCCCATGCCCGCATCATCGCGGTGGAGATGTTGCGCGGGCCGGACCACATCGCGATGCGCCGCTCACTACTCATGCACGTTGCCTGCGACGGAGTTTGCAGTTATGCAAGACTGCATCATTAAAATCTATGGCAACACGTAAAGCATCAGCAGTCTGGAATGGCACACTCAAGGAAGGCAGCGGGAGCATGAAGCTGGGCAGCGGCGCGTTTGAGGGAGCATATTCGTTTTCCTCGCGGTTCGAGAACGGCCCCGGCACCAACCCTGAGGAGCTTATCGGCGCGGCTGAGGCCGGCTGTTTTTCCATGGCGCTTTCCTCGAATTTATCCAAAGCTGGACACGCCGCGAAGCAGATCAATACGACGGCGACGGTGAATCTGGAGATGATCGGCGGCGGGCCGAAGATCACCTCGATCGCCTTGGATTGCGAAGCGGAGGTGCCAGGCATCGATGAGCAGACGTTTCAAGAGCAGGCGGAGTTAACCAAAAAAAACTGCCCCGTTTCCGTCGCGCTCGCCGGTACCGAAATCAAACTAAGCGCGCGGCTGCTAGAGCTGCTGTAGGGCGTTTCTGTGAAACGCCCTAAGAATGTTGTTAACCGCATTGGCGTCTGGCACAGACGCCATACAGTCGCGGCTTACAACTTCGCGTAAACGCCGATGAGCGGTCGCCGCGAAGGGGTGGCTGAGCGAAAATCGCTCACGAAGCCGTTCCTGGTGCGAAACTCCACATGCCCGGCCGTTCGGCTCGGGCCATAGACGAGCACCGATCCCACCGGCGCGGTAAAAGGATCGCGCACCGCCAGTTTCTTGAATCCGTAATTCGTCACCAGCTCCTGCGCCGCATCCCGCGCGTATTCGGTTTTGGGCCGCGAGTCGATCACGCCGGACGCGAGCAGCGCATCCTTGACGTAATGCCAGCAGAGCGAACGCGAATGGGCGTGCGCCCGTTCCTCCGCGATGCTGGCCGCGCGCAGCAGCTTGGGATCGATCTGCCGATCGACTGTGGCAAACGGCCGCACGATTTGCCGCGGATAATATTCGGTAATAATCGGCACTGACTCGCGCTTGCCGTCCGGCGTTTTCAAAACGTAGCGTGGCACAGTGCTCGTCTGCGTTTTCGCCTGAACGCCATCGCCGAGCTGTAATTTCGGAGGCGCCAGCATCTGCCCATGCGCGGCCGCGCTGGCGAGAATTGATGCCGACACAGTCACGCCGGCGAGCAGGAAAAGGCGTCTCACGCGGCGGATGTTTGGCGGTTATTCACAAGTCGCGCAAGTCATTTCTTGCAAATTTTTTGCGGCAAGTGCCTCAGCCAGAAAATTCTTCCCCGTCGCCGGCATTGTTACAGAGCCGCGCCATGACGCAGATTTCGAGGGCAAATCGGGCGCAACTATTTGCGCGAACTCCGGCCAAGCAGCGGTAGTGGTCGTAGCCCGAAAGCCTGGCGTTGTCGCTGTTTACAACTTCCCCACGTAATCGACCATCCGCGCGCGCATCTTCGCATCCGGCAACCGTCCGCTGCCGGCGCGAAGGTTGTCTTCCAGATGAACAACATTGCCCGTCGCCGGAATCGCGCAGGTCACAGCCGGATGCGCGATAATCCACTTCAGAAAAAACTGCGCCCACGATGTGCAATCGATGTCCCCGGCAAAATCCGGCAGCGCTTTCCCGCGCACACGCCCGAAGAGATCACCCGCGCCGAGCGGCCGATTTGCGATCACCGCCACGCCGCGCTCCTGCGCCATGGGCAATACCCGCTGCTCAGCCTCCCGTTCCATCAGTGAATAGTTGATCTGGAGAAAATCGACTTTCTCGCGCGCGAGCACCCGCTCCACCTCAGGCAGTGCGCTCGCGGCGTAATGCGTCACGCCGATGTAACGGAAACGGCCCTGCCCTTTCCATTCCCGCATCGTGGCAAGCTGCGTCTCGACATCGACTAGATTGTGCACCTGCATCAAATCGATCGTTTTCATTCTTAGCCGCGCGAACGAGCGTTCCATGGAATCAATGCCCGCTTGCTTTCCGCGCGTCCAGACCTTCGTCGCGAGAAAAAGGGAATCGCGCAGCTTGAGCTTCGTCAGGAGCTCGCCGATCACCTGCTCGGCGCGTCCGTACATCGGAGAAGAATCAATCAAACTCCCGCCCAGTTTTGAGAAATTGGCAAGGACCGGTTCAAGCGATTGTGCGTTCGCGGCATCGACATCGAAAACCTGCCACGTGCCGAGGCCGATGGCAGGCAGCTTTTCGCCAGATGCCGGAATCGCGCGGGTGAGCATTCCCGATGACTCCTCTGCCGCCGGCAGTCGCTCAATCTTAAATGGAAGAAACATAGCGGCCGTCGCTGCACTCAACAGTCGCGCCGCTCTGCGTCGCGTGATCATTGCCCACCTGCCGGTACTGTCGTTGCAAAAAAACGCCGGCCGAAATGCTCGATCAACTTCCGCCCTTGGCCTTCTCGCTCTGAATCTTTGCCGCGACCTCCTGTTGCGTGTGTTGAATCCGCTGCATGATTGGCTGCATCAATTGCTGCATCTCCGACATCGTGTTTTGCATCGCCACTGGCATCTTCGTCAGCAGCGTCTGTCCAGCGGGCGTTTTGTACATCGCAATCAGGTTGTCCACTTCCGATTGGGAGAAGGACTTCTGATAAACGCGCACGTACATCGGCTCCAGCTTGTTCCAGTCGAGAACTTCCTTCATCATCAAGATCAGTTCAGCGTGACTTTTGTCGATCTGCTTTTGCACCTCCGGCGTAATCGGCTGTCCTTGCGTCGCCTGCTGCATTGCCTGTTTCATAAAGCCATCTAGTTGCGTCATGGTGGCGTCGAGGAGGCTATGGACGCGCGTGACCTCGAGCAGTTGTTTGACCGAGGCTTCGCTCGGTTGGGTTTCGGCGGCAGACGCGACCAGTGTGCCAAGGAAGAGGAGAAAACAGATTCGCTTTATCATGAAATGCATCCTACCGATTGCCTTTGCTCCGGCCAAGCTCATTTGCGGCTAGTTCGCGGGTGTTTGGTTCCGGGATTAGAACTCTCACCACATGCTCACGACCCGTCGTCATTTCATCAAAGTTTCCGCGGCCAGCGCGTTCGCGTGGAGCGCACGCTCGACGCGGCTTTTTGCCGACGACAAAGTCAAACCGATGCGCCTCCTCATTCTCGGCGGCACCGGATTCACCGGCCCGCATCAGGTAAAGTATGCGGTCAGCCGCGGCCACAAAGTCACGGTATTCAATCGCGGCAAAACCCACCCGGGTGAGTTGCCCGATGGCGTGGAGCAGCTCGTCGGCGATCGCAACGGCGAACTCGACGCACTCAAGAACCGGCAGTGGGACGTGTGCATCGACAATCCCACGACGCTGCCAGCATGGGTGCGCGGCGCCGGCCAGATTCTGAAGGGCAACGTCGAGCGCTATATCTTCATCTCCACCATTTCCGTTTACGCGGACGCGAGCAAGCCTATCGACGAAGACTCGGCACTGGCGAAATACGACGGCGCTGACCCGATGAAGGAAACGATGGACGCAGTGCGCGCCTCCGGGTTCAAACTCTACGGGCCACTCAAGACACTCTCGGAAAAGGAGGCGGAGAAATGGTTCCCAGGCAAGGCGCTCATCATTCGGCCAGGTCTGATCGTCGGCCCTGGCGATGAGACGGATCGTTTCACCTACTGGCCGGTGCGGATCGATCGCGGCGGGGAAGTGATGGCACCCGGGCAACCGAGTGATCCCGTTCAGTTCATCGACGCCCGAGATCTCGCCGAATGGACCATTCGCATGGCGGAAAATCGCGAGATTGGAATTTTCAACGCCACCGGGCCGGCGCAGCAGCTTGGCGTGGGCGAAATGCTTGGCGGCATTAAGAGCGCTCTGAATGCGAAGGCGAACTTTACCTGGGTCGACGCCGGCTTCCTCGAGAAGAACAATGTTCAACCCTGGACCGAGATGACGGTGTGGGTGCCTCCGAAAAGTGAAGAAGGCGGCCTCTCGCAGACGAGCATCAAACGCGCGCTGGCGCAGGGATTGACCTTTCGCCCCCTGCCTGAGACTGCGCGCGGCACGCTGGCCTGGTTCAAATCGCGACCAGCGGAACGGCAGGCCAAATTACACGCCGGCTTGCCGGCTGAACGCGAAAAGGAAGTGCTGGCCGCCTGGCGCTCATCGCAGAAGAGTTGACCGGAAGACCCACCATGAAAATCAAACGATTTCTTAAATGGGGCGCACTCGTGTTCCTGCTGCTTGCGGCAGCGGCGCTGCTCGTTGCGTACTGGACTTCCACGAATGATTGCGATCGAATCTCCAGTTTCAAGGGCGTGGCGATGAAGGGAATTGTCCGCTGCGATTACGG
>DAIRIE010000111.1:8410-8941 GCA_036809705.1 Chthoniobacterales bacterium
GTGATCAAGATCGTTGATCTCGAAAAACCGGTGCCCGATGAAAGCCAGATTCTGGTCCGAGTTCGCGCGGCGTCGCTGAACCCGCTCGATTGGCACCTGATGGAAGGGACGCCCTACCTGATGCGGCTCGGAATGGGCCTGCGCAAACCGAAGGACCTGCGGCTGGGCGTCGATTACTCCGGCACGGTTGAATCCATCGGAAGCAAGGTGACCGGGTTCAAAGTGGGCGATGAAGTGTTCGGCGGGAAAAATGGCGCACTGGCCGAATACATCTGCGCGCGAGCGGATCGCGCAGTCGCGCTGAAACCTGCGAGCATCACATTTGCTCAGGCAGCATCGGCGCCGGTCGCGGCGGTGACGGCGTTGCAGGGATTGCGCGACAAGGGAAAGATCGCCGCTGGCCAGAAGGTATTGATCAACGGCGCGTCCGGCGGAGTGGGAACATTCGCCGTGCAAATGGCCAAATCATTCGGGGCGGATGTGACCGGCGTTTGCAGCACGCGCAACCTGGAACTGGTGAAATCACTCGGC
>DAIRIE010000112.1:0-3846 GCA_036809705.1 Chthoniobacterales bacterium
CCGCGCCCTTGAGTTCGCCGTAAAGCGGGAACGTGTATTCGACATTGAAAATGGTGTAGAACTCCCCCCCAATCGGATTGCCGCGGCGATCGTGTGGGCCAAGATCGCGTTCGCCGAAGCTGCGCACACTCGTGCTGCCGCCGTTGAAAAAGCGTTCGTCGATCGGGATGGCAAGCTGCTCGGTTGTGCCGGCAGTATCGAGCGGATACACCATCCCGGCGCGCGCGCCAACCGCCAGCAAGCTGCGCTCAAACCATTTCCGGAATCTCGATTTCTCCAGGTTCTCACCGCCGACGACAGCAACCGGCTCTGGTGCGAAAGAAAGGTAATAGCTCCCGCGCGCAGTCGTTCGCAGGAAATTGATGCTACTGCCAATGGCGTTGCTCGCCAGATCGATCGTGTTGTCGAAAACGAATCCGCGCGGCGCAACCAGAGGGTTCTTGCGTAGATCGAGTGTCTGCGTCAAACCGATCGAGCTGATAAAATACGAATCCTGTCCAATCAACTCGGGCGGACGAATGCTCGAGTCAGTGATCTCCACCTGGCGCCCAGTGTAAACGAGTGCGACTTCGTATTGGTCGGTGAGCTTGCGGCTGAGAGTGAAGCGCCCGCCGAGCTCGAACTTCGAGTAGCCGTCGAAATCGAAAGTTAGCGCCGAAAGGCGCGCCCGCAGCGAGTAATCGCTCTCGAACAAGTACGGATCTTCGTAAAGGATGTCGCCCTTGTAGCCGCGCTCGGAAACTTCGATCGAAGTGGTCAGGGGCCGGCCGTAGCCGAAGAGATCGCGATTGGCATATTGCACGCCGACGATGGCACCCTCGAACGAGCCGTAGCCGATGGAAAAACCGAATACCTGCCGCTTCGCTTCCTCGACGTTGATGTCGAGCCGCAGCTGGTTCCCGTAGATCGGCGTGGGATTAATCTGGAGAATGTTGAACAGGCTCGTGCGCATGAGCTCGCGGAATTTTTTCTCGATCACATCCGGGCTATAAGGCTGGCCGCGCAATTTGCGGAAGCGATTCACCAGATAGCTCGGGCGCAATTGCTGCGTGCCGGTCACCTGCACGCCGTCGAAGTAGTAAATGTGACTCGGATCGATCGTCACGCGCACGGGCACATGGCCGCCCACCGCCGCCGTCGGATTGCCGCTGGCGTCCACTTTCACGGCGTAGTAGCCGCGCGCCTTGTAGTAGGCCTGCAACCGGCGCGGGATGTCCGCGACCCGCCCGTCGGTGTAAGGCTGGTTGATTAAATCAAGGAGCTGGCCGCGCAAGGTTTCGCGGTCGTAAACCGTCGGGCCGGCGAACTCGATTGGGCCGAAGGAATAGCGCTGACCTTCCTGCACCACGATAAGCGCGCTAACGAGGTCTGGCTGAAGAAAGTCGTAACGCGGTTTCTCGACGTGGCAGTCGATGAAGCCTTCAGAAATGTAGAAGCGTTCCACCAGGTTCGCGCCTTCCTCCACATCGGCGCTCACGAACGGCAGCGATGACTGCATTTTCGAATACCGCTCCCGTGTTGGTCCCACAGAATACTCGAACAGTTTGTCAGCGGTGATGCTCTTGTTGCCGGAGAACTCGATATTGCCGAGGCGCACCAGCGGCCCCTCATCCACGATCAGCCGCAGCCGATCGCCGGCGATTTCATAGCGCACCTCGACGTGCGCATAGCCATGCTTCTTGTAGAAGAGGCCGGTGAAAAATGCGGCGTCGTCGCCGCGCGCGCTGCTCAACCCGTATTGCTCGATGGTGGTGATCTGCTCCTTCAATTGCGAGCGCAGCTCTTTGTCATCGAAAGCTTTGTTTCCGCTAAACTCGATATTGGCGCGCTGCGCCACTTTCTCCTGCTGCTTCGCCACCGCGCGTTGCTGTTTCTGTTTCTCTTTTTGCTGCGGCAGCTCGGTCGCGTTCTGCGCGTGCGAGGTCGCAAGGCAGAGGCCGCAAAGCAGGGCGAGTAAACACGCTATTCTCACAGGATTGCTAAGCACCGTGAGAGAACATCGTTTTCTCCATTCCTTAGAACACGAGGAATGAGCAACGCTGTTGGCAGCGGACGCACATCCTCCTGTCATGTCGAGCGGAGCCGAGACATCTCTAGCTATTGTTCGAGAATCTCACGTCCGAGATCCAGCCACCGTGGATTCATCCGGGCAATCAGCGTGGCCTTCTTTGTGCGCGACCGTCTCTTGAGCTGCTTTTCGCGAGAAATAGCCGCATGCACATCCGACGTGTGCTCGTAGTACACAAGCTTGCGGCAGCGGTAGTCAGCTGTAAACCCAGGAACTTCGCCCGTTCGATGTTCACTCACCCTGCGCGCCAGGTCGTTGGTCACGGCAATGTACAGCACCCGGTCGTGGTCGTTCGTCGTCATGTAAACCCAGAAGTTGTACTCACGCGCCATTAGAGCTAGAGATTCCTCGACTCCGCTGCGCTTCGCTCGGAATGACAAAAATTTGCGATCACGTATTCTGCATCCACACGGCGGCATTCTAAATCGCGTGTCGCTGCGATGGTCGCACTACACAACCTCGTCCATCAACGAAACCGGATCAGATACTTCACCTGCCCGCGATAATCGCCAGCGATCCCAACGTCGCCGATGAGCACGATGTTGTCGGTGAGCTTGAACCTGGCGGTTGCTGTTTGCTCGCCCGCGCGCTGTTCGGATGTGCCGAAGCCAACATCCAGGCGATTGAAGAACGAGTCGTTCTTCGTCGGCTGACCTTTCTTGAAGAACTTTGCGTAGAGCTGTTTGACGAGGAGCAATGCGGCGCGGCTGGCAAGGACGTTACCGCTGCCAGTAAGTTCTTCGCGCGTCGTTCCCGTGGCCAGAAGTGAAATTATTTCCTCCTGCGGCAACGGCGGTTCGCTGCTGAACACCGCCTGCGGCGCCTGAGTCGTTCCGTAAACGTAAACGTTGATGGTGTAATCGCGGATGAGCGAAGTGCCGTGCAACTCGACCCGCGGATTGAGCGGATCGTCCGGCGTGAAATAGAGAAAACCATACTGCACCGTGAGCGTGCTGAAGGGCAGGGTCGCGTCGAAATTCTGCAGTCGCACCTGACCCTGCAAACCGGGATGCAGCCCCGTGCCGTTGAGTTTGATATCGATGATGGCGTCGCCGGTGGCGAGATTACCGTTGATGAGAAATGGATCCTTGCTCTTGATCGCGACGTCGAATTTCCAATCGCGCAGCGGCGGATCGGGCAGCGACAGCATCGGTGTGGAAGAAGGCGGCTCGGGCGCGGGCCGACCCGGCAGGCCGATGGGTATGATGTCGATGTTTTTGAGGAAATGACTGTTCGTCAGCGCGACCTCCCCTTTTACTGTCGCACTCGCAAGCGGACCGGTGACTTTGATGTTGGCATCAGCGCGGGCGGTGAGGGAGTCATTGCGCGCGACCAGCACGCTGTCGGCGCGCAGGGTCAGATCGAGATTCGGCTCAGTCAGTTTTGTGAAAACGACCCGACCACTGAGCACAAAGGGTCCTCCGGCCAGGTCGCCCCGAAATTTTTCCAAAGTCAGTGCGTTATCGCGGAAGACGAGTCGTCCTTCGTAGCCCGTGAGCGCTGGGACCGTGGGGTTGGCGAAGCGCGCAACGTTAATGTTGATGTCGCCGCTCCCGGTGAAGACCGGATGGGCGATAGTGCCGCCGATCGTCACGTCGAGCGCAGCGCTGCCGTCGAGCTGCTCGATCGCGGGAACGAATTGCCGAATGAAATTCACGGAGCTGCGCGGCAATCGCACTGTGCCATTGACCGGTGTGTTCTCGTCGAGCGAGCGCGTGCGCAGCACCTTGCCCGCGTCGAGGGGCATCGACCCCGCGATGGCGATCGGCTCGATCTTC
>DAIRIE010000112.1:3867-8107 GCA_036809705.1 Chthoniobacterales bacterium
GCGACATTCAGCTTGCCTCCCGCGACGTCAGCGCTGAGCCGCAAGGTGGCGGGATCGAGATTTGGAAAGTCCGGGTTCCGCAGATCGCGCGCGTCGATCTTAAGCTGTGCCCGAAGATCGGAAAGCTGGCCGTCCGCCTGGAAGGTGACAGTGACGAACCCGCTCGCGGTCGGCGGCACGCCGAAATCGTCGAACATCTTCTTCAGGTCGAGATTCTCGGTCTGAAAAGTCGCGGCCACCTTGCCGTCCTGCGGAAACACCGGCGCGTCGGTCCCGACATTTTTCCAGATGAACGGCACACTGACACTGCCCACCGCCCATTTCGCCTGTCCCTGATCGAGCTGGATTTTGGAAATCTCCAGCGTCTCGTTTTTCGCCGAGGCAATTGCCTGGAAATCCATGCGATCGCTGCCGATGAAGAAAGTAGGCATCTCCAAACCAGCAGGCGAATAAGTCACATCGATATTGGCCTGAAGCGCTTTCATATTGCCGAGCTGGCCATGATTCCAGTTCAGCTTGAGCGCGCCGTTATCGGTCAGCTTTACTAACGAGCCTCGGCCTTCCCAATTGAGAACGAACGATCCGCCGAGCGCAGTGTTGTTGCCAGTCGCGTCGAGCAACGGCTTGAGCGTGCCCAGATCGGCGATATCGACCGCGAGCTTACCCGCGAATTTCTTCTCGCCATTCAGCGCAAAGGTTCCGGTTGCATTTGCGAAATCGCGTTCGTTCAGCCGCGCCGTCAGGTCATTGAGAAAGATCGTATTCTGCCAAATCGCACCGATCGCATTGAGCTGCGGGATGGTCAGGTTGCGCGCCTGCACATTCGCGCCGTAAACATTGAACGATCCCTTGGCGACAGCGCCATTCCAATCGACGTAGGCCCAGCCGGAAAGCGCGCCGCTGATCCGACCGGGCGACGTTCCTTTCCAGAAATCAGCCAGCTGCGGCGCGTTGATGTTGATGTTCAGCCGGGCGGGTTGTTTCGTGATGTCGCTCGGGTTCGCGAGGAGCCGCGCGCTCCCCGCGGCGTTCACCGAATTTGCTCCGCGTTGCACGGTTGCGTTTTTGATTTCCACGCGATCGCCGTTCTGCTCGACCTGCGCGTTGATCGCATCGAGCGCGAGATCAGCGTTGCTAATTCCATTCGCGGTGATCGACGCGACGGTGCGCATTCCATCAAACCACGGCGCCTCGCGTGGTCGCAAATCTTTCACGCATGAAACTGTCGCTTCGAGTTTTTCCAGACCAGCGTCGCTGCTGCGGAGTGGGCCGGACGTGAGCCGAAGATTCGCGTCCAGCTGCTCATTCCGAACATCGATCGCGCCGTTGAGCTGCACATGGCCGGAGACTGGTTGCCCCATGCCGGCGGTGATCAGCGCCAGATCAAGATCATCGCTGCTAAACGCAAAGTGCGCCGGGCTGCGCCCGAGATCGTCGGCGTTAGCTGGCAGCTGAATCTCGCCGCGCGCCGCCAGGGTGCTGCGCCCACGCAGCAGTTGGAAAGGCTGAATTGTCGCGGAGCCATCGTGCGCGGAAAACTGCGCGCTGATGCGATCGACTGTGACGCCATTCACTTTCAGGTCCCGTATGAGAGCGTTACCCGCGCTTGTCCACGTCTTGGGCGAGCGCAGCAGTCCCGCGAAATCGAAGGCAACGTTCTCGATCGTTCCCGCCGTGCTCTCGTCACCCACGCCGAACTGTCGCAGCGATTGGAGAGATAAATTACGAACGGCCACCTGCGAATTCACTCGCAGCGAACGCGCTTCTTCACGCAGTTGCCCTTGTGCATTGATCGCGCCGCTCTCGATCGCAGCATCAATTTTGAATCCAAGCTGGTGCGCGCCGAGTTTCGACGCATCGACATTAACGAGGGCGAGGTTCGTCCGGTCATTCAGCGCGACGTTCTGCAAAATCAGATTGCGATCGGCGTAACTGGTCGTTCCCGCAATGCGCGACCACGATTGCCCTGAAGGAAGTTGCACCTGCTCGATGCGCAGCTCGCCGGCGACGCGGGGATTCAGCTCAAGATTGAAGTCGCGAATCACCCAATCCGCCGGGGTTTCACGCACGGTTACGCTCACATTGGTGAAGCGGGCGCGCTGTGGAAAAACTCCGGGGAGCGTCACCTTCTCATCCGGCGGCGGCGATGGCTTTACGGCCGGCTTCGGCGGATTGATGACAAACTGCGCGTTGCGGACTTCGATGGAATCGAGGAAGTCGGCCTGACGTCCGCGGAGCAGGGCAAGGAGATTGTATTCGGCGCGAAGATAATCGGCATCACCAGCTTCAATGACGGCGCCCGGCTTTGTTGGTGTGATGTGCAGATTGCGAATAGTGACGGCGTTGAAAAGATTCCCTTCGGCCTGGAAATCGAGCTTCAGGTTCTCCTTCGCCGCGGCCCGCACCGCAAACCAATGAAGCGTGCCGAGCAGAATGGGCCGGTGAAAAACGACGAGCAGCGCGAGAAGAATCCCGATGGAAATCCAAATGACGCGCCGGCGTTTCCCTTTCGCAGGCAAATTTCCGTGCTGATCGTCCGCCACGAGCGTCACAACCGTAGGGACAGCTTGTTAAAGAGCAACCGTCAGTTGTTTTCGCAGCCGAAAAAAACAGCCGGCGGAATTTTTGAACGACAACGCCGCCGCTGCCGTCTAGCTTCGCACTATGACTAAACTCATTGCGTTAGTGGCAGCAGGAATGTTTGCGACCGGGACGATGTTCGCCGGCGCGCACGGAGATTGCGCGAAGCAGGTGGCGAACGATCAGAAGATGGCGTGTCAGGTTTCACTGGCCAGCCTTAATCTGACGCCGGAGCAGAAGACAAAGATGGACACGGTGATGGCCGAGCATGAGAAAGCCGGTTGTACCGAGGCGAGCGAGGCCAAGTACATGCACGAAGCGAAGGGTATCCTGACGAAGGAGCAGTACGCGAAGTTCAAGGCCGAGTGTAAGAACGGCGAAAAGGAAAAGGCACAGAGCTAGGCGCGGTCGTCAGCAAAATTATATGCAGCGCGCCCGCCGCGGCGGGCGCGCTTTTGCGTACGCCGGCCGTCATCGTCGCGACAATTTGCAGAAGGCGCTTTGCCACCGCACGATTGCCGAGTGAATCCGGACAAGCTTTTCAATTATCTCGACGGCAAGTTGCCGGAGCATGAACGGCTCGCGGTCGAGGAGGAGCTGATGAACAGCAGCGAATCGCGGCGGGAGTTTGAGGTCGCGCGACGGATTCACTCCGCCACGCACGCCGGCCGGGAAAATTTCGAAATTATTGATCAGCGGCAAGATACCCGGCCGCCTGGGCGTCGAGCGGCGCGGCAGATCCTGCTGGCTACGCTCGTGCTCGTGGCTGTGAATGTCGTCCTCGGCTTGCTTTACATCGCGCATCATGAAGCGAGCAATCCGAACCGCGCGCTCCTAGAAAAGCAAAGCCGTGAGCAATTGCGACAAGCGCTCGAGAAAACAGCCGCTGCTTCCTTAACGGCGCCCCCGCTCGGCGTGGCGGAGCTGCATCTGACGACGGAACCCGGCCGCACCGAAACGGTGGCGGACGAAATCGTCCAGCTAGCGACTCGTTTGAAAGGCACGGCGACGAAAGGCATCGCTGACGATGAGGGTGTGAAAGTGCTGGTCGAAATTGCGGCCACGCAAGCGGGCGAATTTCAGGCCGCTCTGCATAATCTCGGAGGGTTGCCTAGCGCTAATATTGCGTTGCCCGATCAAGCAAAGGGCGAGGAAAAGATCTCGCTGGTGGTGCAGGTGAGCGAACGGAGATGATCGCGGTGACGTTCGCGCTGCCGGCGGAGAGCAGCGCGTTCGTGCGGAGGCTTGGCGAGCGACGTCGTGATGGTCGCATCATTCGTGGACGGCTCAGCGGGCAGGCGATCTCGTTGTTTCACACGGGAGTCGGCGCGCTCGAATGCGAGAAACGGCTGCGCACTTTTCTGCAACGAGAACGGCCGCGAGTTCTCATCAGCAGCGGCTTTTGCGGGGCGACCCGTGACGCGCTCGTGCCGGGCGACATTCTCATCGCGGAAAACTATTCCAGCGCGGAATTGATGAGCGCGGTGAAGCGCTCCATACCAGACACAACTTTCGGCAGACTATTTTCCGCCGATCGCGTCGTTGATCCGGCGAAGGATCGTTACGCCGTGGGTCGTGAGCACGACGCGATGGCGATCGACATGGAATCAGGAGTAATCGCGCGCATTTGTCGAGAGCGGGAAATCCCAATGCTCTCGCT
>DAIRIE010000112.1:8117-8459 GCA_036809705.1 Chthoniobacterales bacterium
GTGATTCGCCCGCCGCGCCTTTCCCCGCGCCGGCCGAAGTGTTATTCGACGTGGTCGCGCAACGCACGAAGTTATCGGCGGTCTTCGCGCATCTCGCACGCCACCCGGCAGCAGCAATGCGACTAGTACATTTTTCGCGACAAATTGCGACCGCCCGAACGAGCCTGGCGGAAGCGCTTTGCCTCACGCTGGATGTGTTGTAGCTGCCGCTGTCCGCAGCGGCAGATGGCGTCGCCAACACACCGCGCGCGAATTCTACGCCGCGACCAACCGCAGACACAACCCCAAATGCTTTTGGGGTCCTACAACCGCGCCGGCTCGACATGAACCAGCACATCGGCG
>DAIRIE010000112.1:8469-8872 GCA_036809705.1 Chthoniobacterales bacterium
GGTTGCGCGAATAGCGTCTTTAACTCGATGAGCCAGGTCATGGCCTTCGCGCACCGAGATCGCGCCGTTCACCTGCACGTGCAGATCGACGTAGTAGTTCACGCCCATTTTGCGCACGAAACATTTGTCCAGCGCGACCACGCCTGGCACCGCTCGCGCCGCTTCTTGCACCCTGCCGGTGATTTCACCGCGCGGAGCGGTATCGAGAATTTCGGCCAGCGCGGGACCGAGCAGGCGCGCGCCCGTAGTAGCAATGACGCCGCAGGCAAACAACGCGGCGTAGGCATCGGCGCTCTGCCATTTTCCACCGCCGATAAGCGCAATCGAAATGCCGATGAACGCCGCGACCGAAGTGATGGCATCGGCACGATGATGCCACGCGTCGGTGGTGAGAGCCGTACTC
>DAIRIE010000113.1:0-1083 GCA_036809705.1 Chthoniobacterales bacterium
AGAGGTGAGAGGTGAGAGGTGAGAGGTGAGAGGTGAGAGGTGAGAGGTGAGAGGTGAGAGGTGAGAGGTGAGAGGTTGTCAGCCATCGAGTCGCTCCGGTTTACTTCTCACGCTCTTAGTTTTCACCTCTCACGCTTCGGCCTTCGCGTTTTTGTGAACGAGATCGCGCATTTCGCTGATGGAGATCGCCGGCAGCACGCGCAGGAAAAGGAAGAACAACGTCGAGAACAAGCCGAGCGAGCCGATCAACGTCATCCAATCCCAGCGCGTTCCGTGGGAAATGGCCCACGCGCTCGGTAAGAAATCGCGATGCAGACTCGTAATGACGATGACGTAGCGCTCCGTCCACATGCCGATTTGAATGAGCAGTGCGATCACGAACAGCGCCGCCGGATTCGTGCGGATGTGTTTAAACCAGATCGCCTGCGGGACGAGGACGTTGCACGTGACGAGCAGCCAATATGCCGGCGCGTACGGGCCGAACATTCGGTTCAGCGTCGGTAAATCTCGAATTTGTCGTCGCTGTACCACGACATGAATCCTTCCGTGATGTAGCCGTGCGCGACCATCAGGCCGGTCGCGAGCATGACCTTTGGCGGCGTTCTCAAGGTGTTTGAGTGTGATGAAATCCTCGAGGTGATAGTATTTGCGGATCGGGATCGCGAGCGTGAGCACCATGGCGAAGCCGGAGAAAATCGCGCCGGCGACGAAGTAGGGCGGGAAGATTGTCGAATGCCAGCCGGGCACGATTGCGATTGCGAAATCGGCCGAGACAACGCTGTGCACCGAGAGTACGAGCGGCGTGGCTAATCCGGCGAGCAGCAGATATGCGACGTGAAATCGTTTCCAATGCCGCGCCGAACCGCGCCAGCCGAGCGCGAGGACACCGTAGATGAGCTGGAGAATTTTACGTGTAGCGCGATCGCGCATCGTCGCGAGATCCGGCACGAGGCCGACGTACCAGAAGATGAGCGAAACGGTCAGATAGGTGCCAACCGCGAACATCGGTACTCATGTCAGTTCACGCGCTTTTGCGCCTGGGTAGCGCACGCGTCTCGCGTGCTGGTTTTGGCGTCCCGCCAA
>DAIRIE010000113.1:1128-8804 GCA_036809705.1 Chthoniobacterales bacterium
CAGAGAAACGCGCTCACGTCTTCTTCAACTCCGGGTTGGGATTCCGCAGCCGCGCCAAATATGTCGTGCGCGGTCGGGTATTCAGCTCCGCGAGTAATCCGTAGTTCAACGGCGACGCGCGCAATTTTCGTACGCGGCTGTTCACATCGTGGATGTCGCCGAAGGTGATTGCTTCCGCCGGGCAGGCCTGCGCGCAGGCGGGCGAGATCTCGCCGTCGTGTATCGCGCGGTTGGCGATCTGCGCATCGATTTTCACGGCGTTGATCCGCTGAATGCAGTAAGTGCATTTCTCCATGACACCGCGGCTGCGCACGGTCACGTTCGGATTGCGCATGAGCTTGCGCGTGGCGGGCTGCTCGAATTGGTTCGCGTCGTATTCGAGGAAATTGAACCGGCGTACTTTGTAAGGGCAGTTGTTCGAGCAATAGCGCGTGCCGATGCAGCGATTGTAAACCATTTGGTTGAGTCCTTCGCTGCTGTGGACCGTGGCCGCGACCGGGCAGACCAGCTCGCACGGCGCGTTCTCGCAATGCATGCACGGCACCGGCTGATGCAGGATGCGCGGGTTTGCGTCGCCGCCTTCAAAGTAGCGATCGATGCGAATCCAGTGCATCTCGCGATTCATCTGCACCTGCTCTTTGCCGACGATCGGAATGTTGTTCTCGGCCTGGCAGGCAATCGTGCACGCGCCGCACCCGATGCAGGTGTTCAGGTCGATGACCATACCCCAGGCGTGACGATCGTAATCGACTCTTTGATAGAGCGACTCGTTTTCGCGCGGCTCCGGCTCGTCGCCTTTCGCAATGTCGTTAGGCTGCTGCTGAAATTCTGCCAGCGTGCCGACGCGCACCTCGTCGCGACCTTCCATTTTCCAATGGTGCTGCGTGGTGACGAGCTCGTGATGCTGGCCAGTTTTCTCAATCTGCAAGCCGGGCCCGCCCCATGGCGCGTCTGATGTGCGCAGCGCGTAGACATTAAATCCGACGCCGTCCCCAACCGAACCCGCGTGTGTGCGTCCGTAGCCGAGGTGAACGGTGACGCAATCGTCCGCTTGCCCCGGCAGAATCCATATCGGCGCGCGCACACTGCGGCCGCGGAATTTGAGATCAACAACGTCACCGCTCTCGAGCTTCAGCCGCTGGGCAGTCGCGGCGCTGATGAGCGCGGCGTTGTCCCAGACAATTTTGGTCAGCGGCTCCGGAAATTCCTGGAGCCATGCGTTGTTTGCGAAACGGCCGTCGTAAGTCTGCGCGCTGGGGCGAATAAGGAGTGTGAGTGAATTTCTGATTTCTGATTTCTGATTGCTGATTTGAGGAGAAGCGGGCGCGGTGGGCGAACTGGTAACTGCCAAGAGATTGCCAATTCCATCGTGCAACGACTTGCGCCAGGCGTTCTCGAAATCAGCGCCGTTGTGCTGCGTCTGCCAAAATGCGCGCACAATGTCATAGCTGCTGCTCGGCGCTTCTTCGAGCAAGGCGGAGAGCAGCTCATGTCGCGAACGTCCGGCGAAGAGCGGATCGATCATCGGCTGCATGATCGTCACGGTGCCGTCGAGCGCGGCGGCGTCGCTCCAGGTCTCGAGCTCGTGCGCTTCCGGCACGTGCCATTGGCAAAGGTGCGCTGTCTCGTCTGGATAAATCCCCACGTGAACCGAGCGCTTTACCTTCGGAACAAGCTTCGCGAATTCAAACTCCGCCGGCGCATCATAAACCGCATTGCCGCCAATGATGAGCAGCGTTTCAACTGCGCCGGCATTGATCTCGTCCACCAACTCGCGCAAATCGCGCGCGCCATTATTCGGCGCAGCGACATAATCGATCGTCGCTCCGATGTTGCCGAGCGATTCATTCAGCTGCTGAACTGCATCGTGCGTCGCCGCTGATTCGAACTCACCCGCCACGACCAGGCTCTTGTCGGCGTGAGCGCGCAGATCATCGCCGATCAGCTTCGCGGTCGGGTTTGCGCCGGATTCCAGTTCACTGGCGAATTTTTCGATTTCGTCCGGACGCAGGATCATCCGGTGATCAGCCATCGCGCCAGTGAGCGATGGCGTCGACTCGGCGACGTAGAGCCGATTCATTGCGCCGTTGTTCGGCCGGCGCGCCGCGGCAAAATCGCGCGCGTAACGCAGGCTCATTGGTCCGCTCGCAAGAAAGTCAGCGCCTAACGAGACGACGACCTGCGCTTTGTCGAAATGGTAAATGGCTTGCGGTTGCTGAACCTGAAGAGGTTCCCACTCGTGCCATTTCGCGGCTGGATATTTCGCCAGCAGCCGGTGCATTTGGTCGAGAAACGTCGGCGACGTTTCATGCCGGGTGAGGATTCGCAGTCCAGCACCGCTGTTCGTCTTCCAATTCTGCGCCGCTGTGGTGAGTTCGCCGATGAAAATATCCCAGGTACTAATTTGCCCGGCTCTGGTGACCGCAAGCGACCGTTGCGGATCGTACAAGGTGAGCAACTCGGCCTGCATGAAAACGTCGCTCGCTCCGAGGCTCGCGGGATGTTGCGGATTGCCTTCGATTTTCGTCGGACGCCCTTCGTGTGTTTCGACGAGAACGCCGCGCGCGTAGCCGCCGAGAGTGAGCGCCGTGGCGAAATAAAGCGGCTTACCAGGAATGATTTCTTCCGGCTGCCGTTGGTAGGGAAGGATGTGTTCCGGTGGATTGCGCGTGCAGCCGCTCGTTCCCCCGAGCGCGATCGATGCGCTCATCATTTGAAGAAAGCGCCGACGGCTTAGATGATGCGGCCACTGGGACGAGTTCGCGGCGAACTCGTCCGAGAGAGGTGAGAGGTGAGAGGTGAGAGGTGGATTCATCGCGCGCGTTGACTTCTCACCTCTCACGTTTTGTTCCTTATCGGTGACACGTGTAGCAATCCGTTAGTCCCGCAGTGTGAACATTGTTCTGCTTCAGCAGTCGTTGCCCCAGCGCTAGCTGATCCGGCGGCGGTGCGTAATCCATGCTAACGACGTCTGACTTTGGCCGAAGGAAACGTTGCGGCTGGCGATGACAGTCCAGGCACCAGCGCATGTAAAGTTCCTGTGTTTTCCAGGTGAGCGGCATCTCGTTCACCTGGCCGTGACAGGTGGCGCAGGCGACGCCTTTGTTCACATGAATGCTGTGATCGAAATAAACGTAATCGGGCAGATCATGGACGCGTGTCCATTTGAGCGGCTGTCCGGTTTGCCAGCTGTCCCGCACCGGCTGGAGCATGGGCGCGTCTTTCCAAACCTGCGAGTGACACGTCATGCATGTCTCCGTCGGCGGAATGCCGGCAAAGGAGGATTGCTCGACTGATGTGTGGCAATAGCGGCAATCGATGCCGAGGCCGCCGACGTGATGCTTGTGGCTGAACGGCACCGTTTGCTCGACCGGCGTGTCTACCTGCGTCCAGAAATCTGAGCGCGCGTAAGCGTAGAATGCCGCGGATATGCCGATCACAATAAATGGAATGCCAATCAGCGTGAGCCGTGCGATGGCATTGGCGCGCTTTTTAAAAAGCTGTCCCATACTGGCGGCATCGGTGCGGCCTTCCATTGAACCGTGCCGCGTCGCGCGCAGCAATCGCGAAATGCTTTGTGCCCGATCACCCGAAAAATTCGTAGTGCATGAGCGGCCAGAAGTGCGGAGCTACTGGGCGCAGACATCCCGCTGCTGCGCCCGAGACGAACCATTTCCGAGTCGTTAATGAAGATGTTTGCCGTCGTCATTGAGAACAAAACCTTGCCCGTGGAGGAGAACATAATCTGGTCGGTGCAATGGCTGAAACTCGGGATTGAGACAATCGGCGCGGCCTTAATCGGGATCGGGATCATCGTCGCGATCGTGCAATTGGTGAGGCAGTTTGCCGCGCGTGAGGCGGCTGAGTTCACCGCGATTCGGCTGGTGCTGGCGCGTTATCTTGCGCTCGCGCTCGAGTTCCAGCTCGGCGCCGACATTCTCTCCACCGCGATCGCGCCGAGCTGGGAGGAGATCGGCAAACTCGGCGCTATCGCTGTCATCCGCACAGGGCTGAATTATTTTCTCTCGAAAGAAATGGAGAGTGAACGGCGTTTGCGCCAGGCTGAGCGACAGGTGGCGTAATCGCACATACGCGGCTAGCTCCCACGTTTCGGCTTCTCGAATTCGGCCGTGGAAAGCCGGCATCCCGTGCGTGCTTGATTTTCGGGCGCCAGGCTCCGCTCAGCGAACAATCATGCCGCCACTTAATCTTCGCCGAAGATCTGCACGGCGAAAGGTATGGTGGTCAAGACGCCGACCAGCACAAGCGCAATACCCGCCGCGCGACGCTGACGATCGTCCATTTTTGTACTTATGAGCATTGCCACTCCGGCGCCCAGCGCGGCACGTGTCATTGCGAGCAAACCCAGCTCGGGCAGCTTCAGTTCAATGGTTTTCATGTCCGACTCATCCTTTCATGCCCATCCAAATTCAACCACTGAGATGTAGAGCAGTCTGGTGATCAGTCCAACCGCGGCAGTCACAGCGATTCTCAGGTATGCCTGCAAAATCCAAGAAACAGCAGATGGCGGCCGGCGCCGCACTCGCGGCCAAGCGCGGCAAGAAATCGAAAAGCTCTCTTCGCGGCGCGTCAAAGCACATGGTCAAATCAATGAGCAAAAAAGAGCTCGAAAAAATGGCGAGCACCAAACGCAAGAACCTCCCAAAGCGCGCCAGCATCTCGAAGAAATCAAAAAGCAAAAAATAGCCGGACAGCGCACGGCGAACGAGTGGCCGCGCGTTTCGAGGCCGCTGGTCTGACTGCAATTCCTTGCACTGAAGCAAGTGCAGTGCAGTAGGATTGCCGCGGATGAAAGACCTGGCCGCGCAGTTTCATCGTTTTCACGATAAGACGCGGCCGATCATTGGCACGCTGCTCTACGGGCTGGCCGCGAGCCTCGCCGCGGTAGGATTTCAGCTCGCGATCAATCGGCTTTATAATTGGTGCTACAAAGTGCCGGCGGCGGACGGCTTTTGGAGATTCATCTGGGTGACGCTCGCCGTTATCGTCGTGACGTCGCTCATCACGGGCTGGCTCCTGAATTCGTTCGCGCCGGAAGCTGCCGGCAGCGGGATCCCGCAGGTGAAGCTGCGGTTCTGGAAAGAATTTGGCAGCGCGCCCCGACGCATCGCCTGGATCAAATTCGTTGCCGGCGTCATCAGCATCGGCGGCGGGCAGAGCCTTGGGCGCGAGGGACCGACGGTGCAGATCGGCAGCAATCTCGCTTCAACGCTTGCCGGCATTCTTGGCGTGACGAAACAGAACCGGCGCGCAGCCAGTGCTGCGGGCGCGGCGGCGGGTTTGTCGGCTGCGTTCAACGCGCCGCTGGCGTCGGTCGCGTTCGTGCTCGAAGAAATCATCGGCGATCTGAACAGCCGTTCGCTGGGTGCGGTCCTGCTCGCATCGGTCGTCGGCGCATTTGTGGTGCACGCGTTTATCGGCGCGCAGCCGGCATTCGTTTTGCCAGAAATCCATGAACCGAGCTGGCGCGGCTACCTGCTCATGCCGATCTCGGCCGCGTTCGCCGCGCTGGTTGGGATCATTTTCCAGCGCGTCACATTATCGCTGCGTTCGCGCTGCAAGAATGTGCGCACGATTCCGCGCTGGCTGCTGCCGTTGTTTGGCGGCCTAACCACGTGGGTTATCGGTATGGCCGTATTTGCAATGACCCGTCGCCTCGGCGTCTTCGCCCTCGGCTATGATGATTTGTCCGACGCGCTTGTGCATGGAATGGCGTGGCGCATCGCGCTGCTCCTGGTCGCGGGCAAACTCATCGCCACCATCGCGAGCTACGGCTTCGGAGGTTGCGGCGGAATTTTTTCGCCTAACCTTTTTCTCGGCGCGATGTGCGGCATTGTCGTCGCCGGCCTCGGCGCGCACTTCCTCGCGCTGAATCGTTCCGACGATTTACTCCTCGCCATCGGTGGAATGAGTGCGTGTCTCGGCGCAGTCGTGCAGGCGCCGGTCACGGCGATTCTCATCATTTTTGAAATGACGCACCAGTTTGCCGTCGTGCCGGGGCTGATGCTGGCCGGCCTCGTCAGCCAGGCGCTCGCACGCTCGCTCGAGCGTCACAATTTCTACGATGAAGTTTTGCTTCAGGACGGCCATCAAATCGAACATCTCATTCCACCGCGCGATCTGCGCAGCTGGCAAAACCTGCCCATTTCCGCCATCGCAAATTTCAAGCCGGTGGTGATTACCGAGACGAATCGTGACGCATTGAAACAATTGCTGACCGACCACCCGTACCGTCATTTTCCCGTGGTCGAGAATGGGCGCGTGAAAGGGATTGTAACGCGGCGCGAAATCGAGGCCGCTGTGCTGGAAGGCCGTGCTTTGCAATTCGAGCCTGCTCTGAGCCGGCGGCCAGGCGATTCCATTCGCGATTCACAAGCAGCCTTGATCGAATCGACCACGAACACCGTCGTCCTCACCGACGAAGAGAACGGGAAACTGCTGGCACTCGTCACGCTTCACGATCTGCTGCGCGCGCAGGTCGCAATGAGTGACCGCGAACGCATCCGATGAACGGGTGGTGCGACCTTTTCGCACACTTTGTTACGACAGTTTCTCAACGCCCGCTCAGTTAGCGAGGGCTCAGTCAAAACATAGGCTCAAGTAAGCCCTTCTGCTTTCTGCGCATGCTAATGGCCGCCTCATTTTTGAATCATCTGCAGTCGCCACTACGCGCCGGCTTACGGAGTTTGATTCTCGGCGCGGCGCTTCTTGTTGTCGCCGGATTTCTCGCCGCCTCGATGCTGACGAAAGTGGAGGCGAGCTCGTGAGCATCGGGCGGAAACAGTGGGCGATCGCTGAGGGCTGGATTCCCGGGTGGAGTCATGGGCCGGAACCGGAGATGTTGAGTCACGAGACAGCGTGCATTCTCAACGCCAACGACACCGACGCGCACCTGGAGATCACGATTTACTACAGCGACCGCGATCCAGTCGGACCCTATCGAGTCACCGTGCCGGCGCGCCGCACCGAGCACATCCGTTTCAACAACCTCACGGATCCGGAGCCGATTCCGGAAGCGACCAATTACGCGAGCACGATTGATTCCGATGTGCCAATCGTGGTGCAGCACACCCGGCTCGATTCGCGGCAGGCGGAGAATGCATTGATCACAACCATCGCCTTCCATTCCGATGAGTGAATACCCGGGAGGGCGCGACCGCTCGCCGCGCGGACAGGTGGAGGACGGCCCATCCCTAAAAGTCAGCTTTGAGCGCGAATAAGTAATATGGCTGACCAAGTTTCCGATTTTTTAGTGAAGCGGCTCGCGGCCTGGGGCATCAAACATTTACGGTTTTCCCGGTGACGGCATCAACGGAATCATGGGTGCGCTCGATCGCGCCGATGGGCTCCTGAAATTCGTGCAGGTGCGGCATGAGGAAATGGCGGCGTTCATGGCCTGCGCGCACTCGAAGTTCACGGGCGAAGTCGGCGTTTGTCTGGCCACGAGCGGGCCGGGCGCGATTCATCTGCTCAACGGTCTGTACGACGCGAAAATGGATCACCAATCGGTCGTCGCAATCGTGGGCCAATCGGCGCGCGCAGCGCTCGGCGGCGATTACCAGCAGGAAGTCGATCTCATCTCGCTCTACAAAGATGTGGCGAATGAATTCGTGCACATGTGCTCGGATCCGGCGCAAATGCGACATCTCGTCGAT
>DAIRIE010000114.1:0-8566 GCA_036809705.1 Chthoniobacterales bacterium
CTTATCAACTGCTGCGTGCTGATGCGGCCGAAAACGTCGATATCCCGCAAGATAAACAGGAACTCGCCATTTCAATGTGAGACGCCGCGAGTTCGTTGTGGACTTCGTGTGATGTTTTTCTCCGGCTAGGTATCGTGAATAATGACGCGGAGAGACTGGTGAGCGTCGCCGCCGATCTTTTCGAGGGGGCGGAGGCCCAAAACGTGGAAGCGGCTGGCCGTGCCGCGCCGCTCGCCGCGCGCATGCGACCGCGCAGCCTCGATGAGTTCGTCGGCCAGGAGCACATTCTGGCGCCGGGAAAACTTCTGCGGCGCGCTATTGAAGCGGACCGCCTGCCTTCGGTCATTTTGTCCGGTCCGCCCGGAACCGGAAAGACGACGCTGGCGCAAATTATCGCGCGCTTGACCAACGCGAAATTCGTCCGGCTCAGCGGCGTCGAAAGCAACGTCGCGGAAATGCGCAAAGTGGTCGCTTCCGCGGCTGGTCGCATCCGCACGTCGGGCCAGAAGACGATTGTTTTCGTGGATGAAATTCATCACTTCAATAAAGCGCAGCAGGATATTTTGCTGCCCGACGTCGAGAGCGGAAATTTGCGGCTGATCGGCGCGACGACTTACAACCCCTTCTTCTACGTCAACAGCGCGCTGGTCTCGCGCTCGCTCGTCTTCCGTCTCGAGCCGCTCACGGTCGAGCAACTTGAGACGCTGATTGACCGCGCGCTCGCCGACACCGAACGCGGTCTGGGCCATTACAACGTGAAAATGGACGCCGATGCGCGCCAGCATCTGGCAAAGCTAAGCGACGGCGACGCTCGCAAATGTCTCAATGCCCTTGAGCTCGGTGTGCTGACCACACAGCCTGGCGCCCTCCCGTCCGACTCTGGAGGGACGGGCGCCGTCCCGTCGCCAATTGGGAACCACACGCAGGTCGTCCCTCCAGTTATTCATTTCACCCTCGCGGTCGCCGAGGAAAGCATCCAAACAAAAGCCGTCGTTTACGACCGCGCCGGCGACGCGCATTACGACACCATCAGCGCTTTCATCAAGAGCATGCGCGCTTCGGATGAGAAGGCCGCGATCTACTGGCTGGCGAAAATGCTGCACGCGGGCGAAGACTTCCGCTTCATCGCGCGGCGCATCGTCATTTTCGCCAGCGAAGATGTCGGCCTCGCCGATCCTCAAGCTTTACCTCTGGCAGTAGCCGCGCAGCAGGCAGTCGAGTTCGTCGGCATGCCGGAAGCGCGCATTCCCCTCGCGCACGCGACCGCTTACATGTGTCGCGCGAAAAAGAATCGCGAAGCCTACGAAGCGCTCGGTGCCGCGACCGAGGAGATCGAATCCGAGCACACCCAGCGTGTGCCCGAGCGGCTGAAGAACGTTCACTTTCCGGTGAACCCGGACGCCTAGCTCGTCATCCGGAGCGAAACGAAGTGAAGTCGAGGGATCGCGCGGAAATCAGCTTAAAGGTAGCGCACAGGGATCTCTCCACCTCGCTCGGGATGACGGACCTTCGCGAACGTCTTCACCCGCGCCTGCGCGACTGGTTCTTCGCCAACTTTGGCGTTTTCACTCACGCGCAAGAACTCTGCGTTCCCGCCGTGCTCACTGGGAGCGGCAAAACGCTGGCCGGTTTTCTCGGTGTTTTCGATTTTCTCCTGCACAAAATCGACCGCGACGAATCGATCGCGGGAGTGCAATGCATTTACCTCTCGCCCCTGCGTGCGCTCGCTTACGACATCGAGAAGAATCTCCGCGCGCCGATCGTCGGAATGCAGCTCGAGAAAGCTCTGCGTGTCCACCTGCGCACCGGCGACACTCCGGCGAGTGAACGGGTGAAGTTCCGCAAAAATCCCGCGCAATTCCTGGTCACAACCCCGGAGAGCCTCGCCGTCATGCTCGCGCAGGAAAGCTACGCGCGGCATCTCGCGAACGTGCAGTTCGTTATCGTCGATGAGTTGCATTCTTTTGCCGGAAATAAGCGCGGCGCTGATGTGGCCATTTCGCTCGAGCGCCTGGAGCGAATCCGCGGCGAGGAATCATTCTGCCGCATCGGGCTTTCGGCCACCGCGGCGCCGCTCGATTTGCTCGCGCGTTTCCTCATCGGCAAAGGACGCACTTGCCGCATCGCTGAAGCGCGCATCGAGAAGGAACAGATCGTGGAAGTGTTCTCACCTATTCGGCGCAATCCGTATCCGCCTTCGGGTTACACCGGCACGCGGCTCTATGCCGAGCTGTCGCAGCTGATCCGATCGCACCAATCGGTCATTGTCTTCTGCAATGTCCGCTCAGCCGCGGAACAGATCGGCCTGCGGCTCCGCGAGTTGCTGCCGGAGCTGGCAGATAAAATCGAGACGCACCACGCCTCGTTAGATCGCAGCGTTCGGCTCGAGGTGGAGGATCGCCTGAAAAACGGCGAGCTGCGCGCCGTAGTTTGCTCGACCAGTCTTGAGCTCGGTATCGACATTGGCGCGGTCGATCTCGTCGTCATGGTGGCGACGCCGAAAGGCGTCTCGCGTGCGATCCAGCGCATCGGCCGGTCCGGGCATTCGATCAATAAGAGCAGCCACGGTGTTCTCGTCGCCACCAACATCAACGATCTCGCCGAAGCAACGGTGACGGCGAAGCTGGTGCGCGAGCGAGCGCTCGACCCGATCAAGATTCAGGACCAGCCCTACGACGTGGTGGCGCAGCACATCGTCGGGATCGTCGCGCTGCGGCCGACCTCAGCTAACGAGGTCTATTCACTCATCACGCGTGCGTTGCCCTTCACCAGTTTAGCTCGCGACCAGTTCGATCGTATTCTCGGGTACCTCGAAGGAGGCGGGGAAGCGCTGGCGCAGCAGTACGCCGGCGTCTTCGGCAAAGTTACTGTCGATGAAGAAGGTCTCGTCTCGTTAGCTCATCCGCGAATCGCGCGCGAGTTCCTTGTTAACATCGGAACCATCGTGTCCGAAGGCTTCGTCGACGTGCTCTTGAAACGGCGCCGCATCGGCTCGGTCGAGGAAGCTTTCATCAAAAGCCTGAACATCGGCGACTACTTCGTGCTCGGCGGTCGTGCGCTGCGGCTGGTCGATACTGGTGTTCAGGAAGCCTTTGTCGAACGCGCGGATGGGCAACTGCCGACCATTCCCCGTTGGAACGCGGCCAAGATGCCGCTCACTTCCGGCCTGGCGCGCGCCGTCCGCGAACTCCGCGCCGAATTAGCGCGGCGGCTGGAAGACAGCCGTCCCGGCTGTCACGGCAAACGGGCGTCCCGCCTGTCGAACCAGGCGCGAGGCCCGCTTACCCGAACAAACCGGCCAGCCTTCGACGGCGCCGACAACGCCGCAATCGATTGGCTGGTGGAACAGTACCAAATCTCGTTAGCTAACGCGCAGGCCATCGTGGAACAGTTCCGCGCTCAGCTTGTGATCTCCGACATCCCCTCGGGTGAACAGATGTTGATCGAGCTCTATCGCGACGATCAGTTCTCCCATTACTTCTTCCATGCGCTCATCGGTCGCAGCGCGAACGACGCGCTCTCGCGCATTGTCGCCTGGCGAGTGAAGAATCGCAGCGGCGGGAACGCGCTCGTCACCATCGACGACTACGGTTTCCTGCTCACGCTCCGTCACTTTCAGGAACTGACGCTGGAAGATTGGCGGCTCTGTTTTGAGCGCGAAGGCGCGGAAGAAGATTTGCGCGCGGCTCTCCGCGGGTCGGAGTTGGTGAAGTGGCAATTTCGCGGCGTGGCGCAAACTGGGTTGATGGTGCCGCGCAATTATCCGGGACAACAGCGGAAGCGAAAGCAGCTGAACTGGAGCGCGGAGGTCATCTTTCGCGTGCTCGAGCAATACGAGCCGGATCATCCTTTACTCGAAGAAGCGTACCGGCAGGCGACGCACACCTTCCTCGATGCCGATGAGGCGAATGCGTTTCTCAGTGCCGTGCAGGATTACCAGTGGAACCTGCGAGAACTCCCAACGGTGTCGCCGTTCTCGTTCCCCATCTACGCGAGCAAGATCAAGGAGACAATGATGCTGGAAGATCCCGCCGTCGCCGTGGAGCGCATCTATCATGAACTCTATGCCCGGGTCGAACAGGTCGCCGCGGCTAACGAGGTCCATACTGTCGAAACCACGGAATGAGTTTTAAAGATCACTTCTCCGGGCACGCAGCCGAGTATGCCCAGTTTCGGCCAGAGTATCCGACGGAGCTGTTCAAATACCTCACGTCAATCGCTCCGGGCCGCGCACAGGCGTGGGATTGCGCGACGGGGAATGGTCAGGCTGCAATCGCCCTGGCCTCGCACTTCAGCCGAGTGATTGCCACCGATGCCAGCGCACAACAGATCGCCAACGCGCGGCAACACGATCGCGTGGAATACCGCGTCGCGACGGCGGAGGCGAGCGGACTCGATGACAACTCAATCGATCTGATCACCGTCGCGCAGGCGCTGCATTGGTTCGATCTTCCGCGATTTTTCAGCGAAGCGACGCGCGTTTTGAAGAGTCGCGGCGCAATCGCCGTCTGGGCCTACAACCTTCTCCAGGCCGGCAAGGAAATCGACGCTATCATTCGCCGCTTCTATCGCGAAACCACCGACGCCTTCTGGCCGCCGGAACGCAGCATTGTCGAAGCCGGTTACCGCACCATCAACTTTCCTTTCCAGGAATTGCAGCCGCCCGGTTTTGAAATGCGCACCCGATGGAATCTCGATCAGCTTCTCGGTTATCTACGCACCTGGTCGGCCACGAAGAAGTTCATCGCCGCGCGCGGGTTTGATCCGCTCGATGACGTCGCAGCAGAAATGCGCGCTTTTTGGCCTCAACGGGAAGCGGCCCGGGAAATGAAATGGCCGCTGCATCTGCGGGTCGGGATTTGCCTCAAATGAGCGATCCGGCGCGCGGCAAGGGCGGCTGAAAAGAAAGAGGCGGACCACTTGCGCGATCCGCCCCTCCCCTGTCTTTGAGCAGCTTCTCCTTAGCTTTTGCTCTATGACACAGCTTTGTCAGTGACTATTGTTTTGGGAGACGACTTCGTTCAGTTTGAAGATCGGCAGGAACATCGCGATGACGATTCCGCCGACGATCACTCCCAGGAACACAATCAGCAGCGGCTCGATGAGTGAGGTGAGCGCGTCGAGCATCGCTTCAACTTCTTCGTCCCAAAAGTCGGCCATTTTCTCCAGCATGGTGTCGATCTTGCCAGTGGCTTCGCCGGCCGCGACCATACGCAGGAGCATGGGCGGGAAAATCTTCTTGCGTGAGAGCGAGACGGAGAGGTTGTCGCCTTTCTCCACGTCGAGCGCGACGCCTTTGAGGCTTTCTTCGACAACGTGATTGCCGGCTGAGCCGCCCACGATATCGAGCACTTCCAGAATCGGCACGCCGCTGCGGATGAGCTGCGCAAAGGTGCGAGCGAAACGCGACATCGCGATCTTATGCACGAGCGGGCCGAAGATCGGCAGCTTCAGCTTCCATTTGTCCCACCACTGCTTGCCGCGCGTCGAGCGAAGGAACATGCGCGTGCCGACGATGGCACCGATCAATCCGGCGAGAAGGAAATACCATTCGCCGCGGACGAAGTCGCTCAGGTTGATGAGGAATTGCGTGGGCGCGGGAAGCTTGGCCCCGAAATCAGCGAAGATTTCGCCGAAGATCGGAACCACGCGCACGATGAGGAACGTGGTAATGAGAAACGCGATGCAGATGACGATGACCGGGTAGGTCATGGCCGATTTGATCTTCTTGCGCAGCCTCGCGCTGTCTTCCAGGAATCCGGCCAGCCGATCCAGAATTTCGGCCAGCAAACCGCCGTGCTCGCCGGCTTTGACCATGCTGACAAAAAGACGATTAAAGACGCGGGGATGTTTTGCGATCGACTCGTTGAACGTCTCGCCGCCTTGCACGCGCGTGGTGATGTCGCTCACGACCGAGCGGAGCGCGCGTTGTTTTTTCGGGTCGGCCTGCTCGTAGAGCGCGGTCAACGCCTGCACGAGCGAAATGCCGGCCTCGATCATGGTGGCGAGCTGGCGGGTGAAGAGGACGACGTCAGTCTCTTTGACCTTGGTGCTTTTCTTGCGGGTGCGAGTGGCGGCGGCTTTGCGCTGGAGCGAAAGCACCATGAGGCCGCGACTCATGAGGGAAGTCACGGCATTGTCTTCGTTGAGCGCTTCCTGCACGCCGGAGACAATGCGCCCGGCGGCGTCACGCGCTTGATAGGAGAAGGTAGTCATACAGGTATATACTTTCCATAGCAGCTATAATGCCACCAGCGTTAGCCGCCGAAAACGTTTCCGCCCCTATTGTGCTAGATTTGCGGCCTTCTCTTTCCCATGCCTCACGCAACCGAGCTGACTCACGTTTCACCCCGGTGCGTCATCTGGCAGGTTTACGATCCGGGCGTTAAAGCCGAGCTTTTCTCCACCGCGCTGCGCCTCGAGAGCGGCGTTTTTGTTGTCGATCCCATTGCTTTACGTGATGGCGCTCGCCAGCAGCTTGCAGCCTTGGGCCAAATCGAAACTGTTCTCATCACTAACGCGAACCATGAGCGCGCCGCCGGAGAGTTCGCGCCCGAAGCGTCCATCTTCATCCCACCAGAGCTTCGCGATGTTTTTCCAAAGGCGCAGCTTCTGAGCGAGGACCTTTCTCTTTTTGAGCTAACGACGGTTCGCATCGACGGGGCGGCGCCTGGCGAGTTCGCCTTTCACGATCCCGCCGAAGGTGGAACGCTCATCATTGGAGATGCGCTTATTAATTTCGATCCGCATGGCTTCGCTCTGCTCCCGGCGAAATACTGCGCCGATCGCAAGCAGATGATCCGCTCGCTGCGGCGCCTGCTGGACCTTGAGTTCACGCGCATTTTTCTTGCGCACGGGCCGCCGATCGTTACGCGCGCGCGGGCACGTCTTGCGACGTTGCTTAACGAGTCTTCGTGAGCCAAATGCCAGCCGCGCCCTCGGTTCCAGCAACAGCAGACGAGAAACTTCCGCGGAGCCGTTTCGCGCGCTTCCTGCGGCTGATCCGATTTTCCCACACCATTTTCGCACTGCCATTCGCACTGGCTTCGCTCATCGTCGCAGCCAACGGAGTGCCCCGCGCGCGCGTTCTCGTGCTCGTCCTGGCTTGCATGGTTACGGCGCGCACGGCAGCGATGCTTTTCAATCGCCTGGCCGATTGGCAAATCGATCAACGCAATCCGCGCACGAAGTCGCGCCACTTGCTCGCCAGCCGCAGCGCGGTTTTGCTCGCGCTCGTCCTTAGCAGCGCCGTCTTTGTCCTCGCCGCTGCCATGATCAACTCGCTCACCTTCGCCCTCGCCCCGGTCGCGCTGACGATCATTCTTTTCTACTCAATCACGAAACGCTTCACCGACGCGACGCACTTCTTTCTCGGGCTGGCGCTCGGGATCGCACCGGTGGCGGCCTGGATTGCGCAGACCGGACGCATCGAGCTGCCACCGCTCGTTCTGGCGTTGGGCATCATCTGCTGGGTGGCGGGTTTCGACATCATCTACGCCACCCAGGATTTGGAGTTCGATCGCCGCGAAGGCTTGCGTTCACTCGTTGTCCAACTCGGCTTGAGGCGGAGTTTGCGGCTGGCGCAATTGCTGCATCTGGGAATGTTCGCCGCGCTGATTCTCTTCGGCATCGTGGCGCGGCTCGGAACAGCTTATTTCGCCGTCGCTCTTCCCATCGCCGGTGCTCTCATTTACGAACACCGCAGCGCCCAGCGACTCGACATTGGCGCAATCAATCGTGCTTTTTTCCAGAGCAACGCCTTCGTCAGCGCGCTGTTTTTGGTCGCGGTTTGCGTCGATCGCCTGGCGTGATCTTCAGCCCGGCTGCGTAACCTCCGCCGCGCCCTGGGCGAAACCGCGCGAACGGAATTCCTCTTCCGTATGATATCGTTGTCGCGCCGCCAGAATGCTGGCCCGACCAAGATATCCGACCGCTTTCTTCTCGTTGCCGCGCTCGACCACCGGCAGACGCCCGATGTCGTGGCGCAACATTCTCGCCATTGCGTCGTGCAACGTTTCATCTGGATAAGCCATGATGAACCGCGCCGAACCAGCCTGCGCCACCGTGAGCGTCTCGTCTCGCGACCGGTCGAACGCACGCACCACGTCGCCGCGCGTGATGATGCCGACGAGCTCGCCCTGTTCATTGCCGAGGAGAGTGCCCTGACGCTGTATTCCCGCGCGATGTGCTGACCCCGGCGCGCGAGTTTCTCGGTCAGAATCGAGCGACGCAAGAGCAACACCGTGACCGCCAGCGCCGCGACGGATCCGCATAGAAGCAACGGCAGCGCGTTGAGATCGTGCGTCAGCTCGAGGAGAAAAAACATTCCGGTCAATGGCGAGCGCATGGTGCCGCCCATCATCGCTGCCATACCGATCATCGCCCACAGGCCTGCGCCGCCGAAAGGCAGCCATTTGCCGATGAGCGCGCCCAGTGATCCGCCGATGATGAGCAAGGGCGCGAGCACTCCGCCGGACGTGCCCGAGCCAAGCGCAACCGCCCAGACCAGCGCTTTGCCGACAACCAGCCCAAGGAGCGCCGCGCCGAGAATTTCGCCGCGCAGCAA
>DAIRIE010000114.1:8576-8787 GCA_036809705.1 Chthoniobacterales bacterium
CGACGCCGAGCACGCGTGGATCGATCCACCCACCGATGCCGACGAAGAGCGCGCCGACTGCCGGCCACCACATCCAATGAAACGGCAGCTTGCCAAACGCATCTTCGAAAAAATAAACGATGCCGGTGAGCAAACCGGAACCGAGGCCTGCGACAACGCCCAGGCCGCAGGCGGCAATCACGGGCCAGAGACCAAGGGCATGGTGCGGAAC
>DAIRIE010000115.1:0-1371 GCA_036809705.1 Chthoniobacterales bacterium
GCTGGGAACGGCGGCGCTTCCCTTCGAGGATTGCGCGTTTCAATTTCGCCGGACGCGGGGATTTCCTCCGCCGTTCCTTCTCGCGGGCGGCGCGCCTCGCCGCTGCGTCGCTCTCCCGCTTGGCGACGATCGCCTCACGCAAGCGCGCTCGCGCAATCTTGCGATTGGTCGCCTGCGATCGTGAATCTTCCACCGTGACGGTGATGCCCGTGGGCAGATGCCTCAGCGTGACCGCCGACGAGACTTTGTTAACGTGCTGGCCGCCTGGACCCGATGAGCGCGCGAAGCTCTCTTTTAGGTCACGTTCCTCGAGCTCAAAGCTGAATGCTGCCACTACTTCAATATTTCCGCGCGGCTTGGCCGTATTTCAATCGCCCTGTTCGGCGGTGCGTTAAATAGACCATTGCACGCGATGGAGCGTTCCGTCACCTTCCAGCGCCGATGCCCAGGACCTTCTACATCACCACGGCGATTGATTACACCAACTCCGCGCCGCACATCGGCCACGCGTATGAGAAGGTGCTGGCCGATGTCATCGCCCGTTATCGTCGGCTGAAGGGCGAGAATGTCTTTTTTCTAACCGGCGTAGATCAGCACGGTCAGAAGGTGCAGCAATCGGCCGAAAGCGAAGGGATTCCGCCGGAGCAATTCGTCCGCGGGGTAACGGAGCAGTTTATCGCGCTCTGGGACAAGCTGGAGGTGCGTTACGATGGCTGGGCCGCAACGACCGACCCGCTCCACCAGCGATGCGTACAAGGGATGCTCCAGCGTCTTTGGGAGGAAGGCGAAATCTACAAAGACAAGCAGGCTGGTTATTATAGCGTGCGGCAGGAGCAATTCCTCACCGAGAAGGAGCGTGGATCTGACGGCGAATTCGGCCCGGAATGGGGAGTTGTCGAGTATCGCCAAGAAGAGAACTACTACTTCAGGCTTGGTAACCATAAACGGTGGTTACTTGATTTCTTAAGCTCGAATCCAGAGTTCGTTAGCCCATCTTTTCGCCAGACCGAGCTCATCAACGCGGTGGAGAAGCTTTCTGGTGATCTTTGCATCTCCCGTCCCAAATCCCGCCTCAGCTGGGGCATCGAACTGCCGTTCGATCCGGATTATGTAAACTACGTCTGGTTTGACGCGCTCAGTAACTACATCAGCTTCGCAGGTTACGATCCCGCGCTTTCATCCCTCCTCCTTCAGCCTTCTGCCTTCCGAGAGCTCTGGCCCGCACTGCAGATCATCGGCAAGGATATTCTCATTCCGGCGCACGGCATCTATTGGCCCGTCATGCTGCACGCGCTTGGTTTTTCCGACGAACAAATGCCCAAGCTACTCGTTCACGGCTGGTGGAACATCGCCAGCGCGAAGATGAGGGCC
>DAIRIE010000115.1:1383-5473 GCA_036809705.1 Chthoniobacterales bacterium
AAGATGAGCAAGAGCGTTGGCAACGTGGTGGACCCTGAGGTGCTCGTGGAAAAGTACGGCGCGGAAGCTTTGCGCTACTACCTCATGAGCGACATCGTCACGGGCAAAGACGCAGATTTCTCTGAAGAACGCCTGGTCGCGCGCTACAATTCCGACCTGGCTAATAACATTGGTAACTTGGTTAGCCGCACGCTCAATATGTTGCATCGCTTCTGCGGTGGCGTAGTCAATGCGCGGCTGCGAGACCTCGTTAGCGAGTTGCAGCTCGAGGCGGAAGCGCAAATCAAGAACTTTCAGCTTTCGGCTGATACCTTCTCTCCTTCGGCCATCCTGTCAGCAGCCGATTGCCTGTCGAGCCGGTGCAATGGCATTATCGACCGCGAACAGCCATGGAAACTCGCTAAAGAACCTGCTCAAACCGACAAGCTGGAGAGCTTGCTTTATGGACTTACTGAAACCGTGCGCATTATCGCGGTCCTGATCTCGCCGGTCCTCCCGCGCGCTGCCCACGGGATTTGGGATCAGCTCAATTGGAAGCTCGAAGGCAGTGGAAACGAGAACCGTTTCTCGTTAGCGGAAGCGGAGTGGGGGAAGCTTCCCGATGGGCATGTGGTGGCAAAGCCCGTGCCGCTCTTTCCGCGCATCGCCTAGAGAATGTCTTGTTCACGTTACTGAGCCTCGTCTGCCTTGACGCGCCGCTGGTGGCGGTGAGCTGGCAATGGTTATTTGCGCGCGCTTTTCACACGCACGTCGACAGGCCTGAACGCGTCGCGCTCTTTCTCAGCGCCTGGTTCATTTATCTCGGCGATCGTGTCGCGGACTCATTCACGATCACTTGGGACAGCGCCATGTCACAGCGGCAAAGATTCTGTCTGGAGCATCGAGGAGTATTCATCGTTGCCATTGTATTAATTCTTGTCGCCGATTGCGCCTGCGCGTTTCTGGTTAATTCGAGGACGCTTCTCCTTGGCGGGATCGTCGCCTTGTTCATCATGGTTTATCTTGCAGTCAATCATCTTACGCCATCTGTCTGGAGGCGAGTGCCGCTCAAGGAGGTGAGCGTCGGGTTGCTCTTCGCTCTCGGCACCATCATCGCCACTGTCCAATGGCGAATCGCGTTCGTGATCTCCGGGGCATTCTTTGCACTTCTCTGCATACTGAACTGTCTCAGCATCTCTGTTTGGGAATGCCGGCTCGATCAGGCGCAGCAACGCGTCTCTTTTGCGACAGTGTGCGCACCTTGGATGCGCCTCCCGGAACTCGGATGTTGGTCGCTGGCGATCGCGGCGTTATCATTGCTGGCCAGCCCGTCGATGCGCGCGATTGCGCTGTGCCTCGTTAGCTCCGCACTACTGCTCGCACTCCTTCACCGGGCCACCCGCATGACATGCGACGATCGTGTCGCACTGGCTGATCTCATCCTCCTCACACCGCTGATCGTTCTTTGTAGCCGCAGTGTATGAAAGCTAACACAGCCATCCCGGGACCGAGACCTGCCAGCGTTCGCAGCTCGTCGCTACGACGCGCAAACTTTGATCACATCGCACCCTTCTACGCCGCACTTGAGCAGCTTGCTTTTGGCCATGTCTTGCAACGCGCTCGTCTTGTATTTATCGACGAAGCACGAAGAGCTCAGCGCGTGCTGCTGGTGGGCGAAGGGAATGGGCGGTTCCTGGCCGAACTCTCCCGCGAAAATCCGGAGGCCGAGATTCATTGCGTCGATGCCAGTGCGGCGATGTTGCGACCGGCCCATCGGCGAACTAGTGCCGCTCGGGTTCATTTCCACCACTCCGACATTCTCCAGTGGCACGCACCCAACTCTGCCTTCGATCTCATCGTCACGCACTTTTTCCTCGATTGTTTCGAGGGAACCGAGCTTGCCGCAATCATCCGCAAAATCAGCGCGCTGGCCGCGCCCGATGCCTGCTGGTTAATCACCGATTTTCAGCTGCCGCCACGAGGCATCGCGCGTCTACATGCGCGGCTATGGCTGGCAACGATGTATGCATTTTTTCGCTGCGTCGCTGCCCTGCCGGCAAGAGAGCTAGCGCCGTTCGCGCCGCTTCTGAGCGAGGGCGGTTGGGTGCTGCAAGACCACCGCGATTTCCGCTTCGGCCTGATTAGCGCGCAGCTCTGGGGTCGTTAACGATACCGCCGCGAACGGCGAATACCGGCGATGATCCCGATCGCCAGCCCGAGCACGATCACCCATGGCGCAATCGAAGCCAGCGCGACGCCGACCATGCGCAAACTCCACGTCAGCGCGGCCGCGCTTTGGCCAGCCGTGCGCCGCATCGTCGCCGCTACGCCTGTTTCCGGCGAAGTCACATTGCTCCGCGAATAAACCGTCACGGCAAGATCAGCCGGCGCGTTGGGATCGGCCAACTCCGCTGTGCGATCTTCGCGATGCACGCTGATGTTCTCCAGCTTGCCCATGACTGAGAGCGACTGCATTAGTGAGGCGTAATTTTTCACCGGCACGCGCAGCAGCACGTTGGCGAACTCCGCGCCGGTGGGATCGCGCGAAAAACTGGAAGTGCGAATCCGTCCATTGGTCTGCGCGGCCAATTGCGCCAGTTGTTTGGTCGCGGTGTTCACATCCTCCGTGCGCACGCTCAGCGTGGTTTGCTGTTGCGAGGGCTCATCTTCGTCGCGCGCGATGGTGATATTGAGCTCCACTTTATCGAACTCCGTCTTCGCGTCCGGCGAGAAGCCCTGGTTGCCGCGCGCGACGCGTTCGCTTTGCACCTGAAAGTTCGCCACCCGGCCCATCGTTTTTATCTTCGCAATAATGTCGTCGCTCTCCTCCGGCGCCACCAGCATGGTGACGCGCGCTGAGACGCGGCCGGTGTCGTCGTGATCGAGCGCGGCGGTGGTGATCTGCGCGCCGGCGGAGGCGAGGCCGCGAATGTTCGCATAGACGTTCTCCACTTCCGGCACGAAGAGCGCGAGCTGCACCCGTTCCTTGATCAGAAACGCCGCCGGCGCTTCGGTCTCCTTTTCCGCGAGGTGAATCGTGACGGTGGAGAACTGCACCTCCTCGTCCATGAATTTCACCTGTCCCTCCATCTGCTCGATCTGCTCGCGGACGCGGCCGAGCTCCTTTTCCACCTCGAGCAGGTCCGCCACTTTGCCGCTGTTCTTGTCGAGCATGGCGACCAGGCGTTGCTCGAGCAGGCGCGCATTGCGCAGGCGCGCGTTGATGTCGAGATACTGTTTGCCGACGTCGCGAGTCGTGAGCGTTTGATTCTTTAGGTCGCCAATCCCGCGCAATCTGGCCAGGAAATCAGCCAAATTTTCCGGCAAGATTTTCACGAGAATATCGCCACGCAATTTCCCGTTCTCCTGTTTCTGCGAACTGTTGGTTGCAACATAACCGCCGGCGTCAGTCGCGAAGGTGGTGATGCTCTCCAGCGCTTCATCGAAGTTGCCCACGTCGAGATCGACGCTGGCGTTGCGGATGAGTTTCCGCTCCTCGGTGTTCCCACCTGATTCCACACTCTGCGCCGCCGTGTCTTCAGCTGCGGAAGACGCGGAAGCTTCCGGCGCAACGTCACCGCTTGTTCGAGGCGAAATGTCTTGCGACTTCGCCGCCGTTCCTTCAGTTGCGCCAGCCGAACTTCGCGGACCCGCTAACGGCGCAGGCGAATCCGACCCGCGCGCCAGTGCCGGCGACGCGTTCTTGTTTTGCGGCAACACCTGAGCGTGCGCGGTGAAGCTGCTCGTCACCGTCGGCGCTGGCGCCGGAGCGGTTGGCGACGAGGCGAGCCGCGTCTTGGAATTCATTTCTCCGGTCAACAGTTGGCCCAGCCCGAATAGCGCGAGCAACGCCGCCAGCACCACCGCCAGCTGCATCATGCGCGAACGAATGGCATTCACGAAAAATCCGCTCACCGGCCGCCTCCGGTACGGCACGCGATTCCGGAACGCGCTCAGCATCCGTTGCTCGAAACCGAACGCCGGACGCGAGTGTTCCAGCGTCGTTTGCAGCACCTTGTGAATCATCGCCTCCTCGCGTTGCAAAGCGCGGCAGCCGGCGCACTCCGCCAGATGCGCGTGCAGCTCTTCGCGTTCCGAGTCACTCAGCTCA
>DAIRIE010000115.1:5483-8728 GCA_036809705.1 Chthoniobacterales bacterium
GCCAGAAATTCTTCGATCCGGTCGTGAATAGTCAGCATCGCAGCGTCTCCAGCTTCGGTTTTAAACGCTTGCGCATGATCGCCAGCGCACGCCCAAGAATGCCGCGCAACGCGCCGTGGCTCACGTCGAGGACCCGCTCGATCGCGGCGTAGTCCAGCTCCTCGAGATAGTGTAACGCCAACCCACTGCGATATAACTCCGGCAACGTCGCCAGCGCCGCGTGCACCTGCTGATGCCGCTCCGCATCCGCCAGCCACGAGTGCGCTTGCTGGCTCGGAATTTCGTTGAACTGCTCGTCGAGTGGAATGGTCTTGCGCCGCATCAGAATCTGGTGCGCCCGATATCGCACGATCGTCGCCATCCATCCCGCCACTTTCTCCGGATCGCGCACGCGCCAGCGGGATTTCCAGCCTTTGACAAACGCGTCGCGCACCGTTTCCTCAGCTTCTTCGCGATTTTGCAGCGCCCCGAAAGCGACGGCGAAAAGGAGCCGGCTTAGCTTTTTTAGGATCAACTCAAAAGCCTCCTGATCGCCGTGAATGGCGTCTCGATACAGCCTGTATTCGGCGGCTTCCATTGCTTCCGATTCAATAGCCTAGAGTGCCGCCACACGAAATCCGCGCGATCAACTTTTTGGAATTTTTTTTGCGCCGACAATCGCTGAACCGTGAACACGCCGTTGTAGCTGCCGTCCGTCCCCGGCGGCAGAACGTGTCGCCACAGATTCACTCCTGCGAAACCAACCGCTTTCCTTCGCCCCCAACTCCGACCATTGCCTCTTCGTTGTGACCGTTGCGAACTTTGTGCGATAAATCGTCCCCATGCCACCGCTGCGCCTCGGAGTTAACATCGACCACATCGCCACCTTGCGGCAGGCTCGTTACGCCAGCACGCCCGAGTCGAAAAACGCCGAGCCTGACCCCGTTCGCGCCGCTGCTCTCGCCGAACGCGCCGGCGCGCACGGCATCACCGCGCATCTGCGCAGCGACCGCCGCCACATTCAGGATCGCGACATGCAACGCCTGCGCGCGAGCATCATGACAAAACTCAATTTCGAAATGGGCAACACTGCGGAAATCCTCGACATCGCGATAAAAACGCAGCCCGACGAAGTCTGTCTCGTTCCGGAAAAACGGCAGGAGATTACCACTGAAGGCGGACTCGACGTTGTGGCGAACCGCCGCGAGCTCGCGCCCGCCATCCAGCGGCTTCACGCCGTCGGCATTCGCGTAAGTCTTTTTATCGATCCCGAAACGGAGCAGGTCGATGGCGCGGCCGAGCTCGGCGCGGACATGATCGAGTTGCACACGGGAAAACTATCGAACGCATTCACCGAAAATATCGAGCGGCAGGAACTCTCGCGTCTGCGCACCTGCGCCGAGATGGCGGCGGAACTCAAGCTGCAAGTCAACGCCGGCCACGGCATCAACTACACCAACATCGCGCTCATCCACGAGATCCCGCACCTGACCGAGCTCAACATCGGTCACGCCATCGTCTCACGCGCAGTCTTCGTTGGTTTCGAGAATGCCGTGCGCGAAATGCTCGCGCTGATGCAGAACTAAAATGAGCAAGGAAGAGATAAAATCAGGAAAGCAGGAGCCAGGACGTGGGTTCGACCGGTTCCATGCCTCATCACGGTGACAGAACTTGCGAAAGGAATTTCGAGGCAGAAAACCAGAAACGGTAGCGGAGAACCGCGTTTGCAGCGCAGTCGGTGCGCTTATCGACAATAAAGCTTCGCCCCCCCGCGCCTCTATTCAGTTTCTGGTTTTGTGGCTTTTTAATTCCTTTCCTGCCTTCCTGCTTTCCTGATTGATTCTTCTGGTGACCGCGGGAATCGGGGTTGACATGATCGAGGTGGAACGAATCGAGCACTCGCTCGAGCGCTTCGGCGCGCGTTTTATCCAGCGCGTCTTCACCGAAGGCGAGATCGCTTATTGCCAATCAATGAAATATCCCGCGCGCCATTTCGCTGCGCGCTTCGCAGCCAAGGAAGCCGTCTCAAAGGCGTTCGGCACCGGCATCGGCAAAAGGATGGGCTGGCGCGATATCGATGTGCAGAAAAAAGAAAGCGGCGAGCCGTTTGTGGTGCTAAGCGGAGGCGCGGAATCACTCGCGCGCGAACGAAACGTTCGAGCGGTTTGGGTTAGCCTGAGTCACACCCACCACCACGCGATCGCGATGATCGCGCTGGAAACGTGAACTGTACTAGACAGCCGACGATCTAGCTCAGCGCCGGCAAACGATTGCCGTTGGCGTGTCCGTCAGCTACGGGAGCTGCCGCAGGCGTGATCTGCTCGCGCGCCGTCGCATCGGACCTCTTTGCGGTTGATGGCGCCGCTGCCGCGGGCGCCGTGAACACGACCGCTTCGCTCGCGACACTTTGGCGATTGCCATTCACCGCTTGCACGATGAACTCCACCGTCGCGTTTGCTGGCACTGCCACCTGCGCCATCGGCTCTGTCGTGCTGGCCACCAGCTCATAATTACTGCCGAGCAGGCCCGCGATGCGCATGCGGAAACGATACCTTGTCGCGAAGGGCGAGGCATCGCACGTCACCAGCACGTTTACTGTGTTCGGATCAGTTGCAACGGTTGCATCTGTCCTCAAGCTGGTCGCAACGCTGAGGCCAGCGGGCGGCGCCGGAGTGCTGAGCTTGCCGGGCATTTCGAGACCAAAATCAAGCCAGCGCGTATCGTCCGGGTTCAACAGCTCGGCCAAAATTCCGATCAGCAAACGCTCTTCGAAGTGAGCGCGTTCATCGCTACCTGTCGTGCGTCGCCTTTATTCTCCACGTCCTGGTCGGCCGCGACGGCGGCGCTTTGGGTCGTCAGCGCAGTGGTCCGCAAGGTGGTGCCGTTAGCCGCTGTGACCCCCCAATGTTGGCTTCGTACGTCGGATTCGCGGTCAGAAACGTGATGATACGCAAGGCGAGCGCAAGACGGTCGGTGATGGTGGACGGGACTGCAATGCTTGGGCTGGTGAACCCGGCCTGCACCCATTGCCGGTTCCAGCGCTTGCCAAAGAACGTGCTAAGTCGCGCTCGCCTTGCCCAGCCATTCAGTCAGAGCTTCGTCTGCCGGGCGAAAATCATCATAAGCGGTTTGCTGCGCACTGCGCGCCGCGTTGAAGAGCTTGTCGGCATTTACCAGCGTATCGGTGCCTGCTTTCATTGCGCGGCTGCTTGATCGCTTTGAGACGCCGGCGAAAGCGAAGGATTGGGCAAAGCAGAGAATGGAAA
>DAIRIE010000116.1:0-6768 GCA_036809705.1 Chthoniobacterales bacterium
GAGCCAGCGCTATGCGGCCGAAGTGTGCAAGCGGCTGGATGCGCGTTTTGGTTACAGGGAAGAGCCGTCGCCAAATAAATATTAAATCCCTATTTGCGCCGTAGACATTGATACTCTACTATCGCGGTAGAGATGAAGAACACCAGGCGGTTTTTCCCACCGGATCGCGCAGGAGACGCGATGAGAATCACTCTGTTAATCGGCTGCGCTGGCGCGTTTGTTTTCTGCGCGGTGAGCGCCCTTCCTCATCTGCTTCCGCGAGTAATGCTGGGCGCGGCGGCGTTGCTCGGCCTTGTGCATGAGCTGGGCCGCAGCGCGCCCGTCGGTTACCAGGATGAAGGCGGATTCCATTACGCGCGGGTGCGCCGTGTGCGTCGCCGCGCGCGCAGAAATATCGGGATCGGCTTGCTCGTCTCTGCGTCGCGGCCCTTGAAGGCATAAACCAGGAAGCCGGCGTTTACTGAGATGAAACTTTCGAAACGCGGCGAATACGCTCTCCGAGCGTTGATCGATCTCGGCATCGCGGCTGAGCTCGATAGGCCGATCATCCAGGTGAGCGAGTTGGCAGCCAAAGAGAAGCTGCCGATCAAATTCCTCGAGCAGATTTTCACGCAATTGAAAGCGGCCGGTTACGTCACGAGTCATCGCGGCAAGCTCGGGGGCTACTCGCTGGCGAGGCCGATGCATCGGATCAAATTTGGCGCCGTCATTCGCCTCATTGACGGACCGCTGGCGCCAATCCCGTGCGTGAGCCAGACGGCGTACGAACGCTGCACCTGCCCGGACGAAGCGCACTGCGGATTGCGCATGCTGATGATGGATGTGCGCACCGCCATTTCGAAGGTGCTCGACCGCTACAGCCTGGCCGACATCGTCGAGATCACGTTGCGCAAAATGCGACGCGACAAGATCGCGCCAGCCTTCGGCGCGCGGATTGTCGAGCTGCCGGCGCTGCTGACCGGAGGCGCGCTGAAGTTCGAAAATGTTGCCCCCCCGGAAGAGGAGCAAAAACCGAGGAAACTCTATGCGACACGAGCAGCAAAACTCTAGCGATTGGGTCGAGATTGTGCGGGAAAAGGTACGAACCTTGCAGTTTGGAGTAGTCCAAATCGTCGTGCATGACTCGAGAGTTACCCAGATCGAACGGACGGAGCGGACACGCCTCAATAGCGGGGTCAGCGTGGATGCGCTGAAAACGCCTTCCGAGGCCTAGGAGCGCCGGGATTTTCCTTCGGTAGAAAACCACAAACCAAACAACAATGAGAGAGACCACCTGGAGCAAGCTGCGCGAGCTGTGGATGATCCGCCGCCGCTGCAGGCAAATCCAAATCGAGCAGCGTCAATCGCGGCGCTGGAAAACGGCCGACCAGACTACTGGAGGACTCCCCAAATCAACTTTGCCGACCGGACTTTCGGAGGTGCGCTTTGAAAACATCTGAGCCGCGCCATGCGAACATATTCCTCGCGCCGAATCGTCGGCATCAACGCGGGGCATCTGCTCAGTGGCGTTATCGCGCTGAGCTTCTCAGACTCCGCCTGGGCGGGTGACGCCGGTCCGTCGCCATCGGACAAAAAGGAAACGGTAAAGGTCGAGAAGAAAGAGCCGAACCCGCTCAGTTTTTGGGACGGGCGCCTGGTCTTCGACTTGGAGGAGCGGATCCGCATCGAGGCGCGAGAAAACACTCGTGATTTCGACTCTTCCATCGATGACGATAACGACGACTCATGGTTGCTTAACCGCTTTCGTCTCGCACTCGCGGTCAAGCCGGTCTCGTGGCTAAAAGTTTACGGGCAGTTGCAGGATGTGCGCGAGGCTTACTCGGATCGGGCGAATATCCCGGGCGTGCGCAGCGCCGAGGGTGACGACGCGGCCGATCTGCGACAGGCGTATATCGCGATTGGCGACACGAAGAAATTCCCGCTGCTGCTGACGGTGGGCCGCCAGGCGATCACTTACGGTGACGCGCGGCTGGTAGCTGATTCGCGCTGGGGAAATTTCGGGCGCACCTTTGATGCAATCCGGCTGCGGTTCGAGGAGTCGAACTTCTGGGTGGAAGGTTTCGTCATGCGGCCGGTGCAGATTCGGCGTCACGATTTCGATGACAGCGACTCGGCCGACAATTTCTACGGCGTCTACGCTTCGACCACGGCGCTGAAGTTCCAGACAACGGACTTCTACGTTTTTTACCGGGACAAAAGCGATAACCAGCCCGATCTCGATCCGACCAACAAGATCGACGCCGAGGGAAGCTGGAATGGGCCTGCGGCGCGCTTCGCTACTATCGGCGCGCGGGTGAAATCCACGCCCGCCGCGCTGCACGGTTGGGATTACACCGCGGAAGCGGCCTATGAAAATGGCGATCTTTACCAGTCCACGCTCAGCTCCACGCGCTACAATCTCTCCGCCTTCGCCGCTCACGTCTCGGGCGGTTACACCTTTAAGGACGCGATGTGGACTCCGCGCATCGGCCTCGAGTACGACTATGCGTCGGGCGACAGCGATCCGAACGACAATGACTCGGAGTCATTCCAGAATCTCTACCCATCCAACCACGAGAAGTACGGGTTCATGGACGAGTTCAGCTGGCGCAACATCCACGACGCGCGCGTTCAGTTTAATGTCAAGCCGCTGACGAAACTCGATCTGGAGGCGGACTATCATGCCTTCTGGCTGGTCGACACCAGTGACTACTGGTATCGCTCGAACGGCATCTCCACCTTGCGCACGCGCACACCCGACGGGCGCGACGTGCGCACCATCGGCGCGAGCAATTTCGCCGGCCAGGAAGTGGATCTCACCGCCACTTATGAGGTGACGAAAAACTTGAAGGTCCAGACTGGATACAGCCACTTTTTCGCCGGTCAGTATCTGGTCGATACCGGACCGCATTCCGACGCCGACTTCGGCTACGTCATGACGACGCTGAGCTTTTGATTAATTATGAAAACGAAACTAATTCTCGCATTAGCCGGGGCGCTGACGCTCAACCAGGCGGCCTTCGCTGAAGGCAAGGTGGTTCTGCGTTTCGGCCATTTCCCGAACATCACGCACGCGCAAGGTGTGATCGGGCACGCGCTCACGCGGCAGGGCAAAGGCTGGTTCGAGGAGCGGCTTGGGCCAAATATCGAAATTCAGTGGTTCACTTACAATGCCGGCCCCTCCGCCATGGAGGCGATGTTCGCCGGGTCGCTCGACCTCACTTATGTCGGGCAAGGGCCGGCGTTGAATGCGCATTTCAAATCCAACGGCAGCGAAGTACGCGTCATCGGCGGCGCCGCGAATGCTGGCGCGGCGCTGGTAGTAAAAGAAGACTCGCCCATCAAAGCGGCGGCGGATTTTCGCGGGAAGAAGATCGCGACGCCGCAGCTTGGGAACACGCAGGACATTTCCTGCCGCGCCTGGCTAAAGGCGCAGGGATTCAAAGTCACGCAGACGGGCGGCGATGTCTCCATCATTCCGACAGCGAATCCAGACCAGCTCCCGCTCTTCATCAACGGCGGCGTCGATGCCGTCTGGACGGTCGAGCCGTGGGTGACGCGACTTCAGCGGGATGCGAAGGCGCGCGTTTTCCTCGAAGACAAAGACGTCATTACCACCTGGCTAGTCTCAAGCGCGAAATTTCTCGGCGCCCACCGCGACATCGCGAACAAGATCGCTGCTGCGAACTCAGAGCTCACTGACTGGATTAACAATAACGCCGCCGAGGCACAAAAGCTTCTCATCGGCGAGTTGAAGGAAGAGACAAAGGCGGACTTCGCACCGGACGCAGTGGCGCAGGCGTGGCAGCGGATCAAGTTCACCACCGACGCCCGCCTGATCTCATTACCAAAGCGATCAAGGACGGTAAAGACGCCGGTTTTCTCAAGGGCGGAACCGACACTTCGAAGTTGATCGAGAAATTGTGATCGGCCGTCATTCCACGGTTTCGCACGTCGCGGAAGAGCTGCAGGTCATCGCGCCCAGCAAGCTCGCGATTGAAAGCGTCTCGAAGAGTTTTCGAGGAACGGCCGGCGCGGTGCACGCGCTCGATCGCGTGAGTCTTAGCGTGGCTGAAGGCGAGTTCGTCTGTCTCGTGGGAGTGAGCGGTTGCGGGAAATCGACGCTGCTCAGCATCGTCGGCCTGGAAAAACCGGACAGCGGGACTGTGCATGTGGATGGCAAGCTGGTGACCGGTCCGGGACGGCAGCGGCTCGTCATGTTCCAGGAGTCGGCGCTATTCCCGTGGCTCGATGTTCTCAACAACGTGCTCTTCGGTTTGAACCTTAAGCCGCACCTGACCAGGAAAGACCGGCTCGATGTCGCGAAATATTACCTCGAGCTGGTCGGGCTAACGAGGTTCGAGCGTGCGAACATCCATGAGCTTTCCGGCGGTATGAAACAGCGCGTCGCACTCGCCCGCGCTCTCGCGCCCAACCCGCGCATGCTCCTCATGGATGAGCCCTTCGCCGCGCTCGATGCGCTCACGCGCGAGCAGCTTTATGGCGATTTGCAGCAAATCTGGGAGTCGCGCCGCAAGACCATCGTCTTCGTCACGCACAACGTGCGGGAAGCCGCGTGTCTCGGCGATCGGGTCGTTCTTTTTTCCCCGCATCCCGGGCGCGTCAAAGACGAGTTCGCGATCGATTTGCCGCGGCCGCGCGACATCAACAGCGTCGATCTCGCGGAACATTCGAGTGAGATCACGCGCGCTCTCAAAGGATTCACCAAACACGAAGCGGCCTACGCCTGAATGAAACGTCTCCTTTTCGCCCTCCTCTTTTTCGGAGTTCTCATCGCACTTTGGGAAGCAGCTTATCGCGCCAAAATCTGGTCGCCGGTGCTGCTTCCTTCGCCAGAGCAGGTCGTCGAATACCTTAAAGCTTCGGCCCAGGACGGCACGCTGCTTCACGCCACAGTCATCACCATGCGCCGCCTCATCATCGGTTACGTCATCGGGATCATCGGCGGATTCCCGCTCGGGTTCCTCACCGCGCGCTGGAAAGTGTTTCACGACACCATCGGCACCATGGCCCTGGGTTTGCAAACGCTCCCCAGCGTCTGCTGGGTTCCGCTGGCCTTGCTTTGGTTCGGCCAAAGCGAAGCCGCCATGCTTTTCGTCGTTGTCATGGGAACGCTCTGGTCCGTCGTCATCGCCACCGACACCGGCGTGCGCAATGTCCCGCCGATTTATCGCCGCGCCGCGCTGACCATGGGATCAAAGCGATTGCACATGTGGTTCAAAGTGATCCTGCCCGCTGCGCTCCCATTCATCGTTAGCGGAATGAAACAGGGCTGGGCTTTCGCCTGGCGCTCGCTCATGGCGGCGGAGATTTTCGTCACAATTCTGACTGGATTTGGTTTGGGCCAATTGCTCCATTACGGTCGCGAGTTGAGCGCGATGGATCAGGTCATCGGCATCATGTTCGTCATCGTCGTCATCGGCTTGCTCGCCGATAAGATTTTCTTTTCGCCCGTGGAGACGTTCCTGCATCGTCGCTGGGGCACGAGTCCGTAAATGCTGCGCCGGACCCGACCGCACGAGAAGAGCATCGTCGTCTCGCGCGAGGTCGTCGTGCAAAACGAGCTCGGTTTGCATGCGCGGCCGGCGGCGGAATTCGTGCGAATTGCGAACTCGTTCCGGGCCGACATGACAGTGATCAAAGGCGGGGATCGCTACGCGGCTTCCAGTTTGATCGAAGTGCTGCGGGCCAATCTGGATTGCGGTGCCCGCTTCACGCTGGAGGCGCGTGGAGTCGATGCCGAAAAGGCGGTCACGCGATTGGAAAAGCTGCTGGCAGAATTCCGTCACCGGAAAGAAGACTGACGATTTCCGAACTCGCCGCAGACAAAAATTGACGGCGACGGCGTCTTCTAGCTGAATCTACAGGTGCCGCTGACGGCATCCAATTCTCACCGCGTTATGACTGATCTTCGTTTCGCCTTTCGCCAGCTGATCAAATCGCCGGGATTCACTCTGCTCGCGCTTCTCACCCTCGCGCTTGGGATCGGGTTGAACACCGCGATTTTTAGCCTGATCAACGATCTCTTCCTGCGCAGCCTGCCTTTTGCCCAGCCGCAGAATTTGGTGCACCTGCTCGCGGGCGACAAAGGCCGGATGGGCAAGGAGATCAATCTGCCGCTCGGCGCGCCGCGATTTCTGCATTATCGCGACGGCCAAAGCATCTTCTCCGGACTCGCCGCCGAGAATGGGACCGCCGAGACCCTCACCGGCCTGGGCGATCCGGTGCAGCTGCCAGTCTTCAAAGTGACGGCTAATTACTTTGACGTTCTCGGCGTTCGCCCAATCCGCGGCCGCAACTTTTTGCCCGCCGAGGAGGAAGGCGCGGACGTCGCGCTGGTGAGCGAAAATTTCTGGCGGAAACGCCTTGGTGGCGATGCCAACGTTATTGGCCGCGGCATCACGCTCGATGGTGTGGCGCACAACCATCGTCGGCGTGCTCCCGAACATGCCGGCGAAATGGGTCGGGCCAAACGGCAACGAGGTCTGGACGACGAAGCCGTTTGTTATCCCCGGATTTTCGCATGAACGCATGATGCGCGGCACTGGTTTTCTGCGAGTGGTCGGGCGACTCAAGCCCGGCGTGAGCGTGGAGCAGGCGCGCGCCGCCCTGCCCGCGCTGGAGCAAAGTTATGGCACGCAATATCCCGACAAGATCGACGCGCAGTTGACCACCGCGATGAAAACGTTGCCGGAAGATGTGACGGAAAACATCCGGCCGGCGTTTGCCACGCTGCTGGGCGCGGTCGCGTTCGTCCTGCTCATCGCG
>DAIRIE010000116.1:6778-8621 GCA_036809705.1 Chthoniobacterales bacterium
CAGCAATGTGGCCAATCTTCTGCTCGTGCGTTTCAGCGGACGCCGCCGCGAAATCGCGTTGCGAATGGCGCTTGGCGCGTCGCGCGCGGGCGTGGTGCGGTTGTTCGTGCTCGAGAGCGTGCTGGTGAGTGCGCTCGCCGGTCTGCTCGGCGCAACTCTGGCCTGGCGTCTCGTGCCGCTCGTGCCGCAGATAGCGGCAAATTTTCTTCCGTTCGAGGGCAACCGGGCAACGAGCCTGTCATTGCCGGTGCTCGGATTCACCATCGGCTTGTCACTTCTCACTGGCCTGCTCATGGGCGTTTATCCCGCGTTGCAAAGCTCGCGCGCTGACCTTGTCGATGGACTGAAAGAAGGCGGCCGCGGCAGCAGTGGCAGCGTGCGGCAGCAGCGGTTCCGCAAAATTCTCGTCGGCGCGCAGGTCGCGCTTTCCGTCACGCTGCTAGCAGGCGCGGCGTTGCTCATCGCGAGTTTTGTCCGGCTCAGCCATCAAAGCACCGGCTTTCGCTCCGATCATCTCTGGGTCGGTTTCGTCACATTTCCGAGCGCGACCTATCCCGACATTCCTTCGCGCAATCGTTTCGCGGAGCAAACGCTCGATTCCTTGCGAAACACTCCGGGCGTGGAGAATGTCGCAGTGAGTGGCGATTTCCCGCTCGCCGGAGGCAACGGCCAAACGCTCTACGCTCGCGCCGACCGTGAGCTCCTGCCCATTCCGCAACGTGCCGCCGCGCCGTCACACGATGTCGGTTCTGGTTATTTCCGCGCCTGGGGCATTCCAGTTCTGGCCGGGCGCGAGTTCGATCAACATGACATCGAAGGCCGGCAGAACGTCGTCCTCATCAGCCAGGCCGGCGCCAAGAAAGTCTTCGGCGATGAAAATCCCATCGGGAAAACATTGCTCGTTACCAGCAGCAGCGTGGCGTGTGAAATCATCGGCATCGTCGGCGACGTGCGCAGCGATCGGCTGAACGTAGCTAACGAGATGGAGTTTTACCGGCCCTGGGGGCAGGAGAACTTTCCCTTCATGACCATCGCCGTGCGCAGCAATCAGCCGCTCGACGCCATCACCAAACTGGTGCAGACCGCGATCAACCGGATCGACCGCGGCATCGCCATCGCCCAGCCCCAAATGATGGACACGGTGGTGGCGCAGGCGCTCGGGCAGGCGCGGTTGGTCATGGTGTTGCTCGGCATTTTCGCCGGCGTGGCGTTGCTGCTGGCGACGGTGGGAATCTATGGCGCGGTGGCATATTCGGTCGAGCAGCGCACCGGCGAAATCGGTGTGCGTATGGCCCTCGGCGCGCAAACGATGGACGTGCTCCGCCTGGTCGTAGGTCAGGGAATGAAGCCGGTCGTCGTCGGATTGATCGCCGGAATCGCGGCTGCTCTCGCACTCGGCCGGCTGCTCACCTCACAGCTCTACGAAGTCTCCGCGCATAATCCGCTCGTGCTCGCGCTGACTGCCCTAGTCCTTGGCCTGGCCGCGCTGCTCGCGTGCCTCTTTCCGGCGCGGCGCGCGAGCATGCTCAACCCCGTGGAAGCTTTGCGGGTGGAATAATCTCCGCAGCTCGGGTTGCGATTATTACCGGCGCAAACGCGCGGCGGACATCGCCCGACGATCTCGCAGGTCCCGATGATATGTTGCTATACAGCATATCATGATTTTACCCTGGAGCTGCACAACGTCGATCGGGTAGCGCACGCGTCCCGCGTGCTGGCGAGGGCGTCTCGCCTTCGCGGACTTGCGAGGATCGGTATCTCAGACCACGAGGCGGCGTAAAGGAAAAGATCGTTTCGGCGCGACGCCGAAACCAGCACGCGGGACGCGTGCGCTACCCACGCG
>DAIRIE010000117.1:0-5198 GCA_036809705.1 Chthoniobacterales bacterium
GTGTATCGCGACTGTCATCCTGATCTTCAACAAGGAGAATTTTCATCGTCACTCGGCGAGCGGACTTTCGGCAATGGCGCAGGAAGTCCCCCCAAATCCCCCCGAAAATCCCCTGAAATTTCTAGAGCAGCAGGTTGATTGCCACACAGCAAGCCGAGGCCAATCGCGCGGGGTGAAGTTTAGCGATTCCTGGAACAAGCTGCGCTCGCTCAGAACAATCGAATTTGTCGCTCGTCTTGCACTGACCTTGCTCAAGGGTAAATAACGCCATCGTCGCGAAGCTCATGTTCCGAATTTTCGTTTGCTTTTGCGCTTCGGCGGCCGCTTTTGCGCAGGAACCGGCTGCCAAACCGCCGACAACTCCTGCGCCACTGCCGGAAGCGAAAACGACCATCAGCTCGGTCCATGTTGATGGGCCTTACATCGCGCTCACCTTCGACGACGGACCGAATCAAAAGCTAACGCCGCGCCTGCTTGATCTCCTCGCGCTACATCACATTCACGCCACGTTTTTTGTCGTCGGCGAAAATGCCGCGGAATACCCGGAGATTCTCCAGCGCGCAGTGCGGGAAGGGCACGAGATTGGAAACCACAGCTGGTCGCATCCGAATTTCGCCAGGATGTCCGAGGAGGCGGTGCGCTCACAGGTAAAACGCACCGAAGACGCCATCACCAGCGCGACCGGCGCGCGCCCGACTTTGCTGCGCCCGCCCTACGGCTCCATCACCGCGCACCAGAAGCATTGGCTGCACGATGAGCTCGGCTACGAAATCATTCTGTGGGATGTCGATCCGCTCGACTGGAAGAATCCCGGCCCGAGCGTTGTGGCCAACCGCATCCTGAAAGAAACGCGCCCGGGGTCGATTGTCCTCTCGCACGATATCCACGCACAAACCATCGAAGCCATGCCGGACACGATACGTGAGCTGGAGGAGAAGGGCTTCAAATTCGTGACCGTTTCAGAGTTGTTGAAAATGGCTACACCCTTGCCGGCGCCGGCACCGAAACCAGTGAGCGCATCAGCGACAACACCGGCACCGGCGACATCCCCGAGCGGCTAACCACATGGTCATCCCTCGATTTCGCTCGAGGATAACGGTGTAGCTGTCGCGAAAGCTTTGCGCCCGTCTAGTGCGCGGCGCTGCTATTCTGCTGCACCATCCGCTGCTCGGCCTGGCGCTTGGCGATAACGAAATGATTGTTATCGCCGTAATTGCGCCACGGACCGGGCGGCACATCGCGTACTTCGACAAATTGCCAATCGGTCACGTCCATTGGCCCAAGCCCGAGATAATCGCGCACCGCCGGTGAAACATCGAGTCCCGCGCCGTGATTCAGATTCGGCTTCGGCCGCTCGTTCTGAAAAACATATTGAAAATGGTCGGTGCGGAACGGGCCGCAGTCTTCCCATTGCGCGTAACAAATGCGATTGCCTTTGCGAATGGCGAGCCACCGATCTTTGCAGACCGATCGACCAGGCTCGGTGTAGGCCATTCTGAACCATGGGATTACCAGTGGCGCTTCTGGTTTAAACTGGCCATGCGTCACGTCGTTGTAAGGCAGTGCGCAGTAGAACGGATTCTGCCGCGGCGTGAAGGAGGCCGGGACAAAATTCCGCCGCGAGCTCGGATCGGGATTATCGAACCCACCGTAATTAGCTGTCCAGTTCGCGTCCCACGAGCTTTTGAAATTCGGCACCGGATTGTTCATCGCCGCCTGCTCGCCCACCCAAAAAACCGTAGTCACGATATTCGACTTCCACGGGTAGCGTGTAGTCGTGCTCGTGCGGGAGGCGGTCGGCACGAAGACCTGCGGCTCGACTTTGAGCAGGGCCTGCTCGCGGAGTTTACGCGCATATTTCGCAAAATCCGCAGCACTTTCATAGGGCGATTGCGCCGTGGCCGTCGCCACAGCTGCGAGGATGAAAGCGATAGCTGTACGGCTTTTCCCCATGGGCGTGACAGTTTTTATAGGAAAATGCGCAGGCGGGCAAGCGGTTTCCCTAACGCCCCAAAACACGCCGCTCGCCAGCGCACTCCATTCCAAGCAGCATCCATTCCAGCCTTTTACCAGCGGAACGTCGTTGGAAGGAGGACAGGATTAACAGGATTGACTCGATTACTGGATCCAGAGATGAACAGCAGCGCGACTGTCAGTAAATCCTGTTAATCCCGTTAATCCTGTCTAGTTCGCAAAGAGGAACTACCACCGTGACAGCCGAGTCTCGTGCTGGAAATGCACGTCATCGGTTTGCGGGTAGTCCAGGGTATAATGCAACCCCCGGCTCTCCTTTCGCAGCAACGCGCTATCCACGATCAATGCCGCCACCGTCGCCAGGTTCCGCAGCTCCAGCAGGTCCACCGAGACTTTGAAGTTCCAGTAAAATTCGTGAATCTCGCGCTGGAGGTTCCGCAACCGCGCGGCTGCCCGCTGGAGGCGTTTGTCCGTGCGCACGATGCCGACGTAATCCCACATCAGCCGCCGGATTTCGTCCCAGTTATGGTAGATCACCACCAGCTCGTCGACGTCCTGCACATCACCGGCGACCCATTCCGGTAAACTGATTTTGTGATTCTGCTCCCGCGGAAATTCCCGCAGCAGCGCCTCGCAGGCGCGCGGCGCCACGACCACCCCCTCGAGGAGCGAGTTGCTCGCCAGCCGGTTCGCTCCGTGCAATCCGGTGCAGGCCACTTCGCCGATGGCATACAGCCCGCGCAAACTGCTCGCGCCATTCACGTCTGTCTTTATCCCTCCGCACTGATAATGCGCCGCTGGCACCACCGGAATCGGTTGGCGGCTCATATCGATGCCGAGCGCGAGACAGCGCTCGAAAATGTGCGGGAAACGCTCGCGCAGGAACGCCTCCGGTTTTTGGGTGATGTCGAGATAAACGCATTGCGCGCCGCTGCGTTTGATCTCGGCGTCGATCGCGCGCGCCACCACATCCCGCGGCGCGAGCGAGCCGCGCGGATCATATTTACGCATGAAATCCTCGCCGCGGCTGTCGCGTAAAACTCCGCCCTCGCCGCGCACCGCTTCGCTAACGAGGAACGAGCGCTCCTGCGGATGGAAGAGACACGTCGGATGGAATTGGATGAACTCCATGTTCGCGATGAGCGCGCCGGCGCGCCACGCCATCGCCACACCGTCGCCCGTCGCCACCGTCGGGTTTGTTGTGTAAAGATAAACTTTTCCGCAGCCGCCCGTCGCGAGCACGACGCGATCGCTCCGAATCGTTTCCACCACGCCGGTTTTCTCTTCGAGCGAATACAACCCGAGACAGCGATCTTCGGTCGCGAAACCGAGCTTGGCCGCCGTGATGAGATCGATCGCGGTGTGATTCTCCAGCAACTGCACATGCGGCGCTTTGCGCAATGCGGCGAGCAGCGCGCGCTCGATCTCGCGCCCCGTCACGTCCTGAACGTGCAAGACGCGGCGCTTCGAGTGCCCGCCTTCGCGTCCGAGATCCAGCTCGCGATGACCGGAAACGTCGCGCTCATCGAAGTGCACGCCGATCTCCATCAGCTCCCGCACCGCCTCCGGACCTTCGGTTACAATCGTGCGCACGACCGCCTCGTCGCAAAGTCCCGCGCCAGCCTCGAGCGTGTCGCGCACATGCAGCTCGAACGAATCTTCATCGCTCGTCACGCAGGCGATGCCGCCCTGCGCCCACGCCGTGTTGGAATCGGCGCCTTTGCGCTTGGTAATCACCGCGACCGACCCGTGCTGCGCCGCTTTCAAGGCAAAGCTCAGGCCGGCAATCCCGCTGCCGATGACGACGAAATCGAACTCCTTCACAGCAGGCCCATGTTGTCGATCAGCCGTGTTTTGCCGATCCAGACCGCGAGCAACATCCGCGCATTCGGCCGCACTGTATCGAGCGGCTCCAGCGTTTCGCCATCGGCAATGGTGATGTAATCGACGCGCGCGCTTTTCACCGATCGTATGAACTCGTGAGCTAACGCGGTTAACTCGCCAGCCGATGTTTTGCCATGGTCAACCAAATCCTTTGCCTGAGCCAGAGCGCGATACAAAGCTGTCGCCTCCCGACGTTCGCTGGCACTGAGATATTGATTGCGCGAGCTGAGCGCGAGGCCACCGCTTCCGCGCACCGTCGGCACAGCGATGATGTCGATTGCAAAATTCAGATCGCGCACCATGCGGCGAATGATCGCGAGTTGCTGGTAATCTTTTTCGCCAAATACCGCAGCGCTGGGTTGGAGGAGGTTAAACAACTTCGCCACCACAGTGCAGACACCGCGGAAATGTCCAGGCCGTGACGCTCCTTCGAGCCGCTGCGACAATTCGATTTCATCGACATAGACGGATCGATCTTGCGCGTACATCTGCTGCTGGTCCGGACGAAAGAGCAGATCGACTCCGGCATCTCGGCAGAGCTGTTCGTCGCGCGCGGTCGGGCGGGGATATTTGTCCAGGTCGGCGCCGGGCTCGAATTGCAGCGGATTAACGAAAATGCTGACAACCACTTCGCCCTCGGCGTCGGCCTGTGCTCGCGCCGCGCGAATTAATTCCAGATGACCGCGATGAAGCGCACCCATCGTCGGCACGAGCACGCGCGCGGTGTGGTGCGGCCGACGCCGTATCGCTGCTGTGATGGACGAAATGATCTCCATACGCGGACTCAGCCAGCGGGTGGATTAATCCAGATGGCCTGGCGCCCGACAGCGAATCGTGCGTGCTGAAAATTGTTCCAGCCGGCTCGCCGGGCCAGCTCGCCCATTTCGGCAAAACTGAAAGCGCGCGCGGCGGAAAGGCGGGCGTCGATTTTCGTCATTGGCTCGCGATAACTAATTGCGGTGACGAGATGGATCGCGATGCTGAGCCAGCGCGCCCTCCGCAAATCCGTCACCAGTACCGCGCCGCCTGAGAGCTCACGGCATTTCCGCAGAACACGCAACGCATCCGCTTCGCTGAAATGATGCAGCGCGAGTGAGAAAAGGACGAGGTCGTACGCTTGCGGCGAATTCCATTGAAACAAATCGGCCGCGGCAAAATGAATCTCGGGAAAGTCGCGGCTCAGCGTCTGCGCAATTTCCACCGTCGCGCTTTGCTGATCGATGGCATCGATTTCCACCCGCACGTTATGAGCGCGGGCAAAACAAGCGATGAGCCGCGGGATATCGCCCGAGCCGGTGGCGAGATCGAGCACGCGCGCGCGCGACCCCGGCTTGAGCCAG
>DAIRIE010000117.1:5208-6918 GCA_036809705.1 Chthoniobacterales bacterium
GCGCGACAGAAAATGGAGCACGAGCCGGTGACTGCCGAAGCGGCGATTGAGCGAACGCAGGTTTGCCAGATCGCGCTCGAGCTCGGGCGTGACCGGCTGCGGGCGGTCCATCAGCTCGGGCGTGGTGGGATCGAAACTGCGTTTCAATGTGAATCGTGACTAGTGACTGGTGAATGGCTTCGGCATCGCGCTGGGGTCTATTCACCATTCACCGATCACTATTCACTCACCGCCAAAAAGCCGCGCCAGGAATCAGGCAACTCCGCCGTCTCAATCTCACTCGCGATACGCCCTTCGAACTCCGGATGAAAGACCGTGCTCGTCCCGTAAACCATGATGGCGTCTTCGTTGCCCTCCACCCGCAGCGCGTGCGCCACGCCGGGCGGAATGATGACGCCGGCGTTGTTTGGACCGCGATGGTTATCGCCATCGATGAACAGGCGCATGGTCCGCGCGGGCAAACCGCTGCGAACATCGCGCAGGATCAGCTCGACCCGACCCTGCACAAAAAACATGATGTCCCACTGCTCGCGCTCGTAGAGAGGAACTGCGCTGGGCGCGCCGCCGAAAAGCTGCTCCATCCATTGCGCCGCATCTTTGCCTTCGGGAACAAACGGCGGATGCACATGAAATCCTTTCGCGGTGTGCGCGAACATGCGGGCGGCAGCCCATTGCGCCGGCCACAGTTTCGAATCAGCGAGAGCGCCTTCGTTTTGTCGAACAAATTCTCCGAAGACTCCGCGATGCCGCTGCGAGTGAATGCTGCGCGCGAAAATCTCCACGCCGGGAATCCACTCAGCGGGCAGCTCGTCGCGCTTTGCCACCACCTGACCAGCCTCTAATCCGCTGCTCGCAAGCCGCTCCGCCAGCGAGGGCGCGGCGTAATCACGCGTGCTCAACGAACTCACCGCTTCCGGTTGCAATCCGCGCCAAAGATTTTCCTTACTCATGGCTGCGCCTCACCTAACGAGAAATCGCCGCGGTCGCGAGAAAGATTTGGATGGTAGAATGGATCGCGCGCGAAGGCTTCCGGCCAGCGCTGCGCCAGTTCCGGGCATGATCGCGCCGAAGGAGTTTGCGGCAAACTCCGTCGCAATTCCGCATAGGGAACGGAGACGACCCGCAAACCGGCATCGCGCAATTTCAGGCAAAACTCCACGCACGTGCAAAGATCGTCGTTGCGCGCGAACGCGAGCAATCCGGCTGCTCTCGGGAACGCAATCTTTTGCAGAACCTCGCGCCGCGTCATCAGGCCTGCTCCGCTGATCGCGCTATAATTTCTCACCGTCTGGAGCTGCCGGTTCGCTCCACGAAAATCGCGGGCCACTCCGGCAAAAGCGTTCCGAATTTCGCCGCCCGGGAGCAGAACCAATCCAGCGGTCTCTACCGTCGCGTCGTCCGCTAAAATTCGCGGCGCCACCGCACCGATCTTTTCCGACTGTGCGTACTCGGCAAGAATCGAGAGCCAATCCGCGCTCACCGGCTCAAGACCGATCTGGAGAAAAAGCAGCATCTCCGCTTGCAGGTCCAGCAGTGCGGCCGGCTCGCTCACAACTTCGAAATTCGGATACGCCGTGCGCTCCCGAATCGAGGCCGACGCCTCCGCATCGCCATCGAGCAAAACGATCGCCACTTTCGTCGGCGCCACACGCCGCCGCACCCGATAAGCATGCGTTTCCCAGTCGATCGTGACGCGGCCGTCGATGCGCC
>DAIRIE010000117.1:6954-8620 GCA_036809705.1 Chthoniobacterales bacterium
GGTGTTGCTTGATCGCGCTCCGTCCCGCTTCCAGCGCACCCGGTTTTCGCCGGATGTTGTGCGCGGTCGATTCAGCCGTGCGCCGCCAATGGTAAAGCACACGCGGAATGTGCCGGATGCGTTTTGTCTGCTCAGCCACGCGCAGGAGCAAATCGTAATCTTGCGCCCCGTCGAACTCGCTCCGGAATTCGTCCACAAATCCGCGGCGCATGACCACGAAATGCCCGAGGTAATCGTGCGTCAGGAAAAAATCCGGCGACCAATCTGGTTTGAGCATCGGCGCCGCGAAATGATCGTCGATGATCTTGTCTTCGTCGGAATAGATCACGTCGGCGGGACGATCAAACTGAAGTAATTCCACCGCGCGGAAAATCGCATCCGGCTCGAGCAGATCATCATGATCGAGCAGCGCGATCCAGTCGCCGCGGGCGTGAGAAAGAGCGACGTTCAACGCCGCCGAAATCCCGCCATGCTGTTTCTCCAGGAATACTCTGATGCGCGCGTCCTCGTTTTGCTGGAGTGCCTCACTCACGCGCGGCGACCCGTCATCGACGATGAGCAGCTCCCAATTTTCGTAAGCCTGCGCTCGGACAGAATCGATCGCGGCGCGCAACCAGACCTCGTTAGGTTTAAACGTCGGCATGAGAACAGAAACCAGCGGCTGGTAAACAAACGCGCGTGCTTCTTCCCGCAGGCGCGGGAGTTCATCGCCAGCGACACGATGCCGCGCCAGCCAGCGTTCATATTCCGTCAGCTCGGCGGGCACGTTTCTCTTCGAGCCAAACATCCGAAAGGACGCGCTCAATACTTTCGCCACCCGTCCCTCCACGCTGCGCCGCAAGCGCTGATGGTCTTCGCGCAACTGCTCCAGCTCGCGCTTCACATCCTTGAGCCGCAGCAATTCCTCCTCCAGCCGCCTAATGTGCGCTTCGGCCGCGCGCAGCTCCTCATCCATCGTCCACAGTATATTGATTGATGCCGCGCTCGGGCAAATCTACCCTGCGCCGCCGCTCGCATGCTCCAGTATTGCGTTTACCTCGTTTATCGCGCGGCCGTTTTTATCCTCGGCTCGTTCCCGCTACCTGCGCTCTTTGCCCTCGGGCAATTCGGCGGCGCCATCGCGTGGGTCATTCTTCCGCAATATCGCGCCCTTGCATTTCGTAATACGCGCATCGCATTCGCCGGCGAGATTTCCGAACGCAACTCGCGCCGCTTAGTGCTTCGGCATTTCCAGCGACTCGGCGCCAATCTGCTCTGCTCGATCAAGTTCGCGCAATTGCCGCCAAGTCGAATCCTCGAGCGCGTGCAGGTGGAGAATCTTCATCACATCACTGACGGCCTCGCCGCCAGGAAACCGCTCGTGCTTCTGCTCAGCCACATCGGGCCATGGGAACTCTGCGCCCAAATTCTCCCGCTCTTCACTGGCGAACACCGCAGAGCGACGGTGTATCAGCGTTTGCGCAACCGCTACATCGACGCGCATGTCCGCCAGGCGCGCGCTCGCTTCCAGGTCGAGATGCTGGACCGCAGCGAAGGTTTCGCCAAAGCGCTGCAAGTGCTGCGCGGCGGCGGCATCGTTGGAATCCTGGGTGATCAACATGCCGGCGACAGCGGGCTTTGGACGCCGTTATTTGGACGAATCGCTTCGACAACGCCACTGCCTGCC
>DAIRIE010000118.1:0-8475 GCA_036809705.1 Chthoniobacterales bacterium
CGAAAAGAGGCGGACCTATAACTGGTTGGCCTCGTTCGGCTGTTATCTGCTGGCGCTGGCCGCGAAGACCACGGCTTGTGTGCTGCCGGCCGCTCTTCTTCTTATTCTCTGGCTAAGGAAGGAGCGGATCAGCCGCAAGAGCGTGCTAGAGCTACTGCCCTTCCTACTCGCGAGCGTGGTCTCGGCCCTCACCGCATTGGCGTGGGAGAAACTCCACAACACTGCGGACTGGATAGTTAACTCCTCCGGCTGGATCGAGCGGCTGTTGATTGCAAGCCGGGCGGTCTTTTTTTACCTGGGCAAGCTAGTCTGGCCGGGTGGACTGACTTTTAACTATCCAGGCTGGGATATCTCTCGGTTCCATCCCACGGACTATCTTTGGCTCTTAGCGGTGCTCTTGCTCGCCGGCGTGGTTTATCTCGCGCGCCGCCGTCTGGGACGCGGACCTGAAGTAGTGTTGCTCTTCTTTGTCGGCGCGCTCTCGCCCTTGCTCGGATTCGTGGGGGTCTACACCTTTCGCTACACTTATGTTGCCGATCATTACCAGTATCTCGCCTGCATCGGGCCACTCGCATTGTTTGCGGCAGGTTGCGATTGGGCGGCACGAGGTCGACGCTATGTCTCGCTTGTTCTAGCGGCCTGTATTCTAACTGTCCTAAGCTGGCTTACCTGGAGCCAGTCACATATCTACAAAAGTGGGGAGGCCCTGTGGTTGGATACAATTCGCAAGAATCCAGGCTCGTGGATGGCGGAGAACAACTACGGCATAATCCTGCGTAGCCGAGGCAAGCTTCAGACGGCGCTCGCGCATTTTCAGCGAAGCTACGACCTTGCTCCGAATAATCCGGAAGGCGCGCGTAACGTAGGTCTTTCCTACCTCGAACTGCATCAGCCAGGCTCGGCCATCCCATACCTGCAGCAAGCTGCCCGGATCAATCCGCGCGACCCCAAGGGTGGCCGAGATCTGGCACGCGGCCTTTTAGAAAGTGGTCGTTCCGCGGAAGCGATCGATAAGCTCAATGATGTGCTGGCGCTGGATCCTAACGACGCGAAAACGCACACGCTGATGGCGTCAGCTTTGCTGACCGAGGGACGTTACGAGGAAACCAGGTCGCATCTGCGTGCAGCGCTGGCTTTGCAACCCGATGATATCGAAACGCAGACGCAACTGGCAAACTTGTCTCTGCAGCTGCGACAATACGGCGAGGCCGCGGAGTTACTTCGCCAGATAGTTGCCCGCCGGCCTGATGACGCAGACGCGTTGAAGAACTACGCCTGGCTGCTTGCGACCGCCCCGGACGCGGGCGTGCGCAATGGAGCACGCGCGGTGGAACTCGCGGAACGCGCGCGCGCCGGTGCGCCACAGAATCCCTTTATCCAGGCCACCCTCGCAGCGGCCTATGCAGAAGCGGGACAATTCCACGAGGCGCGTCTCACCGCAGAAGCGGCGCTGCAATTTGCGGATCAGAATAACTTAGGTGCGCTCGCAAATTTGTTGCGCCAGGAGATTGCGCTTTCCGAAAACTCACAGGCTTATCGTGACGTGCGCTGAGAGTACTTAGCATCGTCGGCCCGGTCGAAACCAACTGGCTCTCGTTGCAGGAATTCCTGCTTCGCTCAATTATGATGCCCGTTCGTCATTTCGATAGGTCGCTGATATGCAGCCATGGCGATCCGTGCTAGAGCGTCATTGTGCAAGCCGACGTAAACCACGCTCCAGCCGCATACGAAACGGCGATTCGTCTCGAGTTCTCTGACGGCAGCGCGCCGCTAACTAAACTCGACGAGGTCAATCTCGCGCTCGCCAGGTATGGCGCGCTCCTCTGGCCAATTGATCTCGGCGCCGCGCCTCAGTCCATCGGTAGGCTCCTCGCCCAGGAAACACTCACTCCGGCCGAATCGGCTCAGGTGCGCGATCATTTTTTGTTATCGCGAGAACGTCTTCTTCAACTCATCGCCGAAGCCGGGCGGAAACCGCAAGTGCCGGGTGGCAGCGAACTGAACACTTCAGATACGACGAATAACGTCACCTACCCGCAGCTCTATACCGTGGCTGCGGGCTTTGATTACAGCCGCTTTGATAAATTCCATGTCAACGGCGCACCTCACGGGCCCGGCATTGACGAAATTCTCCAGCTTCTCACCGGCGCGAATCTCAGAATCCTTCTGCAGATCCGCAACGAAGGACTCGTCACCTTGCGCGTCTCCTGCAACGATTCGACCGGCTGGATCATCACCTACGATGGCGGCCATCCGCACATAGGCAGCCTTACCAGTGCAACACCAGGCACCAAGCTACTCGTGCAAAGCTATCGGACCGCCGAAATGGGTAGTTAACTACAAGAACACGGACTAAAACAAGATGCCTACTGATGCGAGAGAAGCGGCGGCGTTCTTTCTTAATATCCCCGAGAAGCTCAACGATCCGTTTCCGGACCTGAAATACTTCCGCGAGAACCAGCCCGTCTTCTACTATGCGCCACTGAAGCAATGGTTCATCTTCAGCTACGATAACGTTTCCGCCCTCTTCGCCGATCCACGCCTGAGCGCGGATCGCATGAAAGGTTTTGTCGACGCCGCGCCCGAATCGGTCCGGCCCGAGCTGCGCAAAATCGCGCCTTACCTGGAGAAGTTCGTTCTCATGCACGACGAACCGGACCACACCCGCATCCGCAAATTTCTTCATCTCGGTTTCAGCAGCGACGTCATCCAGGGATTGCGCGGCAGCATCCAGCAGATTGTCGACGAGCTACTCGACCGCGCCGAATCGAACGGACGCATCGATGTCGCCGCCGACTTCGCCTTCCTGCTTCCAGCCTATGTCCTCTCCGATCTCATGGGATTCCCGAAGCAGGATCGTGATCGTGTCCTGCAATGGTCACTCGATTTCATCGGCTTCTTCAACAACGTGCCGATTACCGAACAAACCACCAGGCCCATGGTGCGCAGCGCGATCGAAATGATCGCTTACACTAAGGCTCTGCTCCAGGAACGCCGCAGGCGGCCGGAGTTGGACCTGTTGAGTACGCTCGCGAATGCGAACACGGCAGAGATTTCCGAAGACGAGATCGTGGCAAATGCCATGCTTCTGCTCCTCGCCGGCCACGTCGCCCCGCGAAATCTTATGGGTAACCTCGTCTGGCTGCTACTCACTCATGCCGATCAGCTCGCCAAACTCAAAGAGAAGCCGCAACTACTGCGCAACGCCATCATGGAGACACTGCGCTACGAACCACCAGTTACTCTCATCCCGCGCATCGCCCTCCAAGATTTTTCGCTCGACGGCCAGACCATACACGCCGGTGACATCGTCCAGCTCAGCATCGCTTCCGCTAACCGGGACCAATCGCATTTCCCGAATGCCGACACCTTCGACATCACCCGCGCGCCGGGAGCAATCATGAGCTTCGGTCACGGGGCGCACGGCTGCCTCGGCGCGCCGCTCGCGCTCGAAGAATCACAGATCGCGCTCGAAACACTCTTCCGTCGCATGCCCAATCTCCGCCTCGACCAAACTCGGCCGATCAAGTGGTATCGCAATGCCGCCAACCGCGGCCCCGAAAACCTGCCTCTCGTTTTGCATGGATAGAGGTAGCAACGTGGATTGCCTTTATCGAATCATTCTGCTGGTGGCCGCAGGCACTCTTGTGATGAATGAACGAACCTTATCTGCTCTGCGCGCTTGTGGGAAGGGTTTGGTACTTTCTCACAGCGCTGTTGGTGGAGCTCGCCACCCTCAGCCTGGTTTGTCCGGCATCCTTTCCTAATGTCCCCGCCAGCACGGGCGTGATCAGTTGACCGACTCGGCCGATTAGGCACGACTGCTCATCGTGAGCTACGGCGGAGTCAGAAGCGAGTTCCCGAATCCGATACAGCGCTTGCGCAGTTAATCGCAAAAGCCAGCGAAACCGGTGCGTATCAGATTGCCGAAGCTTACGGATATCGGACAGGGATCATCCATGCATTCGAATCCGAATCGTTGGAGCGCGCGCGCCTGCAACGGGACAGCGGTCTGCCCAGTTTGCGCGCAGATACGCCAATCTGCACAGTGACCCGCGCTGGAACGCGTTCTTGCGCACCATGGGCCCGGCCGACGATCAGCTGAAATAGACGGCTTCCTCTGTAAAGTCTTTCGGCGCTTCCGACGGTCGGCACGGGAGAAGCTGTTATCAGTGCCTGCCGGGACGCGCTGCCCTAGTGAGCCGTGAGAGCTGGCCGCGTATTCCGGAGGCAAGATTAGGCATAGGTCTTGCCGTCTTCTAGAACTGACTGACGCGCAGTGAAATCCACGGAAGCGTCAAAGGCCGCCCCGCGATCATTCGCGGGCGGTTTTGTTTTTAAGAACCTCAGCCTTTCGGCGCGAGTGAGGCGAGGATTTGCTCGAAGCGTGGGTCATCGCGGATCGGATCCCACCATGGATGGGACTCGTCATCTCAGTCTTACTCCTATTTTCCCTGACATAACTTCTCGAAGCGTGGGTCGCTGCGCAATGGCACCGCGGTTCTTCCTTTCGACAATCTCTCCGATGACAAAGCCAACGCCTATTTCGCCGAAGGCATCCAGGATGAAGTGCTGACTCGGCTGGCGAAGATCAGTGCGCTCAAAGTGATCTCGCGCACTTCTACTCAGCAATAGGGCGCAAAACCGACAATATCCCTGAGATCGCGCGCCAGCTCGGTGTGGCGAACATCGTCGAAGGCAGCGTGCAGAAGGCGGCTAACACCGTGCACGTGAACGTGCAGTTGATTCGCGCCGCGACCGACGACCATCTCTGGGCCGAGAGTTACAACCGCAAGCTCGATGACATCTTTGCCGTCGAAGGCGAAGTCGCCGGCACGATCGCCGGCCAATTAAACGCGACGCTGACCCCTAACGTACAAGGGACCTGAATACGCCGCCCACCACCAATCCGCAGGCTTACGACGCCTGGCTGCGCGCTGTCGCCCTCTACACCAGCGCGTCGCAAAATCCCGTCGGAATGGGAGCAGGCGATCAAGCTCCTGGAGCAAGCTCGACCCCGGCTTCGCGGCCGCCTGGGCGTTGCTCTCTCAGTGTTATAGCTCGCAGTATTTTCAAGGTTACGTAGTTACCGACGCGCGCCGGCAGGGGCCAAAGAGACACTCGATCACGCTTTGCAATTGGCCGCCGACGCGCCGGAGACACAGCGCACGCGCGGCTTTACGAATATTGGATTCAACCGATTATGCCGCCGCGATTGGCACCTTCACGGCCTTGAGCTCGCGTTAACCCAACAGCGCCGGACGCGATCTCCGTGCTGGGCTTTATCCGCGCGGCGGCAGGGTGATTTCGCGGAAGCAATCCGGCGTCTCGACCAAGCGGTTAACTTGCAATTGTTGACCGAGACGGCGTGGACTCACGGCCAAACGCGCGACTTCGAGAGCGAGCTGCGCATTGAGAATCACGCCCTACAGATTAAGGCTAACGACCCTAACGCAAACCCCTCTGTTTGCAATTTGCGGCGCGCCTCGATGATGCGGAGGCACTCCTGTCAGGTATCCGGGTCGAAGGGGACTTCCCCGATGCCGTCATTGCCTTGGCGATCCAGGCGCGCATCACCCGCCGCTATGCGCAGGGCGTGACCGCGTTGCAGCCAGTCATCGGCAATGGCAAGCTGACGGCCTGCAGACCAGCCTTTACCGTGGCTTGCTGGGAAGCCTACGATGGTAAGCGGGCGATGCAGCGGCCGCGAGGGAGAATCTGACGCGGGCGCGGGACGAGTTAACGAGTGAGTTCCAGCGCCAGCCGGATAACGGCGAATTATTCCCGCACACGATCGGCGCTTCCAGACTACGGAAGAAGAGCGCGCCACCGTCGCCTCTGGGCAAGCGTAACAGTTTCCCCTCGGCTTCAGCGGCGCGGAACTGCTCGCTACTACGCACGATCTCGCGCAATTGCTGAATGCGCGCGCTTTGCTCGGTTGTCCGCAGTTTGGAGTAGTTGACAATGTCGATGAAGAGCACGTGGACGAGCCGAAGCCTTGGTTTCTCACCGTCGGCCATGCCGGGCAATGTAACTTAGTCCGCGGGTGCGGCCCTAGATCATTGTTTCGGCGCTAACGAGGCGACGATTTTCTCGAAGCGTGGGTCGCCGCGGAGCGGGTCCCAGAAGGGGAAGGTCCTGAGAATGCCATCGTGCGTACACAAAGGTGCGGGTATTCCCCGCTGAACGACACCAGTCAACTGCTCGATAGCGAGATCTTTTTCGCCCGCCCACGCTGCGGTCATGGCGAAATAAGCGATAAGTCTTTGCCCGTTGAGCGCATCCTGTGAAACCGGCAGCAGCTCGGTCGCGCGGCGTCCTTCCTCCAATGCTACTTGTTTGTTGCCCAGACCGGCATCAATCAACCCGAGCATGCAAAGCGCCGGAGCGTAATCCTTCTGCCTTTCCACTATTTGCTCCTGCGCCGCCCGTGCGGCAGTAAAGGCCCGTCGCGCGCGAGCGTCATCATGCATCGCGCGGGAAAGCAAACCTTCCCCGAAATCGCGTTTCAGTTGAATCGGCCCGTCCGGGAAAAAAGGATTATTTCCCAGAGCCTTCAGCGCGAGTTCCGCGCCAGCCCAGTCGCGCTTTGCGAGCGTACACTGGAACCAGTTATCGCTGACATCGGGAAGCGACGCTGGCCGGTCCAGTCGCATCCGCTCCACAAACCAACACATCGGCTCAGGATCAGCGCGCCATAGCAGATCAACCTGCGCGCGAATCACGCCAAGTGAGACATCATCCGGTTTGATCTGAAATGCGCGATCAAGTACTCCGGCTGCCTCAGCATAACGGCGAAGGGTCAAGTAGCTGGCCGAAACCTGATCGAGCACGAAAGTGTTCCGGGGATCGAGAGTCGCTGCCTGCTGCAAGGCGCGTAATCTTCTTCGACTCTACCCTGGCGGCGCAGCATGTAACCCGCGAGTTCAGGTATTCGCGAATCGTTAGGTAGTCCCTCTCGCGCGATGTCGAGTTCCGACAAAGCGCCTTTGTAATCTCGCAATGCGTCGTAAAGGTGGCCAGCGCGGGCGAAGTGAGTCTCGGGAGAATCCGGGCGAAGCTGCACCGCACGCTCGAGCGCTTGCTCGGCTGCCCCCAGCCGCTCCGGGGTATGATCATACCCCTTGCGAGTACAAATAGTCGTCGGCGAGCACCAGCTGGCAAAATGCGCCGTGGAATGTCGGATCGTGCACGATCGCAGAATTCAAAAGCTCAATTGCTTGGCGGTACTCTCGATCAACCGCTCCGCCCAGGCCTCCTATGAGCATGAGAGTCTTGGCTTTGCTGTACTCCTCAAACGCGACCACATCGGCCGTGAGACGTTGCTCGATCGTGTTCTTTTCCGCGGGCGAGAGCTTCGCCTGCAATTGTTCGGCGATGGCTTTGGCGATTTCGCTCTGGATGGCAAAGACATCGTCAATCGGGCGATCGTAGTTCTCCGCCCACTCGTTACGGTCGCTGCGTGCGTCAATCAGCTGCGCATTAACCCGCACTTTGTTACTGGCGCGCTGCACACTCCCTTCCACTACATGAGCAACGCCCAGCTCCTCCCCAATCTTGCGCAGGTTGCGGCCGACTCCGCTCTTATACTGCATCACAGAGGTGCGGCTGATGACTTTGAGATCGGCAATCTTGGCGAGGCGGGTCAGGATTTCGTCCTGCACGCCATCGGTGAAGTAGGCGTTCTCTTTATCACTGCTGAGATTTTCAAAAGGGAGAACGGCGATACTCTTTTCGAGCACAGCCGAGGCTGAGGTAGTCGGGCGCCGTGCAAAAAAGAACAATCCAGCAGTGATCGCGGTGAGCCCGAGGAGCGCAGCGGCAATCGTCGCCCAGCGCACGCGGCTGCGATGTTTCTTCAGCGCCTGGAACTTCTTCGGCAGCTGTGGATTACCAAATTCGTCGGAATAGAGGTTCGCCACGCTAACGCGCGCGGCATGCTTCACCTGGCAGAAACCAAGATCGTGTAGCAGCGGTCGCCAGCGCTCGTATTCCCGCAGGTCTTCAGCGACACGCGCGTGCTGCTCGTTAGCGGAGAGCCGCGAAAAGCCCACGATGTCGATGAAGAGCACGTAAGCTATTTCCAGCTCGATCGTGTCGTTAACTTCACCTGCCACGGCAGCCACCAAACCTACGCCCTGAAAAGCAGCGCCTCTAGATTATTCTTTAACTGATGCTGGAGCGGCGATGCCGGGCTGCTCTTGAGAGCGCAACGCCGGAAGAGCGCTGCGCTCTCGTTTCAGCTACGGCTCTTTGGCTTCTGCCGCGGCCGACATCTCAGCGACGCGCGCGGCGAGCTCCTTCTCCAGCACGCTTTCGTAGCGCAGCGCTGCCCGAATAAGTCGATTAACCAATACAGTCCCGAGCGACGCGCTCACGATACAGCACCGGAAGCAAATCCGGTGCGAGCTGCGGCGAATAAGCCATCCTGCACGGCTGGCCCGGCATCGCCTTTTCGCATTATAGCAAAGGCGC
>DAIRIE010000119.1:0-219 GCA_036809705.1 Chthoniobacterales bacterium
GATCGGCACCCGCATGGCGGTGGGCGCGCACGGGCGCGACATCCTCACGCAATTCCTCATCGAAGCGGTGTCGCTCAGCGCCGTTGGAGGACTGCTCGGCATCGCGTTGGGAATTGCCGCTTCCAAAGCATTGTCGGCTTGGAAAAACTGGCCGTCGCTTATCTCGCCTGGGTCAATCGTGCTCGCGTTTCTTGTCAGCGCGGCCGTCGGGATATTCTT
>DAIRIE010000119.1:315-5712 GCA_036809705.1 Chthoniobacterales bacterium
GTCATCCCGAGTGAAGCCGAGGGATCCCGCCGATCACGCAAGAGATTCATTTCGGCTACCCGCCCACAGCCTGATAATACCCCAGACCGCGCTTCCACATGAAGTGTGCGGCGGCCCAGGTGATAACTAACCACCCGGCTTGAATGCCGATCGCTAGAGCTAACTCGGTCCCGCGCAGGCGTTCGAGGAAGATGGCGATTGGGCAAAACAACTCGTAGTAGAACGGCAACCATTTCATCACGGCCTGGATACCGGCAGGCATGATGTCGATCGGGAACATCTGCCCCCCGAGGAAGTATTCGAAAGAATAGACGATGAAGACAATGGTCGATATTTCGAGTATCCAGAACGCCATCATGGCTAAAGCATAAGTAATGAAGAACTGGATGAACGCCGCCATGGCGAGGGATACAGTTGCCAGGAGCCAGGTCGAGACACTATGCGGTAGTTGCAGATAAGCTCTGAAGTAGAAGAAGATAAGGATGATCGGGACAATAGTGACGGCGGTATAAACAAGGCGGCCTGCGAGGAAGATGCTGGTGCGATAACCGAGATAGCTCAGTGGTTTGGTCAGAAAGGAGTTGATCTGACCTTCGCGAATATCGGAAGCAATCTGCCAATCGTCCTCGGTGGGCGTAACCAGGTTCGAGACGAGGATCGTTAGGAGATAGTAATAAATCATCGAGCCGTAGTTGTAGCCGCCGAAGCCCCGGCCACCTGGCTCTTTGAAAATCGCATTCCAGAGAAACACCGTGCCGGCGAGGGGGATGAGGCCAAACAAGGCGCGAAGAAAGTAGTTCCAGCGATAAACAAAGGTATTCTGGAGGCCGATGGTGAAGACGGTGCCGTATTTGGCGGTTTGCATCAGGAAGCCAGCTCGATAGCGAGATTGATTGCTGCGATCATACTCTCGGGCCGCGCGAGGTTCTTACCCGCTATCTCGAAGGCAGTGCCGTGGTCGGGACTGGTGCGCGGGTAGGGGAGACCGAGCGTGACATTCACGCCTTGATCAAATCCATGCAGCTTCAGTGGGATCAGTCCCTGGTCGTGATACATGCAGAGAGCGGCGTCCCATTTACCCCGGGCGAGGTGATAGAAGAGAGTATCGGGGGAGATTGGGCCGTCGAAGACTGGTGAATGGTGATCGGTGAACGGTGACTGGTTTAGCTCCGAAATTGCCGGTCTGATGATATCGATTTCTTCCCGTCCGATCTTGCCCGATTCGCCGGCATGCGGGTTGAGGCCGGCTACAGCAATGCGCGGGGACTGTGTGCCGCGGCGGGTGAGAAAGTCAGCCAGTAGTTTCCCTACGCGAACTATCTCCGGAGTTGTCAGTGTGCCGGGCACGTCTCGCAATGGGATGTGCGTCGTGACAAGCGCGACAGTAATCGCGCCGGCGGTAAGGAGCATGGCATAGTTGCTCGTGCCCGTGCGATTGGCGAAGAACTCCGTCTGGCCTGGAAAGTGGAAGCCGATTTCGGCCATGCGCGCTTTGTGAATGGGGCCGGTAACGACGGCATCGATTTCATCTGAATTGGCCAGGCGCGCAGCTTCTTCGAGCGCGGCGAAGGCAAGACCAGCGGACACGCGCGTTGCCTCGCCGGGCGTCGTCTGGCCCCGCTCACCGATGACGCGGACGACAACGTCTCCGCGAAGCTGACCGGAAGCGAGCGCTTTGTCGATGACTTCCGGGCCAATACCGGCCGGGTCGCCAAGAGTTATGCCGATGCGAAGGGGCATCGAGCATTAATGAACTGTCGCGGCAGTTTGGCTAGAACGTTTTGATGTAGGCTTTCTCGCGCAAACTCGCCAGCCAGTTTTCCTGCTTCTTCTGCGCTTCTTCCTGAAGCAGTTTCTTCTCGATATCGTTTCGAACTTCCGCCATAGGACGGGTGACGCCGCCGCGCTTCTCTTCTACTTTGAGAATGTAGTAGTTGCCGCCGACATCGATGATGTTGCTGATCTTTCCGGGCGCGAGATTGAACGCGACTTTCTCCAGTGGCGCGGCCAGCGTTCCACGCTCGACCCAGCCCCAATCGCCTCCCAAATCGCGGGTGCTATCCTCCGAATAGATTTGCGCCATGCGATCGAACTCCGCTCCGTTAACCAGTTTGCTCAAAATCTCTTCCGCCATCGCCTTTTGCGCAGCCTGATCGGAAGCGCGCGCCGGAATCATAATCATGCGCAATTTGATCTGCTCCTTACTGGTGAACTCATCGCGATGCTGGCGATAGTAGTCCTGGATCTTGTTAGGTGAGATCAATGTATCAAGCTGCGCGTTCTTGTGGCGCATTGCCTGCACGATCATCTTCTCCATCTCCACCTTCCTGAATTCACCCAAAGTATAATTCTGGGCCTGGAGCGTTTTCACGAAAGTGTGGCGATCACCGCCGAAATTCTCCTGAATAATCTCTTTGACCTGCTGGTCGAGGAAGTGGTCAGGAATCTGGTAGCCCTCTTTTTTGAAGGCCTGAATAATGAGCTGCCGGTCGATAAGGTCCTTGAGCGCGGCCGCGCGAGCTTCCTTGATTTTGGCGGCCAATTCCTCTCCACGGAACTGGGAGCGGAGCAACCTTTCCTTGGGCGCCGAGAGATTGCGTACCTGTGAGTAGGTGATGACGTCGCTATTTACCAAAGCGGCGACTCCATCGATAACTTCAGGCTGCGCGGCAAGAGCGCCCCGGCAAAGTGGAGTTAACGGCAGAAGAATTGCAGCCAGAACTATAACGATAGAACGAACCATATGTCACAGCTTCCGGAGCAGCTCGAGAATCTCGGCCAGGCGCTCCTGGATTTTCGCTGCAACTAAACGAGGGAATTTGCCTGCGACAAGTATAAAATCCCCGCGCCGCGTGAGCATAAGCTTGTTCTCGCGCGTCTCGACCCGGGTGATCTGCTGGCGCGCGGCGGCGAGTTTGATTTCACTGAGCGACACCAGGTTCTTAACTGCGGGTGCAAGCGCGCCGAAGCGATCGCGCCATTCCTTTTGCAGACGATGGAGTTCCTCCAGAACCGTAATTTCAGCAAGGCGGCGGTAAGCCTGGATGCGCAGACCAGGATCTTCAATGTAAGCGCGTGGAATCAATGCCGGCACTTTGCCCGAGTCCGCCACGAGTTCAGCCTCGTTACCCGCAATGAAATCGAGCCGCAGCTCGACCTCGATTCTCCAGCGCGTTTTTTGCCCTTTGATTTGCGCGACAGCCTGCTTGAGCAGCTGGCAGTAGAGATCGAACCCGACGGCCATGATGTGGCCGCTCTGGGCCGTGCCGAGAATGCTGCCGGCGCCGCGAATTTCCAGGTCGCGCATGGCGATGCGAAAGCCGGCGCCGAGTGAGCTGTATTGTTTGATGGCGTTGATGCGTTTGCGCGCGGCTCCCACCGTCATCATTTCGCGCGGTAACAAGAGATAGGCGTAGGCTTTGTGTTCGGCCCGGCCGACGCGGCCACGCAGTTGGTAAAGATCGGCCAGCCCAAAACGATCTGCGCGATCGATGATGATGGTGTTGGCGTTGGGAATATCGAGGCCGCTCTCGATGATGGTGGTGCAGACGAGCACGTCGATTTTCCCTTGGACGAAGCGGTGCATGACGGCTTCGAGTTCATCGGAATCCATCTGGCCGTGGCCAAACTCAACCCGCGCCTGCGGGCAAAGCTCGGCGATGCGATCGCGCACCTTTTCGATGGACTGGACGCGGTTATGCAGAAAGTAAACCTGGCCCTGCCGCTCGAGCTCGCGATTGATGGCGTCGCGAATAATGCGTTCGTCGTAGCCGCAGACGACGGTTTCGACGGGAAGACGATTCTGCGGCGGCGTCTCGATGGTGGACATGTCTTTGACGCCGACTAACGAGAGATAGAGCGTGCGCGGAATGGGCGTGGCCGAGAGGGTGAGCACGTCGACGAGTTTAAAGAGGTCTTTGAACTTCTCTTTGTGCAGAACGCCGAATCGTTGTTCTTCGTCGATGACGACGAGGCCGAGATCTTTGAAGAGGACGTCGCCGGAGATGAGGCGATGCGTGCCGATGACGATGTCAACGCCGCCTTCGCGCAGGAGCTTCAAGATTTTTTTCTGCGCAGCCGGCGAACGGAAGCGGCTGAGCATTTCGATGCGAATGGGATAGTCGAGCATGCGCTGGCGAAACGTCTCGAAATGTTGCTGCGCCAGCACGGTGGTAGGCGCGAGCACCGCGACTTGTTTGCCGTCCATCACGGCTTTGAAGGCGGCGCGAATGGCCACTTCGGTTTTGCCAAAGCCCACGTCGCCGCAGAGCAACCGGTCCATCGGGCGCGGCTGTTCCATGTCGCCTTTGGTGTCGATGATGGCAGTGAGCTGGTCGGGCGTTTCGCGGTAGGGAAATGAGTGCTCGAACTCCGCCTGCCATTTGGTGTCCGCGCCAAACGCGTGGCCGGGATGCGTTTGTCGCTCGGCTTGGAGTTCGAGCATTTTCCCGGCGTAATCGAAGATGGAAGCGGCGGCGCTTTTTTTTGCGCGCGCCCATCGCGCATCCGCGAGCGAACTGAGCGGCGGCGATTTTTTGCCGAGGCCGACGTAGCGGGAGACAAGGTATGCCTGTTCGAGCGGGACGTAGAGCTTCGCGTCGTCGGCAAATTCGAGTGCGAGCACTTCGCCGCCGCTGTTTGCGGCAAGATTTTGCACGCCAAGAAATTTGCCGACGCCGTGCTCGAGGTGGACGACGAAATCGCCTTCGTTCAACTCGCTGAAATCAATCGGCGCACGATTGCGGCGCTCGGCCCGTTGCAACCGGCGCCGGCCATGCACCGGGAAACGACCGAGCAGCTCGTTTGCGGAAAGCACGATGAGATTGGCCGCCGGAAAAGCGAAGCCGCGGCTGAGCGTGCCCTCGAGAAGAACGACGCCGTCTAGCGCGTCGGCAGGCATGAGCTCGCGGAAACGCTCGATCTCGCCTTCCGTCTGGAAATAAATTGCGACGGTGGCGTTTTGTTCGCGCCATTGTGCGACGCGCGCTGCGAACTGGTCGCGTTTCGCCTCTGCCAGCATGAAATCGCCGGAACCGAATTCGCTTACATCCGGTTCAGTGAACGCCGCCGCGAAATCTTCCGGTTCGTTGTTATCCTGAGCGAGCCAGCCTTCACTGATCTGAATCTGTGCGTCGAGATCCGCTTCTGGCTCGAGCGCGACAACGAGGTGATGCGACTCGATGTAATCGCGGACACGCGCGCTCGCATCCTGAGCGGCACTGAGGAGCACGCTCGCTTTGTCGCGCGTGCGCACGGAGGTCTGCGTGTCGAGATCGAACTCGCGCAGCGATTCGATTTCATCGCCGAAAAATTCGATCCGCAACGGCAGCGCTGCCTGCCACGAGAAAATATCGACGATGCCACCACGGACGGCGAACTCACCCCGGTGCTCGACCA
>DAIRIE010000119.1:5722-6553 GCA_036809705.1 Chthoniobacterales bacterium
CCACGGACGGCGAAGTGGCCGCGCGTGCTGACCTGCGGCACGCGTTCATAGCCGGCGTCGGCCAGCCGGCGGAGGAGTGTTTCCAAGGTCGGGCCGGCGCCCCGGCGAAGATCGAGCGTGGCGGAGGCAAGGGCGTTTCGCTGAGGCGCCGGTTGCTCGAGCGCGGCGCGAGTGGTGACAATGGCGTGCGGCGCATCTTCGCTGCCGATTTGCGAGAGCAAAGCGAGACGCTCGGCGGCGATCTCGGGATCGGGCAGAATATTTTCGATCGCGGCGAACTCCGCCTCGGGAAGAAAGCCCGCGTGCGGCAGCCAGTTGATCGCAGTTTCGAAAAATAATTCCTGGGCGCGGACGGTAGAACAGATGAACCACAAGGTCCGACGACTTTCTCGCGCGATAATCGCAGCCAGGAACGGCTGCGCGCTTTCCACCACATGGGAGAAGCGGGCAGGAAACTTCCGTTCGCGAACCTCGGCGAATTTTTGCCCGAGCGGTCCGGCGCTGGCAGCTAAATCCAGAAGCACCGCGCCAGGGTTTTTCTCCACTCAAAGCTGTCGCCGAAAAGAAGGGCGAGTTCAATTTCGGCCCTCATCTCGAGCGCAGCCGAGGAATCCCCCGGCGTAACCTTAAAATTAACCTCTGCGGGATCCTTCGACTTCGCTCAGGACGGCAGCTACAACGCACTTACTGCGTGATGGTCACCGGCGTGCCGACGCTGACTGTTTTGAAGAAATTTTCAGCCATGAACCCCGGCATGCGAATGCATCCGTGCGATGCCGGATAACCCGGCAGATACCCCGCGTGCATGCCTACTCCGCCGACGATGCGCAT
>DAIRIE010000119.1:6563-8256 GCA_036809705.1 Chthoniobacterales bacterium
GCCGAGCTCGACGTTCGGTTTCACCACATTATCGGCTTCATCGACGTAGTCGCCGTACTTACTCGAGACGTGGTTCACGTCCTTCTGAATGATGGAGTACTTGCCCACCGGAGTATTGAGACCTTCCCGGCCAGTGGAGAGTTGCGAGATACCGACGAGTTTCCCGCTTTTGTAAAAATATGCGCGCTGTTCGCCCAAGCTGATCTTCACACTCGGCTTGCCTTCCAGGGCCTCGCCGTCCCAGTAGGAAACGTTATCCTGCGGCGCGCCAGCGGAGACCGGCCCGGGCCCGTAGACTCCACCGAGATATTGCGTCTCGGTGGAAAAGCGCGCGTCTTCCGAACCGCATCCGGCGAGGAACGCAGCGGCGAGAGTTAGGATGGAAAGTTGAACACTGATTCGCATAAAAACGGAGGACGTTCCCCACCGGGTACTCAAAGTCAAGAACGCCAACAGAGCAGGAAACGGGCACGGCCGGCTTGAATTTTGCTTTGCAACGAATCTACTTTGCGACTCCCTGATCTCCTGATGCCTACTTATGAATATGCCTGCGAGAAATGCGGGCAGCATTTTGATGCTTATCAATCGATGCGCGACGAGCCGTTCCGCGAGTGCCCGAAGGAACTCTGCCGCCTGCCCGACTGGGGACACGGCAAAGTGAAACGGCTGCTCGGCACCGGCGCGGGCATCATTTTCAAAGGCTCGGGTTTTTACAGCACCGACTATCGCAGTGCCTCCTACAAGGAAGCGGCGAAAAAAGACTCACCGGAAAAGCCGGCTGCCGACAAGTCGGCTGCGCCAAAACCTGAAACGAAATCCGAGAGCAAGCCGTCCTCGTCACCGCCGGCTCCGCCAAAATCCGAATCGTGAGCACGGTCGCGCCAGTGCGTTTGATCTGTCCGGACTGCCGGCGCGAGAACGAGCCGGAGCGCATTTATTGTCACGATTGCGGAGCGCGCCTCGATCACTCAGCGCTGCCGGCGAGGAATTCCTCGGGGGAATCGGTCGAGGAAGTGCACAAGCGCGTGACCGGCATGTTCGACGGACGCGGCGTGCGCGCCCGCGCGCTCGTCATCAAGGGCGTGAAGCTGGTCGCCGCCGCGGGTGCGGCCGCAGCGGTGGTGCTGATGTTGTGGGCGCCGGCGGATCTGCCGCCAGCGAAAAAATCGCAGACTTTGCCGCCGCAGATCAGCCTCGATCTCGAGGGGCTGACGCAATATCACAAGCCGCCGCAGCTGCGCTATTCGGAAGAGCAGATCAACGCTTATCTCGCTTACGTCCTCGGGAGAAAGAAAGAAAAGCTGGATCATTTCCTCATCGATTTCGACCGCGCCGTCGTTAGCTTTCATCCCGGGCGCTGCGAGCTGGCCGTCGGGCGCTCGATTTTCGGGTACTCCGTTTACCTCTCGCGCGGTTACATTGTCCAAAGCACGAACGGCAAACTCGATGCGACGACGAACGGCGGCGCGATTGGCCGGCTGCCGATTCATCCAGCCCTGATGCAATACGCGAACTTTTTGTTCGGTGACGTTGCGGCCGCGCTCAATCGCGAACGCGAGCTCATCGTGCGGACAGGTTCGGTGCAGATTGGCGAAAAAGAGATCGTCTTCACGCCGTAGCCCAGATCTAACGAGTCACAGCACAGAGGCAGAAAGAGCTCGCCGGCGGGCCGCTTCCGCTACCACCCGCCGGC
>DAIRIE010000120.1:0-5579 GCA_036809705.1 Chthoniobacterales bacterium
ACATCTTGCGGCCTGGATTTCGGCCGCGCCCGAGCCGCAACGCAGCGCGCTCGCTTTGCATTATCTCGACGAGTTTAGCTATCGCGAAATTCTTGGCATTACCGGACTGAAGCTTAACGAGCTCGCGACCGCGCTGGCGGCCGGACGAGGCGAATTCCAATCCTGGCTGAACACCACGGCGCCCGCGCGCATCAAATGAAGCGTGGCTTCCATGCACTGGTCGAGTGCGCGCCGATCAGCGACAGCCGCAATGCTGATCGCCGCATGCGCACGGCGATTTCGCGCGCGAAACGCAGCGATCATTTTTCGCAACAACAGGGTTTCGATCGCGCCGTCGCGAAGCTCGTTCGCAGCACACGGGTGCCGAAGGAGATCAAGGAATGGTTCGCGAATGAGCCGATGGCACAAGGCGCGCGCCGCAACTGGAAGACGACGGTGTTTCACCCCGCGGTTTGGGCCATCGTCATCGCCCTAGGGGTAATTGGATTCATCAGCTGGCTCAAATTCGACGAGCAGATCCACACCTGGGCCGGCGAATCGACCGCGAAAAAGCTTCTCGCCGTCGCGAGCGCAACGCGGCCGTCGCAATTCGAACCGGTCGATACGGAAGCGGGCACACTCGGTGACCTGTTTTTGATGAAGCACCGGCTCGAGCATTACGATGTGCCACCGGAGTTTGCCCACGTCCGCACCATGGGCGCACGCGTTTTCGACGATGAAGAAGCAGGCCGAGTGGCCCACATCGGCGCCGCGGAAAAGCGCATGCAATTTTTTCTCTTCCCCGCCCAGCGCGACGCCAAGACTGGACAGCCGGAGGAATTCGAAGGCTGGCGTTATGTCGAACAGGAAGGCTGGACCGGCGCCGTGCGGGCGCGAGAAGGCGTGCTCTTCATGGTCGCGGTGCGCGGTCCGAAGAAGGAGCTGGCGCGCTACGTGAAGGAGTAGCGTTGACAGATCACGCCCGCGAGAAAACCTTGCAGCTCCCCGCGCCAGGGTAGCTCAGCGGTAGAGCAGGGGACTCATAAGCCCTTGGTCGGGAGTTCAATTCTCCCCCCTGGCAAAATCATTTTCGATTGCCGATTGATTGAGCAGCGGACGTTTTGCGAGTAGAAACGTCAACGCCTATGGCGCACGCGCATCCCGATCCGCGGCTTGAGATCGCCCACGTGCTTTTTCTCGACGTCGTGGGCGCGTCCCGCCTGCTCATCAATGAGCAGAGCGACCTCTTGCGTCGCCTCAATGAAATCGTGCGCAACACCGCCCAGGTGCGCGCGGCCGAAGCGGCAGGCAAACTCACGCGCTTGCCTACCGGCGATGGCATGGCTCTGGCGTTTTTCACCACGCCGGATGCTCCGTTGCGTTGTGCGCTCGAGATCGCGCGAGAATTGAAGCATTCACCCCAGCTTCTGTTGCGCATGGGCATCCACAGCGGACCGGTTGAAGAGGTCATCGATGTCAACGAGCGGGCGAATCTCGCCGGCGCTGGAATCAATATCGCCCAACGTGTGATGGACTGCGGCGATGCCGGCCACATCCTGCTTTCCAAACGCGTCGCGGACGATCTCGCTCACTATGCCGCCTGGAAACCGCACCTGCACTCGCTTGGGCAATGCGAGGTCAAGCATGGCGATAAGCTGGACCTCGTTAGCTTCTATGATGACGAAGTGGGAAACCCCGCGCCGCCGCAAAAACTGCAAAAGCAAAACGTCGTTAGTTTGGGCAAGAGGATTGGTGGTATCGCAACGTTAATCGCCGTCGCACTTGTCGTAGTCGCAACTTCCTTCTTCTTTTTACGCCAGCACCAACTACAGAAGAGCAGGGGCAGTAGCGCTGCCGCCAGACGCATCGCTGTTCTCCCATTCAAACCATTGCTGCCGGAGAATCGCGATCAGGTGCTCGAGCTAGGCATGGCCGATACGCTCATCACCAAGCTCAGCAACAGCAATAAGATCATCGTCTCCTCTCTCAATGCGGTGCGCAAATTCAGCGGGCTCGAGCAGGATTCCGTCGCCGCCGGCCGCGAGCTTCAGGTCGGTTCCATTCTTGAGGGCAACGTCGAGCGTGTGGGCGATCGCATTCGGGTGACCGCGCGTTTGATTAACGTCGCCGACGGCGCGTCGCTATGGGCGAACACATTTGATGAGAAGTTTACCGATGTCTTTTCGGTGCAGGATTCAATCTCGCAAAAAGTAGCTGATGCTTTGAATCTGCGACTCAGCGGCGAGGAGCAACGGCGTCTGACCAAGCGCTACACGAACAATCTCTCAGCCTATCAACTTTATCTCACCGGCCGTTATCAATGGAGCAAGCTCACGCCACCGGACATTAGAAAGAGCATCGAATCTTTTCAGCAGGCGATTGCAGCGGACCCGAAATACGCGCTGGCGTATTTTGGGCTGGCCGAGGCAAATCGATCGCTTTCCATCAACGCCAACATTCCTTCAAAGGAATGCCTGCCCCAGGCGAAAGCGGCGGCAGAAAAAGCGCTGGAAATTGATCCGCTCCTTGCCGAAGCGCATGCTTCACTTTCTTTTTGTCTCATCTGGTACCAATGGGATTGGGCCGGGGGAGAAAAAGAAGCCAGAAGAGCTATCGCACTTAATAGTAATTCCGCCCATGCTCACTTCGCTCTCGCGCACCTCCTCTCAGACATCGGGCGCCACGACGAAGCCCTCGCCGAAATCGAGCGGGCCAGGGAATTGGATCCCGTCTTTCTTCTCTACCGAGCGCTGGAAGGGATGATGCTTCTTCACGCCGGCCGCGACAATCAGGCAGTCGCTAAATTGCGAACGCTGCTAGATCTCGATCAGAATTTTTGGGTGACGCACTTGCAACTCGGAAAAGCGTACACTGATCAACGAAAATACTCCGACGCGATTACCGAGTTCACTACGGCAAGAGATTTATCGCACGGCAATTCGGAAGCGATTGCTTCGATCGGATACGCTGAGGCGATGAGTGGGGGCAAGGCGGAGGCTCGGGCAATTCTCGAGGAGCTAAAAACCTCCTCCCACTACATTCCGCCAGCCAGCATCGCACTGGTGTCGAACGCGCTCGACGATCAAAATCAAGCGATCTCCTGGTTGAACAAAGCCTGCGACGACCGAGACGTCTGGGTGACTCTCTTGAAGGTTGATCCTCGCTGGAACTCGCTTCGATCAAATCCCGGTTTCGTCGCGATTCTGAACCGCGTCGGTCTGCAATAACGGGGCAGCGCGGCGAACGTAGATAATGCGAAATCTCCTCGCCGGCGGCGCCGATTATCGACTTACACGGTTTGTCATCTTGCGCCTGCTTGGCTTCGTCTATGCCATCGCCTTTCTCGTGGCGGTGAATCAGCTGGTTCCGCTCATTGGCCAGCATGGACTCACGCCCGCGGAGCAGTATTTGCCGCTCCTGCAAACGCATTTCGGCTCGCGCGTCGCCGCAGCCCTGCACGTTCCGACTCTCTTCTGGTTCGGTCTCAGCGATACAGCCTTAGTTATCTTCTCCTCGCTCGGATTCTGTATCTCGTTAGTCGTTCTCGCCGGCTATGCCAATGCCGTCATTATGGCTGTTCTCTGGGCGATGTACATGTCCATCGTCCACATCGGCCAAATCTGGTATGGCTACGGTTGGGAAACGCAGACGCTCGAGACCGGCTTTCTCGCCATCTTCCTTTGTCCTTCGCTCGATGGCCGGCCATTTTCGAAACGCGCTCCTTCAATTCTGGTCATCTGGCTGTTTCGCTGGCTCGGCTTTCGCATCATGCTCGGCGCCGGTCTCATCAAACTGCGGGGCGATTCATGCTGGCGCGATCTCACCTGCCTCTATTACCACTACGAGACGCAGCCGATCCCGAATCCACTCAGTCGCTACCTGCATTTCGCGCCGCACTGGTTTCACAAGCTCGGCACCGCGTTCAATCATCTCGTCGAGCTCGTTGTCCCGTGGTCCTCTTTCGGACCACGTCGCGTGCGCCACATTGCGGGGCTATTTCTCGTTAGCTTCCAACTGTTTCTTATCATCAGCGGCAATCTTTCGTTCCTGAACTATGTCACGATCGTGCCATTGCTCGCCTGCTTTGATGATAGCTTCTGGCGCCGGGTTCTGCCTAAAGCGCTCATTCGACGAGCCGATGCTCCTGCCACGGAAGTTTCGCATGTGCAGTTAAGTCTGACAGTTGCGTTAGCTATTCTCATCGCATGGCTCAGCGTCGCGCCGGTGACGAACCTTCTTTCTAATCGACAGCTCATGAACGCCTCGTTCGATCCGTTCGATCTGGTTAATACCTACGGGGCATTCGGCGCGGTAGGTAAGGAGCGCGACGAGATTATCTTCGAAGGAACAGACGACGCTGTCATCACCGCGGAAACGAGGTGGAAGCCGTATGAGTTTAAGGCCAAGCCGGGTGATCCTGATCGCCGACCGCCTTTCGTCGCGCCCTATCAGCCGCGGATCGACTGGCAAATCTGGTTCGCTGCCATGTCTTCACCGGCGGAGTATCCATGGACACTGCACTTTGTCTGGAGATTGCTTCACAATGATGCCGGCACGCTCTCACTGCTCGCCGGCAATCCCTTTCCGGAAAAGCCGCCGCATTACATTCGGGCGCGACTTTACCGTTACTACTTCGCTCCTCTGGGCGAGCGGGCGTGGTGGAAACGCGCGCTCATCGGCGAATGGCTCCCGGCGCTCTCAGCCGATGACGAACAATTTCGCGCCGTTCTCGCCGAGTTAGACTGGCTGGACTAGCCGTTTCGCTGTGGGAAACGAGGGATAACACATCGCAACGCGCGATCCGTAGCAAAGTACGTTCTCGCATCGCCCGCAGGGCGACGGCTACATGCTATTCGCTCGTTTGTTGCAGGGTTGTGCCGTAGTTTTTAGCAGAGTAGTCGCGGAACTCGCGCTCGAGTACAGCGGTAGTAGGAAACTTGCCGGCGTAGGTGCGACCCAGCGCGAGCTCAAACGGTTGATGATGGCCAAGTGCGTCGAGCAGGGTAAGGAAGCTGGGTTTGTCGGTGATGGCGAGAAAGCGAACTAGTCGCTCCGACTCGTCGTAGAAGGTAGTTACCTTATCACTCGGTGGATAGGTCGCGGCGAGCAGTTTAGCAAGCGGCAGTAGCTCATCCGTGGCGATCGCCTCCGAGTGCGGTTTGGCGATGTAGCCGCGGGCCCGCTGGTGACTGGCATGCGCGTTCTTGGAAATATATTGCGCCAGTCCTTCGTTCAGCCAGCAAGGTATTCCTTCCGAATACAAGCGATGGAGAACGAGGTGAACAATCTCGTGGCCGAGCGCGTTCGAAGAAAACTTGTATCTCGGATTGCGTTGGACAAAGAGACTGCCCATGGAGTGAATACCGCCGGTCCACGACTCCAATCGGCCGTAGCTTTGAAACTGCCGCCAATCTTCCGGCTGCTCGAAGATATAGATGTGCGCCTTGGTTTCAGTAGTTAAGGCGTCACGCTCCAGTTCCTTGGCCACAACTCGATAGTGGAACTCCGCTTCGACCGAAACGGGAGTGGCAACATGATTATGAATGAAGTGATAGATGAAATGCTCAGTTTCGGCGTGCTTCCATAGCTCAGGGCTGATC
>DAIRIE010000120.1:5589-8205 GCA_036809705.1 Chthoniobacterales bacterium
TGTTGATGCGGGCCTGGTCGAGAGCAGCGGTGATCGCCAGTGCCTGTTCGCCGAGTGGATTGGGATCGCGCTGAGAAAGCGTGTCGAACTCAACTTCGCGCAGGGAGCTGGATTCATTCAGCTGGGCAAGCGCGAGGCCGGCTGACAGAATAAGGAGAATGCCGGAGCGCACCCGACTTAGCCAGAGCTAGTCTTGTGCGAGGCTGCTATCGCCGCGAGCTATCTCCTGACAGGCTTTCAGATCGAGCTTGCCCGAAGCAAGCACTGGGATTTGTTCCACCTTTACCGCGCGCTTCGGAATCCAGAGATTGGGCACGCCAGTTTCGTGCAGCTTCGTTCGAAGCGCGTCGATCTGGATTGGCTCAGCCGTAAGCAGGAGCAATGCTTCGCCTTTACTCTCATCGGGAGTGCCGCACACCGCGATCCGCCGCTCACTACCCTCGAGCCCGAGCGCATGAATGATCTTTTGCTCAACGACTTCGTGCGGCACCATTTCGCCGCCGATCTTGGAAAAGCGCGAGAGTCGCCCTTCGATGTAGAGAAAGCCATCCTCGTCGAGACGGCCAATGTCGCCGGTCTTGAGCCAGCCGTTGCGCAGCACTTCAGCAGTGCGTTTCGGGTCTTTGAGGTAGCCTTCGAAAATGTTTGGGCCGCGCAGCCAGAGCATGCCTGTGTCGTAGATCGTTAGCTTCTTCTCATCATCATCGGGATCGCGAATCTCGGCCGCAATACCCGCCGCCATCTTACCTACCGAACCAGGCCGATAAAGCGGCTGCACCACAACATCGGGCCGCTCCGGAAGTGGATCGGGTAAATTGACCGAAACGACCGGCGCCGTCTCGGTGAGCCCATATCCTTCGTAAACGCATTTGCCGAAGCGTTCCCGAAATTTCTCGGAGAGATCGCGCGGCATTTTCTCCGCGCCCACGATGACCAGACGCGCGGATCGCAATTGCTGCGGTTCAGCTTTGCGCAGGTAAGCGCGCAGGAAAGTCGGCGTCGCGAGCATGACGGTGATCCTGTATTTCTCGACCAGGGCGGCGTTCTTCGCCGCATCGAGCGGGTTTGGATAAGTGACGATGGGTGTCCCTTCGATGAGTGGATACCAAAGCGTGACAGTGCAGCCAAAGGAGTGAAAAAACGGAAGCGACGCGAGGAGTTTGTCCTGCGGTCCGGCGTCGAGCATGACGGTGAATTGCGCGACGTTGCCGATGACGTTCTGATGGGAAAGGACGACGCCTTTTGGTTCGCCGGAGCTTCCGCTGGTGAAAAGCAGGACCGCTTCCGCGTGATCGCCAGTGCGCGGCAAACCGAGCCAGCGCGAAAGGAAAGATGTGGGCAGGAGCAGACCTGTGAGCCACCAAAACAAAATCTGCCGTTTTAGTCTTGGCAGAAGCTGATCGAGCAAAACAACGTCGCGCGGCCACGGCAGATTTGGAAATCTGTCGCGGAATTGTTCCGCGCTGATCACCGTCTCGATTTCTGCGAGACGAATTGCGCTCGCGATCGCTTCAGTCGAAGCGGTGAAATTCAGGCCGACCGGCACCTTGTCCGCGAGCGCCACAGCAAGGTTGGCAACGACTGCGCCTTTGCCAGCGGGTAAGACCACCGCGATTCGCCTTTCGGGAAAACGCGCGCGCAGATGACGCGCCAGCGCGAGCGAGACACCGAGGAGTTTGCCGCGGCTAAGTGCGCTTCCATCGGTGCCGTCGACTACCAGTGTCGAGAATGGCTTGCGTTTCAATCCGCGAATGGCGCGACGCGCAATATGATCGCGCAGCTCCGCGCGTTGCTCGAAACAATCCGCGCCGGCCTTGAGCAAATCTTCGTGCACACGCGCCGGCGTCGCCTCGGCCGGCGTCAGCGGTTTGCCGAACCCGACGGTGGCGCGATAAGGAAATTGCCGCGGCCATTTCCGAAAAAACCTGCCGCCGCGAAAAGAGAAGATGGAGCCCCAAAGCTGGTCGAGAAACACGGGCACGACTGGCGATTGCGAATGTCGCGCGATCATTTCGTAACCCCGCTGCAAACGATGCAACGTACCCGTGCGCGAGAGTTGTCCTTCGGGAAAAATGCAGACGACCTGTCCCGCTTTGATCCGCTCAGCCGCGCGGCGAATCGCTTCGCGCGGTTTGCGCCGGTTGATGGGAATCGTGCCCGCCATGCGCAGCACCCATTGCAGCGCCGCCTTGGCGTAGAATTCCTCGTCGATGATGAAACGCACCGGCCGCGGGCAGCCGAGCTGGAGCACGATCGCGTCCACCCAGGTGATGTGATTCGGCACGAGCAGACAGCCGCCGGCCGGGAGGTTCGCCGTGCCGATCGCTTTCACGCGATAGATCAATCCTACAAGCGTGAGCGCGACGGCGTAAAAGGCGCGTTCGGCGGCAGTCTCTCCCGGCATCGTTTAACGTTTACATTCGGCGCGTCTCATTCTGCAATTCCCTTTGATGAACAACCGCTGGAAACCGGGTGCGGTCAGCGCGCTCGCGCTGCTGCTCGGCGTTAATCTTTTCAATTACATCGATCGCCAGGTGCTGGCCGCGGTCGAGCCGGAGATTCGCGGCACGTTTTTCTCCGCGAGCGATCCGAACGCGATGGCTAAAACGGGACTGC
>DAIRIE010000121.1:0-2521 GCA_036809705.1 Chthoniobacterales bacterium
GAGTAAAGGAAGGTGAACCACACTGGCACACTGATCAGTATGAAAGAAATGCCGGCACAAAGAAGATGGCCGGTCTTGCGCAGTTGGTTCGTGCGACTTGAGACAAGAAAAAAAAGTAAACCGGAAGCGTGCATGCTGAGGAGAAGCATGTAGGCCTCCTTCACCGTGCCACTATTGAGCTCAAACCAGCTGGCCGCGACAAGCAAGACCCCGCAAGCCGTCTCCTTTCGCCTGGATCGTGCTGCGGCAAAGGCAAGCCACGCGAGTAAAATCCATGGAGCGTAACAAAGGCTGAAGAAAGCGGGATGAATAAATCGGTGATAGAAGAATCCGATAAAGGCGGAGGAGAAGGTCAGGAGTAATGCCGATGATAAGTTCTTGCTGGAATGGAGGACGCAGAGTCCTATCCCCCAACAGAACAGGACTTTGCCGAGTAGAAATTTGATATCCCACGCCCAAGCCGCGCCGCGGAAAATTACGACAAAGAGGTGCAAAGGATCGCCGAGCATGGAGATGCCCTGGCCGAGAAGTGGAGTGCCGGCGGAATTCCACCGATCCCACAATGGCAATTCACGGTCGTGAAAAACAGATCTGCTTTGAATGTATGAGTAGGGAAGGCTTTGCCAGAGCATGGCGCCAGCGTCGGAGCCAAGAGTAGCTTCGACATGTTTATCCCGGTAACCCGGTACGGTAGGAATGACAGGATAAAGCATGTAAGAGCCTGCGATGTTAGGAGAAACAAAGCTCTTGCCGAAGAATACTACGGGATAGCAGCTCAGGATGACGCTTCCGAAGGCAATACAAAGGCAGAGAAGAGAAGGAGATTTACTTACAAGCGCGTAGCTCCTCCGCATCCAGCGTCCAGCAAACGCGTACGCGGATGCCAGGTCGCGGAGAGGTTCTTCGGACGAGACAGTCACGATGCTGGGCTTTGGGCGGCGAATTGAACGGAGATGACCTTGCGAAAAGGGAACTCGTCGTAGGAGAGACGCCCGCGCCAGAGGTTATGGCCGGCGGCAGAGAGATAGCAAGTTTCGAGGTCGGCATGGGCCTGCTGGATCAGCTCGTCTAACTGTTGTCTGGCCGAAATGCGGGCAAGTTTGTTCTGATAGCCAGCGATCCTCTGACATTGCTGGCAATGATAGAGCGCTTGTGCACCCTCGATGACACAATCAACGGAATGAAAGGACCAGCCGTTACCGCGTAAGTGGTGAGATATGGCCTGGAATAGTTCACCGAGAGATGGTTCGGGGATATGTTCCAGCACGCTGACGGAGTAGATGCCGTCGAAAGTCTGGTCAACTAGCTGCGGGAGTGCGATACGGAATTGGTCGCGAATAATGCGCAGCTTCGGATAGCTCCGGACGTATTCATCGAAGTTCGTCGGACCGCCGCCGGAACCATCGTATGGGTCGATGACGGTGACGTTGTAGCCAAGTTCGGCCAGAGTTGCCGCGACCAGCGGCTGCCCGGCGCCAATTTCCAGCAAAGTCGCGCCCGGCGAAAGAAGTCCAAGAGCAGCCTTGATTGTCCATGGCCGTTGCAAGTCTTTCAGGTCGTTTTGAGCGGAGCTAAGAAGGGTGAGATGATCGCAGCTATCGCAGTAATCGCGAACAGTCCCGTAGCTAAGTGAAGGTATTGTAAAGGTCTGATGATAGCGTGTAAGTAAAGTCTCTTTTTCGTTATCGCCTAAACCTTGCATCTAGAGACTTAGCTACCCGGTTTTATCGCCGGAATATTTGCGAGATCAGCAGGGACCTCGCTGGCGCCGAATGTATCTACCCGCAACCGCGCGAGACTGAGGAAGGGGCAGCCGAACCCGGGCGAATGATCACCTGAGCGGTCAAGGATGACTGCGACTGCGGTAACCATGCCGCCACGGGCGCGCACGATATCAATTGTTTGTTGCACACGTCCGCCCCGAGTAACGACATCCTCGGCCACGATGTAACGTTCCCCCGGGGAAATAATGAAACCGCGCCGCAGGACCAGGCTTCCACCTTCTTTTTCGACAAAAATATGTCGCCGCGACAAGACGCGGCCAACCTCCTGCCCGACAATGATTCCACCGAGAGCGGGCGAGATCACTGCATCACTAGGGATGTGCCGCAATTTGCCGGCCAGCTCGCCGCAAACGCGCGCCGCGATTTCAGGATACTGGAGCAAGAGGGCGCACTGGAAATACTGGCGGCTGTGCAGGCCAGAGCGAAGAATGAAGTGGCCCTCGAGCAGCGCGCCTGTTTCGCGGAAGAGCGCGAGAAGATCGTCGCTCATCGCGGTAAAGTTATTCCCACACGTCAACGCTCTTACCGCTGGATGGATTAGCCGCGGCGATGACTTCGATTTCGATTTGGGCGCCTTTCGGCAGGGCTGCCACCTGAATGGTGGAACGGGCCGGCGGGTCGGATTTAAAGTAGGAGCCGTAGAGTTCGTTTACGGTTTGGAAATCGGCCAGGTTAGTGAGGAAAATTGTTGTCTTGACGATGTTCTCGAAACTCAAACCTTCCGCTCGCAAGACGGC
>DAIRIE010000121.1:2531-8142 GCA_036809705.1 Chthoniobacterales bacterium
TGTGCGGTGATGTCGCCTTCCACGATCTGTGCCGTCTGCGGATGGAGCGGAATCTGGCCGGAGCAGAAAACGAAATTGCCGATGCGCACGGCCTGCGAGTAGGGACCGACGGCGGCGGGCGCTTCGGTGGTGGAAATGATTTTCTTCATCGTGCGAGCTTAGCTGTGGAGTTGTTGCTGACAACCGTGGTTGGTTGAGGGGTTGAGTGGTTGAGAAGTTGAGAGGAGGCGCGAGGTAAGCAGTGCGCAGGCGAGGCCGAGGGCGGCGGCAAAGGTGACATCGGAGAGATAATGTGCGCCGCTGAGGATGCGCGCGAGTGCGATCAGTAACGGAATGAGCAAAAAGGGCGCGCCGAGTTTTCTGCGCGCGAGAACTAACGAGGCAAAGAATGCGGCGGAAGAGGCGGTGTGGCCGGAGGGAAAAGCATTGTAGTTGGCACGGAACTGCGGGCCGTTCCACATCGTCTCAGTTTTGATGGAAGGCCGCGCGCGGCCAGTGGCGATCTTAATGATGCGTGCGCCGATCCCGGCGAGAGCGCAGGCGATAAGCATGGCGAGGAAAATGCGCAGCCAATCGCGGCGGCGAGCAAAAAATGCGGCGGCGACGCCAACGACTCCCAGCGCGACGTGCGCGGGCCAATCGCCAACGCGGCTCACGACAACCGCCCAATGTTTCACGTGCGCTGAGGCATTGGTGTTGACCCGCGAGGCAACGGCTGCATCGCAAAAGAAGGCGCAGACAAGTGCAGCGATGGCGAGAGCGAGCACGATAAGCCATGGCCAGAGCCGTCGTTTGATTTGGCTTTCGGTTTTCACGCGAACGGCTGCTACTCTCCCGTTCGATGTCGGTAGCGGCAATGCGCAATTACGCGGTCTTGTTTTTCGCCGTGCTTTTATTTCATCTGGCCGGGACGTGGAACCTGCCGCTGATCGATCGGGACGAGCCACGTTTTGCTGAAGCTTCCCGCGAGATGCGGCAGCGCGATGATTTTGTCGTGCCGTACTTCAATAATCAGTATCGCTTCGACAAGCCGCCGTTGACCTACTGGTGCCAGGTGTTGAGCTATCGCGTTTTTGGCGAAAACGATTTTGCGGCGCGTTTTGCGACGGCGGTGGCAGCAGCCTTGAGCGCGGTCGTTCTCCTCGCGTGGGGCACGCGTATGGGCGACGTGCGGACCGGCTGGTGGGCTGCGGCAATTTTCACGCTTTGCCTGCAAACGTTTATCCATGGTAAAGCCGCAGTGGCGGACATGTGGCTCGTATTGTTTGTCACGGTGGCGCATTGGGCTGGGTGGGAAATGCTGGGGGCGAGATCGGCGGTCACAGACCGCCACTATAGGCCCTGCTTCTTTTGGATCTTCTACGTGGCGCTGGCATTCGCGTTCCTGGCCAAGGGGCCGATTGGATGGATGCCGTTGCTTACGCTCGGAATAGCGCGGCGTTTTTTCCCTGGGGTTGCTGTCGCCGAGGACGGACGGCAGCTACAACGCTTTGATTTCATTATCGGCATTTTACTCATGATGGCGATTGTCTGCGCGTGGGGGATTCCGGCGCTGGTGCGGACCGATGGGGAATTCCTCAAGATCGGAATTGGTAAGCATGTGATCGGGCGCTCGGTCGCGACGATGGAGGGGCATGGCGCGAATTCGTTCGTCGCTTACCTCGCGCTGCTGCCGTTTTATTTCGTCACGATTTTCGCCAGCTTTTTTCCGTGGTCGGTGAAGCTGCCAGCGTTGTGGAAGAATCTGCGGCGACAGCGCGATGCCACAGATAATTCTCTGCTGATCGGAGTGCTGATCATTTTCGGCATTTTCACGCTCGTTAAGACGAAGCTGCCGCATTACACCCTGCCGGCGTTTCCACTTATCGCTTTGCTGATGGCGCGGCGCGCCGAGCAGCTGAGGCTCTCACGCCGTCTGGTGTGGCTAACGGCGACCGTACTCATTCTCGTTAGCTTGATTGCGCCGCCGCTGATCGCGAGGTTTGTCCCGAGCTACAATCTGGCAAGTAAAAGTCGCGCCGAGCTGCGGCGCGGTTGACTACACCGAGCCAAGTCTTGTCTGGTATTTCCGGCGAACTGTTTCCGGTTTTATGACTCCGCTGAGGAACAAAGACGCGGTCACTTATCTGGGAAACCCTGGCTCGCGATTTTTGATCATGCCGACGGATTCGGTTGCGCGCTTTTTCCCGCAGATCGACCCGAGCTGGCACACTTACCGGATGCGCGGCTGGAACATGGCCAAAGGCGAGCGGGTGGACGTGACGATGTTGCTCAAAGAGCAGTGACGAGTGACGAGTGACGAGTAGGTTGGCGACGTGATCACATTTTTGCATGGGCGCCTGACGCATGCGCTGCCGACCCAGGCGATCATCGATGTGAATGGCGTCGGCTACGAACTGTTCATCCCGCTTTCGAGCTACGACAAATTTCCCGCGCCGGGCCAGCGGATCGAGATTCTGACGCATTTGCATGTGCGCGAAGATGCGCAGGTGCTCTACGGATTTATGACGGCGGCGGAGCGGGATTTGTTTCGGCTGCTGGTGAATCACGTCAGTGGCATCGGCCCGAAGCTGGCGCTGGCGGTATTGAGCGGGATGAGCGTGCCGAATTTCAAAGCGGCCGTGGTGAACTCCGACGTGACGTCGTTATCGAAGATCAGCGGTTTGGGAAAGAAAACGGCGGAGCGGATTGTGCTCGAATTGAAGGACAAGGTGGGCGTGGCGGCAGCTTGGGAAGCGGCAAGCGCGCCGCATGCGCCGACGCCGGAACAGGAGCAGGCGAACGAAGCGGTGCTGGCGCTCATCGCGCTCGGTTACAAGCAGGTGGATGCGCATAAAACCGTGCGCGATTTGCAGGAGCGCGAAGGCGAGGGCAAGACGGCGGAGGAGTTGGTGAAGTTGGCGTTGAAGAAAATGGCGGCGGGGAAATAACAGTACGAAACGTTGTGCTTCCAATGATCTCCACCGCTGATAACAAGCTCGACGCGATTCGCGCCGCGATTCCGGCGGAGGGTTTATTCGCGGCGAAAGATTGGCTCATTTCGCCGGAGCCATTTTCCATCGAGGAAAAGTTTGCGCGCGAGCTGGAGCAGCTCGGGCATCGCCTCTTCGTTTTCCAGCGCGCTTGTAATCAGCTCTACCAACTGAGCGCGCGCGGGAAGCAGCCGGAGTGGATCGCAAAATACCTGGATGCGGGCAAGCCGCCGGAGCTGGTCGAGCTGTCGCGGCAAAAGATCTTTCGTGACGAACTGCCGCGCGTCATTCGGCCCGACCTGATCCTCACGGAGAACGGTTACACCATCGCCGAGATCGATTCGGTGCCGGGCGGAATTGGATTGACCGCATGGCTGAATCGCACCTACGCGTCGTTGGGCGCGGATGTCATCGGCGGCGAGCGCGGGATGCTCGACGGTTTCGGGACGGTGCTGCCAGATGGCGGCGACATCATTGTTTCCGAAGAATCGGCAACGTATCAACCGGAGATGGAATGGCTCGCGCGCGAGCTTCAGTCATCGCGAGCGGAGCCTGGGATGACGACGTGGCGCGTTCTACCCGCTGAGAATTATCAGCCGCAAAACGGCCGCGATGTTTACCGCTTTTTCGAGCTGTTCGATCTGCCGAATATTCCAAACAGCGCCGCGTTGCTCCGAGCTGCGAGCGAGGGCGCGGTGCGGGTGACGCCGCCGCTCAAGCCATTTCTCGAGGAAAAGATGTGGTTCGCACTTTTCTGGCTTCAGCCGCTGCGTGAATTCTGGCGGCGTGAGCTGGGCGAGAAATACCTTTTCAAATTGCAGGAAATCCTTCCCTACTCATGGCTGCTGGATCCGACGCCGCTGCCGCAACATGCCGTGATTCCGCGACTCGAAATTCATGACTGGCGTGAAGCGGCAAAGTTGAGCCAAAAACATCGCGACCTGCTGGTGAAGGTGAGCGGGTTTTCGCCGCTGGGCTGGGGCAGTCGCGGCGTGGTGCTCGGTGCGGATTTGCCGCAGGCGGATTGGCAGCGGCGGATCGAAAGTGCGCTGGAGAATTTTCAGACGCAGCCCGCGATCATGCAGCAATTCCACAAAGGCGCCCTTTTTGAGCATCCGTATTTCGAGAGCGACAGCGGCGAGTTGCGGACGATGCGGGGACGGGTGCGGCTGTGCCCGTACTACTTTGTCGAGAGCGATCGCGTGCGAATGCGTGGCGCGCTCACCACCATCGTGCCAGCGGACAAGAAGCTGATTCACGGAATGCGGGACGGCATTCTTGTGCCGACGAAAATGACCGGCGCGCCCCAATCTGAGTAGAGCTAGAGATCCCTCGACTGCGCTTCGCTCGGGATGACAGAGGGAGGGTGTGCGCGCTGGGTTTAAAGGTACACGGTCGTTGATTTCTCGGAGTGCAATCAGGTTCGATCTGCCGCCGAGGACGGACGGCAGCTACAACCCGGCAGCGGATCATCACACTCATTTTGTCATGTCGAGCGAAGCCGAGACATCTCTAATTACTTCGGCTTTGCGCAAGATAGGTTGTCGTCACACTGCGGCACGAATTGTTAAATCCCGCCGGTGAAGCGAGCCGGCCGGCGTAAGCGTGCTCTGGTAGAGATGAAATTCTTCCACGCGGAAAATGCCAGCGTCGAAATCGGGATGCTGTTTCAGGAACGACTTCATCATCGCTGCGGAAATCCCGCGGGGCCGCGCGATGGTGAAATGCGGCGTCCAGGCGCGTTCGTCGATGGGCAAACCGCAGGCCAGCGCGGCTTCGTTCACGCGTTTGTGCAGTTGGAACAAATGCGGATGCGCACGACCGACGCCGACCCACAGGATGTGCGGCACGCCGCGTCTCGAAAACATTCCCAGCCCCGCGATTGGAAGAAAGAATTCGCGAAATGAAATGGCGGCGAGTTTCTCTTTCAGCGCTTCGGCTGTGTCGTCGGGGACACTGGCGAAAAACGCGAGGGTGAGATGGATTTGTTCGATCGGTGAAAAACTCAGGCCGCGATAATGCGGATCGAGCGCGACAAGGCGCTGCGCGATTTCATCGGGCATATCGATGGCGATAAAGAGGCGTTGGGCGTTCACGGGATTCGTAGCGGCGCTCTGTGAGCGCCGTTCGTTGATGCGCGTTCCGCGGCCGAAGACGCGCCGCTACAATTGTTCGTTGTTGCGCTTTGTCGCTGCTTCAAGATGGCGGGTGAATCTGCGCGGTTCACGGCTGCGACTTTCCCATCCGGTTTGCAAACGATCGCCGCTGTCATCGGTCGATGTCGGGAGCAATTCATCCGCAACTTTCATCGCGTGACCGGTGAGATTCGGCGCAATTGCGTTTCCGGCGATGGCCAGACGCGCGGCAAACGTCAACGTGAGCGAGGGCTGACCGCGCCGGCAGGCGGCGATGATTTTGCGCGCGGCGCGCTCGGCGCCCATCGAGATGAGCGGCATCGCGTTTGAGAAAGAAAACCAGGCGAACTCGGCGTCGTGTTCACCCTTGAAATGCGCATTCAAATGCGAGCCGGTCCGCATCAGGCCTGGTGCGACGGTGGTGACAAGAATGCCGTCGCGCGCCAGCTCGGCGCGCACCGCATCGGAGAAGCCGGTGAGCGCGAACTTGCCGGCGCAGTAGGG
>DAIRIE010000122.1:0-6530 GCA_036809705.1 Chthoniobacterales bacterium
ACGCTCACCGGCGAGTATCGGTGCGAATGGCGCCGGCGCTTCGGCAGCCGCTAAAGGCGGTTGCTTGAATGAATTAGCACGGCCTCCGTCCAATCATGCAAGCGGAAGCCACATCATCCGACGTTTCGGAGCTTGAGCTGGTGAAACGATGCCAGCGAGGCGAGACGGCGGCATTTGACGAGCTGGTAACGCGTTACCGGACACGAGTTTTTGGAATGATCTACAACATGGTCCACAACGAGCAGGACGCCTGGGACCTGGCTCAGGACAGCTTCGTTAAAGCCTGGAAATCGATCCCGCGCTTCCGCGGCAAGTCGTCGTTTTACACCTGGGTGTATCGGATTGTGATGAACGTGACGATCGATTGGCTGCGCAAGAAGCAGGTCAAAGGCGCGGGCACGGAGTTCGATGACGCGGTGCAACTGCGCGAGGTCGATCCGGCGTCGAAGACGTTGCCGCGCGCCGAAGCGTTGCCGCATGAGCGGATGGAGCGGAACGAGATTCGCTCTCGTATCGACCAGGCCATCGCGCAGCTTTCGCCGGAACATCGCGCGGTCATTTTGATGAAGGAAACCGAAGGGATGCAGTATCACGAGATTGCCGAGGCGCTCGGCTGCTCCATCGGCACGGTGATGTCGCGGCTGTTTTATGCGCGGAAAAGATTGCAAGGTTTGTTGAAGGATGTTTATGAAAACGTTTGAGGAAAAATGGACAGCGTGGATCGACGACCAGCTTACTGGTCGCGAGCTGGACGATTTCCTCGCGTCCTTGCCTGATCGCGGCGCGGCGGAAGCGGAGAAGCAGAGCGCAAAACAGCTCGGCTCGCTTTTGCGCGAAGAAGCTGTCGCGTTAAGTAATGCCGACTTCTTCAGTCATCAATTGCGACAGCGGTTGGATCGTGACGAGGAGCACGAGCTCGAGCACGAACCATCAAACAGCGGCTGGTGGACAATCCGGCGCTTGTTCTGGGGCGCGGCGACTTCATTCGCGGTGTTCATCATCTGCGCGCTTTTCGTGTTTCAACACAAAACGCCGCCGAGCCAGTCGCAGTATCTGAGTGAAATCCTGAGCTATCGCGTCGATCCAAACGTGAGCCCGAATGCGAGCGTGGCGATGTTCGAGAAGAAGGACGAACACGTGACCGTGCTGTGGGTGGACGGTTTGCAATCATTGCCGAAGGAATACGCGGCGAAGTAGCATGAGCAACCGGCTGAAATTGCTGGTCGCGATTTTGGCCGTGGCGCTCGCCGGTGCGGCGCAGGCGCGGGAAGAGCAAACGATCTGGAGCGGGTTGCTCATCGTGAGCAATTCGGCGCCATCTGAGCCGACGCCGGCCGAGGTGGCGAAAATCGAAGGCACAATCCGGCAATTGTTCGGCTACTCGCGCATTCAGGTGATTGGCGAAGCGCGCAAAGTGTTGAAAACGGGCCAGGAAGATTGGCTGGCCTCGAGCAAATATTTCGCGCTGCACGTCGATGCTCGCGGGGAGAAGAGCGGCGCGTATCTTTTGAACCTGAAGCTGTTTCAGGAGCAGAAGCTTTTGCTGGAAACGGAGGCGAAGTTGAACAAGGCCAGCCCGCTGGTCATTCGCGGGCCACAAGTGGGGGATGGGCAGTTGGTCATTGTGCTGGTGGTGCGGTAAGCACCGCGGTGCTCCCGTCTGGGTAGCGCACGCGTCCCGCGTGCTGGCGAAGGCGTCGCGCCTTCGCGGACTGTTGGGGTAGCAACATCATAACGAAAGATCGTTTCGGCGTGACGCCGAAACCAATACGCGAGACGCGTGCGCTACCCGGCGCTTTGCTTTCAGACCACGGTTCGTGTTTAAGTGAGCGGATGCGCACCCGTTTTCTTCTGCTCACTTTCGCTGCTGTGACTTCGCTGCACGGGGAAAAGCCTTTCGATTTCGCGAGCACGCCCGGCAAGCTGCCGAAAACAGCGCGGCCGGCAGAATACGCGGTCTGGATCAAACCGGATGTCGAGAAGCTCACGTTCGAGGGTCGTGAAACCGTGAAGCTGAAAGTCGATCAGCTTACGCGCGAGCTGATCTTTAATGCGCTCGAGATCACGATTTCCGAAGCCAGGATCGACGATCAGACCATTCCGAGTTCATCAATCAAAATCGACGCCAGCAAGCAGCTGGTCACGCTTCGGCTGCCGGAAGAACTCGCCGCGGGTGAGCACACGCTCGCCCTCACTTTCGCCGGCAAGATCAATCCATTCGGCGCCGGGCTCTTCTATGCGAAGTATCAGGAGCAGGGCACGGGAGCGAAGAAGATTTTCCTCGGCACGCAATTCGAAGCCACCGACGCCCGGCGGTTTTTTCCCTGCTGGGATGAACCGAGCTTTCGCGCAACTTTTCAGCTAACGACGGTGGTTCCGGAAAACTGGATAGCCGTTTCGAACATGCCGATCGCAAGTGAGAAGAAGGTGGATGGCGGGCGCGAAGTCAGTTTCGAACCTACGCCGTCGATGGCGAGTTACCTCAATGTTTTTTGCGCGGGTGAATTCGACGCGGTGGAATCCGAAGTCGAAGGCGTGAAGCTCCGGATCATCACGACAAAGGGCAAAGCGGAGAGCGGCCGTTACGCGCTGGAGAGCACGGCGAAGATACTGCGTTACTACAACGAATACTTCGGCGTCGCTTATCCGTTGCCGAAGCTCGATCAGCTCGCGATTCCCGGCGGCTTCGGAGGGGCGATGGAAAACTGGGGCGGAATTACCTATTACGAAACGGCGCTGTTGTTCGACCCGAAGAACTCCTCCGCGGCGACGAAGCAGCGCGTCTTCGAAGTCATCGCCCATGAAGTGGCGCATCAATGGTTCGGCGATCTGGTGACGATGGCGTGGTGGGACAATCTCTGGCTGAACGAGGGATTCGCCTCGTGGATGGGCAGCAAGTGCACCGCGCATTTCAATCCGCAATGGGAAGTCTGGCTGGAGAAATCGGTGCCGCGCGATCCGACGCGGCGCATCGGCATTCCGAGGGAAACGGCGATGGAGGGCGACGCGCGCGCGACCACGCATCCGATCCAGCAGACAGTCGCGAGCGAAGCGGAAGCCAACAGCGCGTTCGACGACATCACTTACAAAAAGGGTCAGTCGTTCCTGCGCATGCTGGAGAACTTTCTTGGCGAGGATGTATTTCGCGACGGCATTCGGCGCTACTTCGACGCGCACAAGTATTCGAATACGACGACGGCGGATTTGTGGAAGGCGCTGGCTCAAGCTTCGCATAAACCGGTCGCGGAAATCGCGACGGGCTGGACGGAGCAACCTGGTTTTCCGATTGTCTCGGTGAAGCGCGAAGCCGAGGCGAAGGCGTCGCTGAGTCAGGAACGGTTTACCATCAACTTTCCCGACGATGGGAAGGCGCTCTGGAAAATCCCGCTGACTTATTTCGTCGATGGCGCGAGCGCGCCGGCCACCCTTTTGATGGAAGAGAAAACGGCGACGCTGCCGGATGTGCCGGAGGATCGCGCGCTGAAGTTGAATGTGGAAGGCGCGGGGAATTATCGCGTCGCCTACGATGAGGCCTCGTGGAAGCTGCTGCTGGCGAGCCTGCCCGGCATGAATGTGCCCGACAAGGTGAACCTGCTCAGCGACGCCTGGGCTTTCGTCCAAGCGGGCCGGCAGCCGCTCGCCTTTTATGCTGATCTCGCCAACCGCATGCCGGCCGATACCGCGCTGCCGTTGCGTGAGCAGATGATCAACGTCTGCAACTTCATTGATCATCTGCTCATCGATACGCCGGAACGCCAGGAATTTCGCGGCTTCGCGCGGCGGCTTTTACGATCGACGCTGGATGCGCTGACGATGCAGCCGAAATCTGGTGAGCCGGCGACGGCGTCGTTACTGCGGGCAAGTGTGGTGCAGGAGCTTGGCGAGCTCGGCGACACCGATGTGATCAAGGCGTGCCGTCAGAATTTCGAAAGCTTCCTCAAGAATGCGGCGAGTCTGGCGCCTGATCTGCGCGCTCCGACATTCGCGGTGGCGATGCGCAATGGCGACAACGCTGTCTGGGAAAAACTGCACGAGCTCGGCCTGAAGACGACGAGCACGGAAGAGAAACAGAATTATTACGAAGCGCTCGCCTTCAGCACCGATCCGTCGCTGATCAAAAAAACGCTCGCGATTTCGCTGACCGATGAGTTACCGACGAGTCGCGCGGTTTATCTCGTCTCAAAAGTGGCGCGCGAAAGTGATCGGCCCGATTTGGCGTGGGAGTTTACCAAAATAAATGCCAGGGCGCTGCTGGCGAAAGTCGATTCGCTCGCCGCGAACACGTATGTGCCGAGCCTGTTCACTTTCTTTAGCGATCCGGCTCGAATCGAAGAGCTGAAGACGTTTGCACAGAAGAATCTGTCGCCGGACGCAAAAAAGGCGGTGGAGATTGCGGCGGATGAAATTCAGTTTCGGGCGGATCTGCGCCGGCGTCTGGTCGAGCAGGTGCCGGAATTGAAATGAACTAGCGGCGTGGCTCTTCCACGCCGGCGGTCGGCGAGGGCGAAACGGCTACGCCGTGATCGGCGGCGGCGACCATCAACTTCGCCTGCTGCCAGCCATACCAGGCGCGGCTGAGAAGAAAGAAGGCGAGCACCGCCAGCCACATCGACCCGCGGGAGAGACCCCACAGCGCGAGCAGCGCGCCGCCCACCAGCCCGAGCGCGCTGGAAATTTGCAGGCTGCGGATTTCGCCGAACGGAAACCAGAGCAGCCCGCGCACGATCTGGCCGCCATCGAGCGGGAAAATCGGGAGCAGATTAAAAATGAGGATCCAAAGATTGAGAAAGCTTAGCTGGTGAAAAAAGACAACCAGGTCGCGCGAGGCCGATGCATAGGCCAGGCGCGAGGCGAGGAAGAGCACCGGCACAAGCATGACGTTGACCAGCGGGCCGGCGGCGATGCTCCACAAATAGGCGCCGGCGCGTCGAGGCGGATTGACAAAGGCGATGCCGCCCAGCGGCCATAAAATGATGCGATCGGCGATGCCGCCGACCTGCCGGCAGGCAAGCGCATGACCAAACTCGTGCACCAGCACGATGAGGAACACGGTCAGATATTCCAGCACTCCCCAGACGGGCGACTGATAGCTGGCGGTGTAACCGGAGATGAAAAATGCGGCAACGATGAACCAGGTGAAGTGCAGGTAAACGGTGATGCCGGCGATGCGGAAGAGACGAATGGCGCCGGTGCGCATGCGCTTCTCTCCGCTGAAATGTCGCGCACCGCAAACGTGCGCCGTGTCATTCTGAGCGGAGCGAAGAATGACAGCGCTGCTTGAGAATGCTAAAGCGTGATGTCGCTCGGTGCCGCGTCCGGCGTGACGAGCAGGCGCATCGGGATCATGGCCGACTCGAAGAAACCATGGCGCCTGAAGAAAGCCTGCGATTTGATCTCCGGCCGGTCGGTCAGGAGCGTGATGCGAAGGAAGTTTTTCTTCCGCGCAAACTCGATCGCGTGATCGAGCAATTGCGAGCCGTAACCGTGATCGCGGTAGGATTTGTGAATGACGAGGTCCTCCAGCAAAATGACGAAGCCGCCTTCCGCCGTGCTGATAGTGAAGAGCAGATTAATCATGCCGACGATGGAATGATCCCGGCGCAGAACGAAGACGCGACCGCGATTCGGTTCCTCGAAAATCAGGCGAAGGCCGCGGAGTTGTTTTTCCTTATTCGGGCGGAAATCGCTTTCTTCGCTGAAGAGTTCACCGAGCAGCTCGGACAATTCATCCAAGTCTTCGGCCGTAGCTGGCTCGATGACGACATTACTCACGCTGGGTTTATCCCAGAAAAACGGGGCCGGGGCAACCTGCGCTTTTCTTTGACAACACAGAGACGACTTCTACCTTTGGCATCCGCTCAGCGGCGCACGGGATGAAACGCACCTATCAGCCATCGAAACGGACGCGCAAACACCAGCACGGTTTCCGCGCTCGGATGAAGACCAAGGGCGGGCGCGCCACACTCGCGCGGCGAAGGCAGCGCGGGCGTAAGCGTCTTCTCCCGAAAGGCGTGGAAATCCCGTACGCGCGGCATACGCAGGCGTAAGCTAGCGACAGTCCTTCGCGTCACGCGCGCGTTGCTTTTGAGGGCAGCAATGGACCGTCGCGATCGTGTCTAAGTGTTCGCTGAGGTCCCTCGCCTTCCGCTCGATGACCGGTTAGGCGGCCGGTTTGACGCGCCGGAGGCCGACGGCTAAATTCGCTTCAGCCCGGACAGCTCGGGCGAAATTTTCCAGGATCGAGGTGAATTGATGCCAGAAGTTATTGTTCGAAAAGGCGAGCCGGTGGATCGAGCGCTCAAGCGGTTAAAGAGCAAGCTCGACGCCGAGGGTATCCTCGATGAAGTGCGGCGGCTGCGCGCGTTCGAAACGCCGTCGCAGAAGAGTCGGCGAAAAGCCAAGGCCAACGCGAAGCGGGGGCGGACAAAATTCCGGTTCAATCCGAACGGCTGAGCGAACTCACGCGGGTCGATATTGTTATCCCAGAAACGCGGCGACGAGCCGCGTTTTTCCTTTTCACCGGATACTTA
>DAIRIE010000122.1:6540-8117 GCA_036809705.1 Chthoniobacterales bacterium
GGCCGGAGAGAGCGGCGCTCCAGCATTTTGCTCTTCAAAACGCCGCCGCAGGCTCTTTTGCATCGACTCTGCCTAAAGCGTGGCTTATCAGATTGGCATGCGCTCGCTGCCGATCGCGCTTTTCATTTTCGCGGTCGCCCTCGCCCGGAGCCTCGCGGTGGAACCGGGCGATCCCGTCGACACGAACATCGCGCGAGTGCCGGTGGAATCGACCGCGCTGGCGAGCGTTGGCTACAGCAGGCATTTGCAAGTGCTGGAGGTCGAGTTCCGCAACGGCTCGATTTATCGCTACACCGATGTGCCGGAAAACGTGTTTCACGAGCTCGTCGTTGCCGCCTCCAAGACCAGCTACTACGACACCAACATCAAAGGCCATTACCGCGCTTACCATGTGAAGACGTCGCCGTGAGCCCGAGCGTGGATATTCAACAACACCGCACGCGACCCATCACTCTTCGCCATCAAAGTAATCCGTCTCGACGCCTTTAACGATGACCGATCCCGAGCCTTCTTTTAGCACCGCCCATTTGCCGCTGTCAGGATAATAACAGGAATCGTTCAGCGGATTATCGGCGATGACGTAGTAGACGAAGTCTTCCTCTCCCGCGCACGAGAGTTGATGAGCTTCGCCGGGTTTGAAGAGGAAGGCGTCGCCCGCCGCCACGCGCGTCACGCCTGATCCATCACGCACGTCGCCCCGGCCGGAAAGAACGAGATAAAGCTCCCATTGCGCCGATTCGGCGTGGAAAGGGCAATACGATTTGCCCGGTGGAATGCGCGCAAGCATCAAGTCAAAGGGATGCCGTTTCCACAGATCGAGCGAGCTGACTTCACGCCCGAGCGCGACCGAGATCTGTTTCACATATTTGTGAAACTTGCCGCGGGGCGAGCGGCGCTCCTCTTCGGGAACGTCTTGCAAAGTGATCTTCTTCATCGCTGACGCTTGGCGTGTGCCTGGAAAAGCGCAAGTAGCGCTGGGCGCAGCCTGGGCTTGGCAGTGTTGATCTGCGAGCCGCTGCTCCGAGAACGCGGCTACCTTAGCTAACGCCGGTGCGCGAAGCTATCGTGCCCCGGCTCACGCACGTTCAGCGCCGCCGCGGGAGCTGAAAACTCGAATCCTCGTAGGATGCGCCGACGAAAATCTGTGTCTTATCGTTGCCAGCTTCTCCCGTGATGTAAGTCTGCTTGGATTCGCCGCCGAATTTGCCCGTCGATCGCCCGTAGAGAAAACCGATTTCCGCCGTGGCATAGTCAAACTTTGCCGCGCCACCGGTGAGGCGCTCGAGCAGCCCCGGTTTGAGCTGAGGGGTTTTACTTTCGATCTGCGCTACTGTCTTCGCCGAGGGTCGTGCGGGCGGAATGTCCATGGGCACCATCCATTCAAACGCCATGGTGGGAGAGGCCGCGCCAGATTCGCACAAACCAGGTGATGAAGTCTGAAGCGCCGGATTGGCCAAACTGAAATCAGCGCCAGAAAAATCCTCCGCCCTGCTGCTTTGCGCCCAAAGCGCCACGCCCGCCAAACCAAGTAACGCTGCAACCCTCAATGTCCTCATCAAACAATGCACAACTGAATG
>DAIRIE010000123.1:0-8036 GCA_036809705.1 Chthoniobacterales bacterium
GAATCAAGCCGCCATCACCGCGTCTCGGCAGGAAGGAGATGGGCTGGGTTTTGTGGACGGCCAATCCGGCGATGATGAGAACGGCCAGGAGTGCGAGTTTTAGAATGGTCGAGCCGATTTGAAATACGCTGCCAAGCCGCAGATCGAGCAGGAGCACGACGGTGACGAGCCAGACGGCGGCGAGCGCGGTGAGGAGGGGATTTATGCCGGGAATAATCCCCGCGAGGTATGTGCCGAATGGCATCGCCGCGATGGCGACCGGCGCGGCGAAACCGACTGTGGCCGAAACCCAGCCGGCGATGAATCCGACAGCCGGATGATAAATCTCGCGCAGAAAATGGTATTCACCGCCGGATCGCGGCAACGCGGCGCCGAGTTCCGCGTAAGCCAGCGCGCCGCACATAGCACAAATCCCGCCGATTGCCCACAAGGCGACGACGGTGAAGCCGCTCGGAAGATCGCCAACCTGAAACCCGAGGCTGGTGAAGATGCCGGTGCCGATCATGTTCGCCACCACGATGCAGGTGGCGGTGAGGAGCGAGATGCGAGGTGGAGACTTCATCCGCATGTGCATGGACAGCAGCAAAGCGAAAACCGCGCCGTAAGAGACGGATGCGGGGCGTGATGTATTGAAACAATCCCGCAAACGGCACCGGCAAATCCCGAAGGCGGGATGCGGAAGGCGCAAATGCGACGCGCTGACTGCTGCTAAAACTCTGTGGCGCTTATCATTGCCGGCGGTGCGGAGCGACTGGCATGCGCTGTGCAACTGTCGTCACTGCCTGGTGGCGCAACGTTGACACCGCGCGAGAAACACAGTTCAGAGTAACGCATGGCGCGCATTTTGATCGCGGATGACCAGCCTGATGTGCTGGAGGCACTGCGCATTTTGCTCAAAGGCGCCGGGCATCAGACCGATGCGGTGACGTCGCTTGCCGGCATTTTCAACGCGCTGGAGAAACGCGATTACGCGCTCCTGATGATGGATTTGAATTACACGCGCGACACCACTTCGGGGCAGGAAGGATTGGAGGTAATCCCGAAGTTAGGGGAAGTGGACAGCACGTTGCCCATCGTCGTCATGACCGCGTGGGCGACGATCGATCTGGCGGTCGAAGCGATGAAACGCGGGGCGCGCGATTTCGTGCCCAAGCCGTGGGATAACGAGCGGCTGCTCGCGATTGTGCGGACGCAGATCGAGCTGGCGGGCGCGTTGCGCAAAGGCCGTAAACTGGAAGCGGCCAATCAACTTCTTCGCGGCGGCGCGCCGAACATCATCGCGGAATCACCAGCCATGCGGCCGGTGTTGGAAATGATTTCACGCGTGGCGCCCTCGGACGCGAACGTGCTCATCACCGGCGAGAACGGCACCGGCAAAGGGCTCGTCGCGCAGGCGCTGCATGCGCTATCGCCGCGCGCATCGCACAGCATGATCACGGTGAACATGGGCGGATTGTCAGAAACGATTTTCGAGAGCGAGCTCTTCGGTCACGTCAAAGGCGCGTTCACCGATGCCAAGTCGGATCGCGCCGGGCGTTTCGAACTGGCGGATGAGAGCACGCTATTCATGGATGAGATCGCGAACATTCCGCTGAATTTGCAGGCGAAGCTTCTGCGCGTGATCGAGACGGGCGAATTTGAGCGCGTCGGTTCTTCGAAAACGTTGCACACGAATGTCCGAATTATTTCGGCCACCAACGCCAATCTGCGCGATGAAGTGACGGCGGCGAAGTTTCGCCAGGATGTGCTCTTTCGTTTGAACACAATTGAAATTTCGCTGCCGCCGTTGCGCGATCGGAAGGAAGACATCATGCCCCTGGCGAGCAGTTTTCTGTGCCAACACACGAAACGTTATCGTAAAGCCATCGGCGGGTTTGACGAGACAGCGCGGGAACGGCTGATCGCCCATCCGTTTCCTGGGAACGTGCGCGAGCTGGATCATGTGATCGAGCGCGCGGTGTTGATGACAGGCGGATCGCAGATCAAGGCGCGCGATCTGGGATTGTCCACCGGCGGCGGCGATTCCCGCGGGCTCGAGGAGATGAGCCTGGAGGAAGTGGAAGCGTATCTGATCAAAAAGGCGCTGGCGCGGGCGGGCGGTAACGCGCGCCAGGCGGCGGAAGCGCTCGGGCTGAGCCGGAGCGCGTTCTATCGGCGCTTGCAGCAGTATGGCCTTTGAGGATTTTCGATTTCCGATTTGCGATCGCCGATTGGGAGAAACATGAATCGCGCGCCAAAGGCTCGGCGCCGGCGTTCGCATGAGAATCGGTTGACCTGGCTGATTATCGGCGCGGTCGCGCCGGCGTTGATCGTCGCGCTCTCGCTTCTCTGGTTTGGCGACTACAGCGCGAAGGTGCAATGGACGCTCACGCTCTTTATTTTCATCTTCGCTTTCGGCTACATCGTGAGCACACGCGAGCACACGATTCGGCCCTGGCAAACGGTGACCAATCTGCTGGCGGCGTTGCGCGAAGGCGACTACTCGATTCGCGCTCGTGGCGCGCGCGAGAACGATGCGCTGGGCGAAGCGCTGCTCGAGGTCAACGAGCTGGGCGAGACGCTGCGCGTGCAGCGGCTGGGCGCATTCGAGGCGACGGCGTTGTTGCGCACGATCATGGCGGAAATCGACGTTGCGGTTTTCACCTTTGATCCGCAAAGAAAACTGCGACTCGTTAATCGCGCTGGCGAAAATTTGTTGCGGCAGCCGATTGATAAATTGCTCGGCCGAAACGCGCGCGATCTCGGGCTCGATATTTGCCTCGATGCCGAGGCGGACGTTCCGCTCACGCTTACGTTCCCGGGCGCCAGCGGACGCTGGGGCGTGAGTCGTAGCACATTTCGCGAGCACGGGTTGCCGCATGAGCTGCTGGTCTTGCGCGATCTCAGCCGCACCTTGCGCGAGGAAGAACGCATCGCCTGGCAGCGGCTCGTGCGCGTGCTCGGGCATGAGCTGAACAATTCGCTCGCGCCGATCAAATCCGTGGCCGGAAGTTTAGAAAGCCTGCTGCGGCGCGATCCGCTCCCGGGCGATTGGCAGGAGGACGCGCGCAGCGGCTTGAATGTAATCGCGTCCCGCGCGGAATCGCTCGGCCGGTTTATGCACGCGTATGCGCGGCTGGCGCGACTGCCGCCGCCGCAGAAGGAGTTGATCGATGTCGGCGAAGTGATCAATCGCGCAGCGAACCTCGAAACGCGACTGCGCGTGCAGGTACAGGGTGGGCCGGCCATGGCAGTGAACGCAGATGCGGCGCAGATCGAGCAGGCGCTGATCAATCTGCTGCACAACGCGGCTGAAGCCTCAACCGAAACTGGCGGCACAGTGACGATCGGGTGGAAAGCGGCAGGCGAATGCGCCGAGATTTACATCCGCGACGAAGGGCACGGGATTATGAATCCGACGAATTTGTTCGTGCCATTTTTTACGACGAAGCCAGGCGGGTCGGGAATTGGATTGGCGCTCTCACGGCAAATCGCGGAAGCGCATGGTGGATCGTTGACGCTGGCGAATCGCGACGGGTCTCGCGGCGCGGAAGCGGTGTTGCGCTTGCCCAAGTAGTCCCAAAATCGGGATAGCGGAATCCCAACGCTGGTGCTTAAGCGAGCGCCATCGCGCTTCGAACCGAGATACAAGTATTTGTGGTTAGGCCACTTACAACTTCGTTCCAACACTTGGCACGGCCATTGCAATAGGCGGGGGCGAGTAACGAAAAATTTCTGAATCCGGTGGCGATGCGCCACGCATCACATCGGCAAGAAAGCAAAAATATGAAAATAACCTTGTCCCAAAATTTGAGCAGCCACCTACGCGAAAGCGAGTTTCCGCTGATCGATTCCAACTACTCCGTCGCGACGATGCCGCACTTCCGCGGCGGTTGCGCGCGTCGCGAACTGCCGTCGTTCCGCAACATTTCCGGCGAATATTTCCGCAACGAAGCACGCGGCGAATTCCAGCGTGAACTGATTGCCTTTGCCGCCATTATTGTAGCGGCGGCGCTCCCGCTGCTGAGCAATGCTCATGCGCTGGCAGATTTTCTGCGCGCGATCGGCTCACTTTAACCCCGGCTGATGCGACAGAAATCTGAAGCGCGTGCGGACGAAACCATCGTGAGACCGGCCGGATTTTCGCCGGTAACATCGAGCATGGACGTTCCGCGCGTCGGCGCCGCGAAAAAGAAACGCCGTCGCCGCATCATGTACGGCGCGGGCGGGGCGTTGGCGCTGATCGTCATCACTGTCGCGCTGTCGCATTTGAAACCAGCGGTGCCGAGTGTGGATCGCTCGACGGTATGGATCGATACGGTGAAGCGCGGACCAATGGTGCGCGAAGTGCGCGGCCTGGGGACGCTGGTGCCGGAAGAGATTCGCTGGATCCCGGCGAACACAGAGGGCCGGGTGGACAAGATCGTGGTGCGACCCGGCACGCACGTCACACCGGACACCATCATTTTGGAGCTAACGAGTCCTGAACTGGAGCAGGCCGCGCATGATGCGGAGTCGAAGTGGAAAGCGGGCGAAGCTGAGCTAACGACGTTGCGTTCCACTTTGCAGCGCGAAGTGCTTCAGCAGGAAGCGACGGCCGCGCAGGTGCATTCCGAGTACGAGCAGGCGCGGATGGAAAGCGAGACGAACGAGCAGTTGAAGAAGAACGGTCTGGTGGCTGAGCTGCAATACAAGACGGCGCAGGTGAAAGCGGCCGAGCTGGCCAACCGTGATGCCATTGAACAAAAGCGGCTCACGTTCGCCCGCGAATCGATCGAGCCGCAGCTCGCTTCCAAGCAGGCGGCGGTTGAGCAGTTAAAGGAAGCAGCCCAATACAAGCTCGACCAGGTGGAAGCGCTGCACGTCAAGGCCGGCATGGCTGGCGTGTTGCAGCAGTTGCCGGTAGACGTCGGCCAGCGGGTGAAGATCGGCGACAACCTCGCCCGTGTCGCTGATCCGACGAAGCTCAAAGCGGAGATCAAGATCGCGGAGACGCAGGCGAAAGATGTTCAGGTCGGGCAGAAGGCGACCATCGACACGCGCAACGGCGTCGTCACCGGACACGTCACGCGCGTTGATCCCGCAGTCGAACAGGGGACGGTGAAGGTGGACGCCTCGCTCGACGGCGAGCTGCCGCGCGGCGCACGACCTGACCTGACGGTGGACGGGACGATCGAGCTGGAGCGGCTTAACGACGTGATTTACGTGGGCCGGCCTGCCTTCGGCCAGGAGAACAACACCGTGGGAATTTTCAAACTTGTCTCTGGCACCAGCGACGCTGTGCGCACGCCGGTTAAGCTCGGGCGCAGCTCCGTGAACTCGATTGAGATCATAAGCGGGCTTCAACCCGGCGACCAGGTCATCCTTTCAGATACGAGCGCGTGGGACAGTCATGATCGGATTCGGCTCAATTGAATGCTGAATGCTGAATGAAAAGAGGCGACGAATTCAAAGACCGAACGAAAGCGTTCGCGCTGCGCGTGATGAATCTGATTGATGCGCTGCCGAAAAGCACGAAAGGCCGCGCCATTGCTAATCAGCTGGTTCGCAGCGAGGCAAGTGGTGCTGCCAACTATCGCGCTGCGTGCCGTGCTCGCTCGCAAGCCGAATTTATCGGAACGGTTGAAGAAGAGACGGACGAAACCGCATTTTGGCTGGAATTGATCATCGATTCCAAACTGATGGTGGCGGGCAAGGTTCGACCGCTACTGACTGAAGCGAACGAGCTAATCGCGATCATGGCCGCTTCATACATCTCCGCCGCACGCACTTCGTCGCCGCGCAACAATCAGCATTCAGCATTCAGAAATCAGCATTCAACATTATGACCAACGGCAATACCCCGCTCATCCAACTCCAGGAAGTGACCAAAGTGTTTCTCACTGACGAAGTGGAAACGCACGCGCTTTCCGGCATTCACCTCGACATTCGCGACGGCGAATATGTTTCCATCGCTGGCCCCTCCGGCTGTGGGAAATCGACGCTGCTTTCCATCCTCGGGCTGCTCGATACGCCAAGTGGCGGGAGCTATTCGCTCAAGGGAACTGAGGTGGCGAATCTCTCTTTTCCGGAGCGGGCGCGCATTCGCAATCGCGAGATCGGTTTCATTTTTCAAAGCTTCAATCTCATCGGCGATCTCACCGTTTATGAGAATGTTGAGCTGCCGCTGACTTATCGCGGCACGAACGCGGCAGATCGCAAAGCGGCCGTGACCGAGGCGCTGGAGCGCGTCGGGATGGGACATCGCGCGAAACATCTACCCAGCCAGCTCAGTGGCGGTCAGCAGCAGCGCGTGGCCGTTGCGCGCGCGCTGGCGGGCAAGCCGGCCATTCTGCTGGCGGATGAGCCGACGGGGAATCTCGATTCGCGCAACGGCGAAGCGGTGATGGATTTGCTCAAGGAATTGCACGCCGGCGGCGCGACCATCTGCATGGTGACGCACGATGTGCGCTTCGCGCAGCACGCCGATCGCACCGTGCACTTGTTCGACGGGCGCGTGGTGGAAGACAATCGCATCGCGGCATAGATCCGAGGCGTTCTGCAATGTGGAACGACCTCAAGCTGGCGGTCCGGCTGCTGGTAAAAGCCCAGGGTTTGCAGCTATCGCCGTTGTTACGATCGCGCTAGCCATCGGCGCGAACACCGCTGTTTACAGTTTGGTCAACGCACTACTCGTTAGGCCGTTGCCCTACAAAGCGCCTAACGAGCTGGTTCTGCTGTGGGAAAAATTCGCCGGGCAAGGCTTGACCCAAATCCCCGTCTCCGCGCCGGAGTTTTTGGATTATGAAAAACAGACCCACAGCTTCACCGGCATTGCGGCCTTTGATTACTCCGACCTGAATCTCACCGGAGGCGAAATGCCTGAGCGCGTGCAGGGCGCGGTCGTCTCCCCCAGTCTGTTTTCTGTCCTCGGCGTCGAGCCGATCAAAGGCCGCACCTTTGCGCCGAACGAGTCCCGGGAGGAGAATGACGGCGTCATCGTCATTAGCGCACGACTATGGGAACGCCGCTTCAATTCGGATCCGGAGATTCTCGGAAAGCCGCTCGCGCTGAATGGTCGCAACTTCACCGTCGTCGGGATCATGCCGGCGAAGTTCGAATTCCCGCTGCCGCTTTTCGGAGTACAGGGTGGCACCTTCGGTCAGCGCGTCGATGTCTGGAAGCCGGTTGCGTTTACCAAGTCAGAGCTCGAGTCGCGCGGTTCGCGCAGCTACGGCATCATCGGACGGCTCAAGCCTCGCGTCTCGTTAGCTCAAGCACAGGCGGAAATCGACACCATCATCGGCAGTTGGCCGAAGCAATTTCCGATGAACTATAACCCGGAGACGCGTTTCGGCGCGACCGTTTATCCGCTGCACGAGCAGGTCGTCGGCGGAATGCGCACCGCGTTGTTGATCTTGTTAGGCGCGGTCGCGCTCGTGCTCCTCATCGCTTGCGCGAACCTGACTACGATGCTGCTCGCGCGCGCCGGTGCGCGTGAACGTGAGTTCGCCATTCGCGTGGCGCTCGGCGCCGGACGCATGCAATTGCTCCGGCAAATCCTTTCCGAAAGCGTGCTGCTTGCCGTTATCGGCGGAATCGCTGGTTCGTTGCTGGCTGTCTGGGGGCTCGAGGTTCTCCGCCGCGTCGGCTCCATCACCGTTCCGCGCATTGCCGAAGCGAATCTCGACGGCCGCGTGCTCCTCGTGACACTGCTCGTTTCCATTGTTACCGGCATCCTCTTCGGCCTCGCGCCGGCGTTGTCGAGCGGTAATCCCGAACTGACCGAGGCGCTGAAAGACGGCGGCCGCGGCGCCACCAGCGGGGTGCGCCGTAACCGTCTCCGCAATGGACTCGTCGTCGCCGAAGTCGCGCTCGCACTCGTGCTCCTGGTGGGCGCCGGCTTGCTCATGAAGAGCTTCGCGCGTTTGCAGAACGTCGATCCGGGATTCAACCCGAAGAACGTGCTCACAATGGAGTTGTCGTTACCGCAATTGAAATATCCGCGCGGCAAACCGGTCATCGATTTCTACAACGAAGTCGTGCGTCGCGTCAGTGGATTGCCGGGCGTGCAGCAT
>DAIRIE010000124.1:0-7834 GCA_036809705.1 Chthoniobacterales bacterium
CACAAAGACGGCGTTAGATTCAGTCGGAAAAACGACCTCGATTCCAGCGTCGTCCAGTTCCGCGGACAACTCCGCCGCCATCGCATTCGCGTGCGCGGCATTCCTCAACCAAAGCTCGCTTTCGACCAACGCCAGCCACGGCGCCGCCAGCAGCCGCATCTTCGACGCCAGCTGTCCCGCCTGCTTCGCTCGATAATCAAACTCGGCAGCGCGTTCTCTGTTGAAGAAAATGACCAGCTCGCCCGCAGCTAATCCGTTTTTTGTTCCGCCGAAACAAAGCACTTCGACACCTGCCTGCCACGTGATCTCCTTCGGCGCGCAGCCCAGGTTGGCGATGGCGTTTGCGAATCGCGCGCCGTCCATGTGCAACACCATCCCGCGTTCGCTCGCGAAGATCGCGATCTGACGAATCTCCTCCGCGCAATAAACCGTGCCCAGCTCCGTCGCCTGAGTGATGCTGATGACGCGCGGTTTGTGGGAATGGAGCTCGTGCTGCCGGGCGAGTGCGTTTGCAACTTCAGCCAGATCAAGCTTGCCCTTGTCGCCGCGCGTCGGGATCAGCTTCGAGCCGCGGGTAAAGAATTCCACCGCACCGCATTCATCGTTCTCGATATGGGCGTGCTCCTGGCAGATCACGCTGTGGAAGGGCTGACACAGTTGCGCGAGAGCCAGCGCATTGGCGGCGGTTCCGTTAGAGACGAGGAAAACGTCGCAATCGGTCTCGAAAATGTCGCGCACCCGATCGCACAGCCGGCGTGTCCATTCATCATCGCCGTAGGAAGCGGTCGCGCCGCGATTCGCCTCGCTTAACCCCGAGATCGCTTCGGGGCAAAAGCCGGCCGTGTTGTCGCTCGCGAACTCCAGCCGAGGTGGCATACGGAGGTGCATTACACGAAACCCGCCAGGCGGCAACGTGCGTGCGTCGTTAGCTCACATGCGACCCGCCGCTCAAGACCCTGCAAGCTTCACGAGCAAGACACTCCGCAGCTACAGGAATTTCCCTGATGTCGCGTGTTCAGGTCGTTCTTCTCTTGCGGAGAAGAGAACAAACTGGCGCCGGAGAGAAGACGTTTCGCGCGCGGGCTTAGGTGCAGCCGCGCAGCAGAAAGATGATGAGCAAAATCGGAATCGGAATGCCGAGCAGCCACAGTAGAATGTAACCCGCCGCCCCCACTTCTTTAATTTTCTCGCTGAATTTCATCCTTATTCCCTCCTGCCATGTAAATCGCACGACGCCTCGCAGGTGAGCGTCTCGAATCGCACCGCCGCCCGGCCTCCCAAGCTTGCGCGCAAGACAGGATGCCTGGCTGACGAATCGGGCTCGAGACCTGACTTGGGCTGCCTCGCTTCTGCTCGAGATGTTGTTTGCTTCTCAATGCATCGCAGGCGAACGCCGCGCCGACATCGTCACCACGTCCACTCCGGCGAAGCGCACGCTGCCAGTTGTTCAGTTCGGCAGCCCGCCGAAATGCTTTTAGTGTCACACCGGCAAACGCGGCCAGATTTCGCGGCTTGCCGCCGCGCAACATCGTCGGCTTGCCGGTCAAAGGCATCGGGCATCAATCGCATCCGGCGGCTCTTGTCGTCCGCGGAACATTGCCGCGACAAAGGCTGCTGTCGGTGAGGCTGGTTGCCGTGAACGGAGCTGGATGGGCTCTCGAATTGCACCCAACTCGCAAGCGTCCTGAAAGCCACACAATGACCGAGACTGAACGATACGGCGAAACGAACCTCAGAGAACGACCATGATATGTTGCATAAACACATATCATGATCTGCCGAGACTGTTGACGTTACGGTTACCGAGGTCGGTGCGGGCGCGTCTCGCGTGCGGCGTCGCAAAACGCCGGGGCGCGCCGTGCTGGTTTTGACGTGCCATGGCGCGCAGGCAAAGCCCGCGCATGGCGCCGCGTCCAATAACTCTCTGACAAGACAAGCCGAACGCAAAAACCGGCCACACGATGCTGGCGAACGGAAAGTGATCCGCGAGACCAGTGCCATTAGTGAGTGGCGGCCGCATTTCCGCGCACCGCAATCGACCCGCGTGGGCGAAGCCACAGTGGGGCACGACTGGACACCATCAACCACGCCAGTTGCGGGGAGCCGGACACTGTCAGTCTGTTCATGTTTCGGCAGCCTGCCCGAAATTCTCTTAGTGTCACACCGGAAACCGCGGCAACGATTCGCGACTGGCGCCAGGCAAATCTCCGACCCGGTGAAAGGCACCGGGCATCAACCGCATCCCGCGCCTCTTGTCCAACCGCGGAACATCGCCGCTACAGCGGCGGCCGTCGAAGGCGCGAGGCAAGTTCCCATAAGCGGGCTCAGATGAGGCTCCCCAACTGCATCCATCACCGAAACGCGGAAATCACCCAACGATCGAAACGGCAAAGGAACCACAGCGAGAAAGACGAATCATATGTTGCATAAACACATATGATGATCGACCCAGACTCTTGAGGCAGCGGTTAGCCGGGTTGGTGCTGGCGCCTCTCTTGCGGGTTTGACGTGCCATGGCGCGCACGCAAGGTCCGTGCACCGCGCCGCGGCCACTAACCACTGATGACGCAAAGCGTACCCAAAAGAAACGCGCCGCACGATGCTGGCGAACGGAAAGTGATTCGCGAGACAGCGCCATTAGTGAGTGCTGCCGCCATTTTCCGGGTGCCGCCGTCGACCCACGTGGACCGAGCAGAGTCGGCGCGCGTAACGGGACACCATCACCACGCCAGCTACCGGAAAGCGCAGGCTGCGAGTCTGTTCATGTTCGGCAGCCTTACGAAATGCTCTTAGTGTCACACCGGAGGATTTCGCGACTTGCCGCCGCATCTCCGGCACGCCGGTGAAAGGCACCGGGCATCAATCGCATCCGGTCCCTCTTGTCCGCGGAACATTGCGGCGACAGAGGCTGCCGAGACGACGCCGCTTGCCATGAACGGAGCTCGGATGGGCTCTCGAACCGCATCCCACGCCCCGAGCTGGAGGAGTGCGCGCGCAAAATCGCGCGGAGTGGCGCGCGCGTAATCATGTCGGTACCAGCGGCTGCGACCGTGCAGGCGGAGATAGATCGTGTCGGGCGTCCTGATCAAGTCGTCAGGCAAGCGGGGCGAAACGTGCGGAAATCACACAATGACCGGAACTGACCCGAAAACGATGAAGGAACCTAGGAGAAAGCCCATCACATGTGGCATAGACATATATCATGATCTGCCGGAGACTCTTGACGTTACGGTTTTCGCGCTCGGTGCTGGCGCGTCTCGCGTGCGGCGTCGCAGAACCCGGGCGCGCGCGGTGCTGGTTTTGACGTGCCATGGCGCGCACGCAAAGCCCGCGCACCGCGCCGCGTCCAATAAACGTCTTACGACGCAAGCCATACGGACAAACGGATCACACGACGCTCGTGAACGGAAAGTGCTCCGCAAGACCAGCGCCATTAGCGAGTGCCTGGGGCCAAGCCCAGTCGCGCCATCAATGGAGTTGTGGCCGATTATCGCCGAGCTCTGCGCGTCAGCAACCTGGTGGTCTCTGCTGATTTAGAGTCTTTCTGGTTCTCTAGCTCTCGACTTTACTCTCGCCATCCGGGTGAAACCGCGGAGTTCACCGAATCGGCTGAGAATCCCTAATTTGAAAGCCAGAAATCTAGAAAAGCGATAAACGGGAAAGCCCGGTTCGGCCTATCCCGCCGGTCATGAGGTCTTCGCGCTCGATGTCCAGCGCCGCGGCGATGGAATTACCCAGATCGTCAGCGACGATGACGCCGCGCTACCACGCTCCGCGGAAAAATGAGTACTATACGTGTCTACGCGACATATGAAACATTACCGCGGTCAAGGCGCAATCCGGCAGCGACGGAGTTGTGGTCGATTGTCGTCGAGTCGTGCGTGTCTGCAACCCGGGAACCGTGTCCATTCAACTGCATCTGGTGGTCTTTTCTGATTAAGAGCATTTCTGGTTTCTCTGGGTTTCGACTTTGTTCTCGCCATGCCGGTCAAACCCGCGGAGTTCGCCGGGTCGGTCGCAGAATCTCTAATTTGAAATCCAGAAAGGCATAAAGGCGAATGACGTCAGGAAAGCTCGGTCTACTCCGCCGGTGATGAGGAAGTCTTCGCGCTCGATGTCCGGCGCCGCCGCCATGTCGTCACGTCGGCCGCGTTTTTCTGCGCGCCGCGCTGCTCAAGCCAGAGTCGGGGCATGGACGGCTTTTGGCCGATTGTCGTCGAAGCCCCGTGCGTCAGCCACCCGGAAAAACCATGCCCGCAACTGCATCTGTTCGTCTGTTCTTATTCAAAAGTCATTCTGGTTTTCTGGCTTTCAAATTTACTCTCGCCAGGTGCGTAAAACCACGAGTTCACCGGGGGCGCAATTCTAATTTGAAAACCAGAAACCCAGAAAGGCGGTGAAGTCAGGAAAGCTCGGGCCGGTTTATCCCGTGATGAGTCTTCGCGTTCGATGTCCGGCGCGGCGGCGATGGAACTATGCCAGACTTCAGCGACGATGACGCCGCACCATTAAACGCTCCGCAAAAAAATGACCGCGACCGTAAACTCATATGTGACATAGACACATATCAGGGCGCGCGAAAGCTCGAGCGGCAACTCGCGCATGGTGGCGTCACCTCGGAAGAGACGCCTTGAAGCCCGCGGTATACCCGAGATGTCAAAGCCGGGAGTAAGAACACTCGTACGGCCGTGCCTTGCAGACCAACGACTAACCATGCTTGATGAAATCTTCCGTCGCGGCCGAGCGACGAGCCGGATCGGAGCGATGGGGAGCCGTGCCCGACCCTGAATCCTGCGACTTTGCCCAAGCGCAGGCGGCGAGCTAGAATTCCGCCATGAGCTTGTTGCAGGCTGAAGTGGAGCGTCGCGGGACTCGCATATTCTCGCTGGTCGATCGCCATCCTGAATCCATTTTCAGCAAAGCCGGATTTTATCAGCGCATGATGGAGCTCTCCATGCGCGACGAGCATTTCAAGGTGCAGATGTTCCGCTTCGTCGATGTGCTCGCGTCGATCCACCGGCCGAAAGATATCGTGCAACATTTCGACGAATACCTCAGCGGCGTGCAAAACGGGCTCGCGCCGGTGCTCCGTCCGGCCATTCGCATGTCGCACATCGTGCCATGGATCGCCGGACCGTTCATGCGCTGGAACGTCTCAGGCATGGCGCGGCAATTTATCGCCGGTCGCAATCCCGAAGACGTGATGAAGACGCTGCGGAAAAAGCGGCGGCAGAAAATCGGGTTTACCGTCGACCTGCTGGGCGAGGCCGTAGTCAGCGAAGGAGAAGCGAACGAGTACGCCCGGCGTTGTCAGGAATTGCTCGAGCATCTCGCGCGCGAAACTCACGGCTGGACCGATCCGCTCGGGCAAAACACGGAGCTGTTCCCGGTAGTGAACGTCTCTGTGAAAATCTCCGCCCTTTATTCACAGATGAATCCCGCCGATCCGGCGGACGCAATCGCCCATCTCACGCCCAAGCTGCGCCCGATCCTGCGGCGCGCAAAAGAACTCGGCGCGTTCATCAATTTCGACATGGAGAGCTACGCGCACAAAAACGCCACGCTCGAGCTCTTCCGCGTGCTCTTCACCGAACCGGAGTTCATGAACTGGGCGCACACGGGTATCGTTATCCAGGCTTACCTGCGCGATGCGGAGAAGGACTTACGCGAGCTCATCGCGTGGGGAGGCGCGCGCGGCACGCGTTTCACCGTGCGGCTGGTGAAAGGCGCGTACTGGGATTACGAGCGAATCAAAGCGCAGCAGAACGGATGGACGATTCCGGTGTGGCTGGAGAAGGCGGAGAGCGATGCCAATTACGAGAAGCTGACGCGCATTTTGCTGGAGAATGAGTCGATCGTGACGTCGGCTTTCGGCTCGCACAATGTGCGCTCCATCGCGCACGCGCAGGCCGTGGCCGATGAGCTCGAAATCGACAAAAGCCGTTTCGAATTTCAGCTGCTTTATGGGATGGCGGGGCCGATCAAGCGCGCGTTGGTGGAGCTTGGTTACCGGGTGCGGGAATATTCTCCCGTGGGCGAGTTGCTACCGGGGATGTCGTATCTCGTTAGGCGGTTGCTCGAGAACACGTCGAACGAAGGATTTTTGCGGGCGAAGTTTTCGGAAAAAGTGTCGGCGGCGGAACTGCTGGAGGATCCGCGGGAGCTGGTGAATGGCGAACAAAGCTGGTCATCCCGGGCGGAGCGAAGCGAACCCAAGGGACTCCGCGGCGAAACCGCGAACCTAACTTCCACCGGATCCCTCGACTTCGCTCGGGATGACCGAGTAGCGGGCCGCAACGGCGCCACGCGCGAGACCCCGCCCGGCGACACCTACACCAACGCGCCGTTGGTGAATTTCGTTCATCGCGAGTCGCAGGAGAAAATGCGCGCCGCCTTGCGCGATGTGCGCGGTCGTCTCGGCCAGAAATACCCGCTGACCATCGACGGCGAGAAAGTCTGGACGAAAAAGTTTCTGCCGTCGGTTAATCCCAGTAATCCCGATGAGATTATCGGCCAGATCGCGGAAGGAGGAATTCCAGAAGCTGAGCGCGCGGTGAAAGCAGCGCGCCGCGCTTTCGAAAGCTGGAGCCGGAGACCATTTGAAGAACGCTGCGAGCTGCTGGAACGCGCGGCCGCTATTCTCGATCGCCGCCGCTTCGAGTTCTCAGCGTGGGAGGTCTTCGAGGTGGGCAAAGCGTGGGCGGAAGCGGACGGCGACATCCGCGAAGCGATGGATTTTTGCCTCTTCTACGCGCAACAAATGCGATTGCTCGGCCGACCGCGGCTGACGCAGCACGTGCTCGGCGAAGAAAGTTACCAGCACTATTGGCCGCGTGGCGTCGCGCTCGTTATAGCGCCCTGGAATTTTCCCATCGCGATCCTTTGCGGAATGGTCACCGCCGCGCTCGTGACCGGTAACACGGTCATCATGAAAGCGGCCGAGCCATCAGCCGTGCTCGGCGCACTCCTGATGGAGGTGTTCGAGGAAGCCGGTGTGCCGCCCGGCGTACTGAATTATTTGCCCGGCCGCGGCTCGGTTGTCGGCGCGCATCTCGTTGATCACCCCGATGTGGAGATGATCGCGTTCACCGGTTCGCGCGAAGTGGGCCTGAGCATTTGGGAGGCGGCGGGGAAAACGCGACCGGGTCAGCGCGAGCTTAAGCGCGTTGTCTGCGAAATGGGTGGGAAGAACGCCGTCATTGTCGATTCCGATGCTGATCTGGACGAGACAATCGTGGACACCGTTTACTCAGCTTTTGGGTATCAGGGACAAAAATGTTCCGCCTGCTCGCGATTGATCGTGCTCCAGGAAAATTATGAGCGCGTAATGGAGCGATTGCTGGCTGCGGCGGCGAGCTTGCGCGTGGGCAATCCGGAAGAGCCTGGCATCACCGTTGGCCCAGTCGTGGATGAGCGCTCTTATCAGCGCATTCTGCAAGTGATCGAGAAGGGGAAGGCGGAAGCGACGTTGGCATTCCAGGCGAAGAACGTGCCCGGAAAAGGCTACTTCATTCCGCCGACGATTTTCACCGATGTGAAACCGGAGATGACATTGAGTCAGTGCGAGATTTTCGGGCCAGTGCTAAGTGTGCTTAGGGCGCGCGACCTCGACGACGCGATCAGAATCGCCAATGACACCGATTACGCGCTCACTGCCGGGTTCTTTTCCCGCAGCCCGGCGAACATCGAACGGGTGAAGGCGGAGCTGGTCGCGGGCAATGTTTACGTGAATCGGTCATGCACCGGCGCGGTAGTCGGTCGCCATCCGTTCGGCGGGTTCAAGATGAGCGGCGGCGGCACCAAAGCTGGCGGCAGAGATTATTTGCTCAACTTC
>DAIRIE010000125.1:0-7550 GCA_036809705.1 Chthoniobacterales bacterium
ATCCGTGTTTCTCCGTGGCTAGAAACTCCGGCCTTCCCGTGCGGCGCCTGGAATCGCCGCCTAAGGCTCGAAATGCCCTCTTTCCCGGGCGGGACAAGCCGCCGCTAAAAAATGGCAAGCGAACGGCAGCAACAATTCGCCCGTTACGTTAGTTTTATCCAGGTTGATGAGCAGTTTGTTGCGACCAACACATCGCTGGAGCCGCGCTGCGCTCGTGGTAGGGGCGTTCTGTGTGGTGGCATTGTTTATCTGGCAGGGGCTGGCCATGCACGGCTCCCCCGATCCCCTCCGCCCTCATACCAGTCGCACCGTGGCGTCGCTAGACATCGCGGTGCTCGTCTTTCGCGAAGGACTTGAATGTATCCTCGTTCTGGCTGCCATCACCGCGAGCATGACTGGTGCGAAACGCGCCTATCGCCGCCCGGTGGCAGCGGGCGCCGGTCTGGCGTTCGCCGCTACACTGGTGACGTGGTTCATCGCCGTGAGAATCATGGGAGAATTGAGCGAGAGCGTGCCCGCGCTGGACCTTCAGGCCGCTACAGGCCTCCTCGCGGTCGTCGTGCTGCTCGTGATCATGAACTGGTTCTTCCACAAGATTTACTGGGGCGGCTGGATTCGCGCGCATAACCGGCGACGCAAGTCGCTTTTAGCCGATGGCCGTAACACTAATTCTTCCACGACGCGATTGCGCTGGGGTCTCATCCTGCTCGGTTTCACCTCACTCTATCGCGAAGGGTTCGAAGTCGTGCTTTTTCTGCAAAGCTACAATTTGCGGCTCGGCGGCGAGGTCGTGCTCAAAGGCACACTGCTCGGGCTGGTTTTCACCGCCATGGTGGCCGTGCTTACTTTTGTGCTGCAACAGCGTTTGCCGTATCGAAAAATGCTCATCACCACCGGCGTGCTCCTCGGGGTGGTTCTTCTCGTCATGGTGGGCGAACAAGCGCAGGAGATGCAGCTCGCCCATTGGATTCCAACTACGACAATTCCTGCACTGGCCGATCTCATTCCGGGCTGGATGAGTCTCTGGTTCGCGGTCTTTCCCACCTACGAAACAATCACCGCGCAACTACTCGCCGCGCTTGTGGTCGTTGGTTCCTACTACGCGGCGCGGCGCATGGGGGCGGTGCCGCTCGCTGGCACTGATCCGGTGAAGGAAACTGCGCGGCTGGCTGTGGACGCGCGCATGGTTAAACCACTGCACGCAGTCCGTTAGACCAGCGCTTCGCGAGAAAGAACCAGGGTGAAGCGCGTTCTCCTTCTTCTCGCCCTTACTGTCGAGACCAGCCTGGCCGGCGCGCGTCATTTCACTTATCTCTACGAAGCGCCCACGGCCGCGCCGGGATCGATCGAGCTGGAGAACTATGCCACCAGTCTCTTCGGCGACTCGCGCTGGAGCGGCCTCGATTTTCGCCATGAGTTCGAAATCGGCCTGACGAATCGTCTCCAGGCCAGCATCTACTTCGCCAACTGGGATTACGATCGGGTTGAACACGCCGCTCACTATGATTCGGCTTCGGTCGAATTTATCTACAACTTCACCAATCCCGCTGCTGATCCGCTCGGCTTCTCACTTTACCAGGAGCTCGGCGCCGGTCGCGCTTTTGAGTCGGAGACAAAGCTCATTGCGCAAAAGAACTTCGGCCCTCTTATTCTACTTTATAACTTCACCGTCGAAGCAGGATGGGAAGGCGAAGGTCTGGGCGAAGGCGAGTTGCAACAAGCTCTCGGCGCAAGTTATGAATTAACTACTCGCGTCTCGTTAGGTGTGGAGATTCTGCACCAGATCGTTCTGCCGGCGTGGCGAAGGAGCGAAAGCGAGACCAACTTTTTCGCCGGCCCAAACTTCTCTTATCGCGGCAACCGCTGGTTCGCGTCCGTCACTGGTCTAAGACAATTCACCAATGCCGAAGGCGAGCCTGATTACCAGGTGCGCCTCATCTTTGGACTTTCGCTGTGACAAAACGGGCGACCGTCGCTGGTTTCACTCTACTCCTCTGCTCCTGCGTGACCGACAGTTTCAGGCCGCCTCCTGTGTCGCCTGCGCTGGTTGCGCGAGCGCGAGTCGATCATGCCACGGCGCAGGAACTATCCGCCGGCCGGAGCCTTTTCGCCGGTCGCTGCCTCAATTGCCATACCCTTCCCCGCACCACCGCCTACTCGCGCGAGCAATGGACAGACCTCGTTAGCCGGATGGCGGCGCGGGCCAATCTGACCCCTGCCGAGCAACGTTCAGTCCTCGCCTACCTCCGGGCGGCCGCCACGCATTAGCTGGAGGGACGCCCTCCGTGGCGTCGCAAATTTACTGCGATACCCACCCCGGACGAACCGATGGAGCCCGCCCATTCCAGCGAAATGGGGACGGGACGGAGCCCGTCCCTCCAGTCATGTCTCCAGCTCGGGCACGGCGAACTCCGCTGTCCGCTGCCTGGTATGCTTCCCCTCGCAGAACTCCTCAATCATCTTGCGATTAAACGCCGGAATGTCCTGGGGCTTGCGGCTGGTCACCAGCCCATTGTCCACCACCACTTCTTCATCGACCCAGTGAGCGCCGGCATTCTTCACGTCGCTCTGGATGCGCTCCCATGAAGTGAGCTTGCGTCCGCGCGCCACGCCCGCGTCGATCAGCACCCACGCGGCATGGCAGATCGCCGCCACCGGTTTACCCTCGCGAAAGAAATGCCGCACGAACTCCAGCGCGTCCATGTTCGCGCGGAGCTCGTCGGGATTCATCAAACCTCCCGGAAGGAGCAAAGCGTCGAACTCCTCCGGCCGCGCCTCTTCCAGCGGAATATCAACGTCGAACTTATCGCCTTTATCGGCGTGATTCATTCCCTGCACCTGCTTTTTCGCGGGCGAGACAATCTGTGTCTGCGCCCCTTCTTCTTCGAGCGCGGCGCGCGGTTTCGTCATCTCCACCTGCTCGAACCCATCCGCCACGAGGATCGCGACCTTCTTGCCATCCAATTTCGCCATATAATTTCCTCCATTAGAATTTTCGCTCCTGAGCTCCGAGGCTGGCCCTACAGAAAAGCTTCGAAAGAATCGGCCCAATTGGATGCAATCATTCAGGCAGCGACTGGCCCGGCGATCGGCACTTCTTCAAACTTTAGTTTGCGCCCGAGCTCGCGCCGGAGCAGGGACAAATTCAAGCAAGCTTGCAGCACCTGCGACATCACTGACAAATACCAGACCTGCCTGATCTGGAACCCAGCGCGTTGCGAAACCAGCAACGCTGGCACGGCAAAGAGGAGCAGCCGCGACGAAGTGCTGAGCAATGGCGGCAAGGTATTCCCGAGCCCCTGAAAAACACTCGAACTACTAAAGACAATCCCCGAAGCAAGGAAGTTGAACGAAACAATGCTGAGATACTCCGCGCCGAAGGAGATGACTTGCGGATCGCGAGTGAAGCCGCGGATGAACACCGGCGCGAAAGCCCATCCCAGCACAGTCAGCACCGCCATCATTCCTGAAGCAATCCCCATCGCGGCAAGCACCGATTGCCGCACCCGCTCGGCGCGTCGCCCGCCGAAGTTCTGCCCGACCACCGGCGAGATGGCGAAACTTAACGCCACTACCGGCAGAAACATTGCTTGCATGACTCGCGCGCCGATGCCGAAGCCAGCCTGCGCCGCCGCGCCGAACTGCCGGATGATCGCGTAAACGACGAACATATAGACGGAGAAGAGCACGAACTCCGCTCCGGCAGGCAAACCGATCTTCAGCATCGCCCACCACACCGCCATCTGCGGGCGCCATTGCTCCAGGCGTAAACGCAGGTAGCGATACTTAGTTTCGAAATAGAGCAGCGTGAGAATGTCCGCGACCAGAATGGAGATAAAGGTCGCCAACCCCGCTCCAGCCACACCCATGCGTGGCCACGGTCCAATTCCAAAGATGAACAAGGGCGCAAGAATTATGTTCAACACCACACTGAGCACTTGTAATCCGACCGCCGGTTTCACAATGCCAGTTGCCCGCAAGGCCGAGCCGAGAGTCGTTAGAGGAGATTGCAGGAGTAAAGCCGGGATAAACCAGTTCAGGTAACTCTTCGCCAGCGCCGCCGTCACCCTATCGGCGGTCAGCGACGCGCAGTAGAAATCGCGCAGCGCCATCCCCACCACTCCAAACAACACCGCGATGCATACCGACATCACGAGCGATTGATTGAAAGCGCGCTCTGCATGCGGCTGGTCCTTTCGCCCGGCCGCTTGCGCGATTGTCGCCGTCGTGCCCACGCCGAGCATCTGCGTTAACGCCAGCACTAACATCATCAAATTGCCCGCCACGCCGACCGCTGCGATGGCCTCCTTTCCAAGTCGTCCGACCCAATAAAGATCGGCCAGCATATAGAGCGTCTGCACCAGCATGCTGACCGCGAGAAACGCCGCCATATGCAGCAAGTGGCGAATCACCGGCCCTTGCGTCAGGTCTTTCATCTCGACCTTGTCTTAATCACTCCACACCTCAGGCACAACTATGTTTGTCAAGGCAATCGCTTTTCATAAACAGCCTGCGTTTTGATTGGCCGATAACCCAGGGCTGGATAAAAGACATGGCTTTCCACTCGTTCGGTGTTACTTCGCACCACAACAGCTTCCACGCTCCTTGCTCTCGCCCACCTTTCCACCTCCGCGATAAGGTGGCGGCCAATTCCACCGCGGAGAAATTTCTCTGCTACTACCAATCCTAGAATCTCGACGCGTACGCCAACTTCAATGATGCAAACGCGTTTAGCTTGAATGAATCCGATCAGCTGCCCCGTCGACTCCGCCGCCGCCACCAGCAGCAGGTCCGAGGCGTCAGCTATCAATTCCAACCGTCGTTCGCTTTCTTCTTTGCTCCTGGGGTAGCCAAGCTCAGCGCAAAGCGAAGCGATCTCCGCGGCATCGGCGGGCGTGGCTGGGCGAACATTGATCACATCGCTCCCTTCATCATACCGTGGTTTGTCTGAGGTTTTACGATTCGGCCCCATGCCTGAAAAGGAAATGCTTGAACTATCCACTGCATCTGAAATAAGGAAGAACCAGCCCCAATTCCATTCCTTCGCATGAAACCCTATAAACTTGCCATTGCGATTCTCACGCTCGCCGCCTTAGGTGCGTGTCAGACTAACAAAAACCTCCAACCCTCCAGCGTCCCCGGGACACAGGGTGGCGGGTTTGATCTCGCCGATGCCAATCACGATGGCAAGCTGTCGCGGGACGAAGCGAGCGATTTCCTCGTGAATGAAATCTTCGATTCGCGCGATGCCAATCACGATGACCAACTCACGCGCCAGGAGTGGGTCGGGAGCGAACGGTCGCGTGCCGCGGATTTTAAGAAGCGCGACATTAACCACGACGGTATCGTCACGAAAGCCGAAGCGCTGAAGTATGGCCGCGCCCATGGCATCGCAAACAAGATCATGGCGGAAGCGGATAAGAATGGGGACCATCTGCTCGATCGTCAGGAAGTGCAGGCGTATTACGCCAGCCGCGAAGGTCCGCCCCGGTAGTTTGCCGTTGCGGACAACAGCGCGGTTCACTTTTGTGGATGCGCGGCAGCTCTTTCACTATCGCGCGATGAAATTCAGGCAGCTGATCCTGCTCGCGCTGCTCGTTGCGCTGTCAGCCCAGGTCCGCGGCGAGAGCTTGTTCTTTGGTGAGGTGCCGGTGCAATACGTCACTCACAGCGATGAAATCACTCTGGATTTCCGTCGCTTCCTTCATCCGCCGAAAGCGACAGTAAAGATCGAAGGTATGCCGCTCGACCACTCGCACCTGTGGCGCAGGCATATCGCGATGAACGGCTGGAAGGCCTGTGGCTGGCCAGGGTAGATAAGACGAATTGGTATCTATACATCGCATACACGTCTGGCAGCAAAGGAGTGATGACCGCTTTCGGGAGCGATGAGACCGCGCCCGGCGCGGTGACGTGGAGTTTCTTTGTCACGCTGACGCCGAAACATACCTATCTGAACCTGGTGGAATTGAGCGAGCTGAGTCGCGGCAAGGCACGGGTATTCACGCGTCAGAAATTCAGCTTTATGCAATATCGCTTCGATTGGCGCAGGCGACTGGTCCTTTCGAACGTTGGCGGCGACATCTTCTCCAAAGCGGTGAAGTTTTATTGGAAGCCGCCAGGGCTGAAGCTGTTTTCCAGCCAGTGTGCATAGCTCGACGGATTGGGCCCAAGTAATTGCATGGTTATACTTCATGACGAGCGCTGCGCTGGATATGGCCGGCCGGGGCATCCCGAGCGGCCACAGCGAATCCTTGCCACGGTGCCTGTTCTCAAGGAAGCGCATCCTGACTGGAAATGGATTGTGCCCGAGGTCGCGACGCGCGATGAGCTGTTGCGCGCGCATTCTGCGGAATACCTCGCGGGGATGGCAAATCCGCGGACTGACTTTGATTCGGATTGCCCAGCTTATCCGCACATTTTCGAGCATGCGGCTCGGGCAGCGGGCGCGGCCACTGGAGCGGCGCGCACTGCTTTAACCGGCGAGCGCGCGTTTAGCCTGATGCGGCCGCCGGGACATCACGCGCTGCGCGACCAGGCAATGGGGTTTTGCTATTTTGGGAGCATTGCGCTCGCGGCTATGGATGCGCTGGGGCGCGGAGTTGAGAGGGTCGCGATCTGGGACTTCGACGCGCATCACGGCAATGGCACCGAATCGCTTGTAGCTAACGAGATACAGATACGTTTTGCCTCCATTCACCAGTATCCGGGCTGGCCCGGCAGTGGGACCAAGTCCTTTGCCAATATCCATAACTATCCAATCGCGCCCTATTCGCCTCGGGAGCAGCATGTGCAGGCAGCGGCGCGCGCATTGGAAGTGCTACTCGAATTCCAGCCGCAATTACTGCTCGTCTCTGCCGGCTTCGACGCTTATGTCGATGATCCTATTACCCAGATGACGCTGGAGCGTGATGACTTCGCTACTTTCGGTAAATGGCTGCGGGAGCTTGATGTGCCGGCTGCGGCGGTACTTGAAGGTGGATATAGCGATGAGCTACCGGAGTTAATAGATGCATTTTTGATTGCGTGGGAGGGACGGTCATCCTGAGCTGAGCCATTGCGAAACCTTAAAGGTAACTTCCACGGGATCCCTCGACTCCGCTTTGCTTCGCTCGAGATGACTAGGCGGCGAGGATATTTTCGATCCGCTGCATCACGTCGTCGCTAAGCTTTGGGACGAGCTCGCCAGCTTTCATATTTTCGCGAACCTGCTGCGGTTTTGATGCGCCGGTAATGACGGTGCTGACGTTTGGGTTCTTCAAACACCATGCGAGGGCGAGTTGCGGCAAGGTGGCACCCAGATCGCTCGCCACGTCTGCCAGTTGCTTCACCCTTCCAAGCCGGCGGCGCGCTTCGTCGCCTTGGAATTGCTCGCGCAACCATGAGTACATGGGCAACGAAATGCGCGTATGGCCCGGGTCGCGATCATTGTATTTGCCGGTGAGCAGGCCGGAGGCTAGCGGTGACCAGACGGTGGTGCCGAGGCCGAACTCCTCGTAAAGCGGGGCGAACTCGCGCTCGACCTTTTCGCGATGGAACATGTTGTATTG
>DAIRIE010000126.1:0-7544 GCA_036809705.1 Chthoniobacterales bacterium
GTGTTAGCTGATGCGGTTGCATCGTCCGCTGCAAGGTAGATTTCACCCATCGCGATGCGTTCACCCGTTGTAGCTGCCGCCGTCCCCGGCGGCAGAGGAAGGTTCTCTAACGGTACCGTAGTTCTCTGCCGCCGAGGACTGCTGTCGAGCGACATCGCTTCCCTCTGCCGCCGAGGACGGACGGCAGCTACAACGCTGTTATTCTCGCCCGAGCGCGTCTTACCATCGTTCCCCGCACCGGAGCGCGTCACTGCGACAAGCTCAGCCTCATCAACCCGCCGCCGCTGTTTCTCATTGCCCAGTTGCGCAATCTCAATCGCGCGCACAACCCGCCGCCGATTCTTGAGATCAACCCGTTCCGCCGCACGCCCATCCAGCCGGCGCAACTGATCCACGAGTTCGTCGAGCGACAGTGCGGAAAGTTCAGCGCGTCGCTTTGCATCCGGCGCGGGCACATCATCGAAGCCATCCATCAGCGCTTTCAAATACAGCCCGCTTCCCCCCACCACGATCGCCACCCTGCCTCGCGCCCGAACTCGCGAGATCGCGCTTACCGCCATCTCGCGAAATCTCACCGCCGACATCGCTTCCTCCAGCGGCACTGCCCCAAGTAAATGATGCGGCACACGCGATTGTTCAGCCGCACCCGGTATCCCCGTCAAAATACCAAGCCCTTGATAAATCTGAAAGGCATCAGCGTTAACGATTTCACCTGCGACTTCCTCCGCCACATCCAGAGCGAGGCTGGATTTCCCAACTGCCGTAGGGCCAACGACGAAAAACTCAGTCATCATCTTCTCGGCCCATCCGCGTTCCGCGCAATTCGCGGTACCCAAAAAAATTGGGAGACACGTTCCCGCGTCTCCCAATTCGTAGAAGTATCTCCCGCGCTGTTAATCCCGCGCGTGCTCAGTCGATTTCGCGCCGCTCACCACCAGCTTGCGGCCGAGAAATTCCTTGTCATGCAGCTCGGACACCGCGCGCTTCGCTTCGTCCACCGTCAGCATCTGCACGAAGGCAAATCCTTTCGAACGCTGGTTGTGTTTGTAACTCACAATCTCCGCGTTCTGCACCTGGCCCACGCCATTGAACAGTTCGAAGAGGTCGCTCTCGGTCGCGTCGAAGGAAAGATTGCCGACGTAGAGCCTCGGCGAGGTGACTTCAACCGCTTCCGGTTTACGCACGCTGCGCGCACGCGGCGCTTCTTCCAGCTGCGGCTGCGAGCCGTTCGATTTGGTCGTTTTGCTTTCGCCGAAAAACGCCACGATCCGCGCCAGTAAACCCTTCTTCGGCGCTGCCTTCGCGGGCGCATCCTGGCGCGCGCGTCCGGCGTTGTTTGGTCTGCGGGAACGCCCACGCCCACCGCGGCGCGACTGTCTCCCGTTGTTTTGAGATTTCATACTTGTCCCTTCTTAGTGTAGGATATTTGTGCGGGCGGAGCGCATCGGTCGATGCACGGCCACCGGCGCCCGATCTGGTCGATCCACGGGGTTGAGCAATCGGCCACGCCGTCGGAAACTCCGCCACTTGCGCACGGGAACATTTCGATCCGGATAGCGCTGCCTTGAGCGAACGAAACAGGGAAAATCGCCGCACCATATTTTCCAAAAATGTCTGAATCGCCAAAGGCGAGCCGGAAGATCGAAATCGTCCTTGGCCCACAGTATTCGCCAGCTTGAGGGTGAATGCAAGCGGCAGGGATCCAGCCTTCGACTGCCGTCCCCGCCTCGGCGGCTCCTTTGGAGCGACGACCTCCGTGTCGTCCCCAATTTTGTTGTGAGGCGTCGCTCGAGAAAAGCGCATTGCGAGTAATAAATGGGGACGGGACGGCGCCTGTCCCTCCAAAACGCGACCATCCGCTCGCGTCCGGCGCATGGTAAATCACTTATTCCGCGGGCCGAGCAGCCGATCCCGCACGGAATAATACCTCGACTTCACGTATTGCTTTGGCCGCTCCTGCCGAATCGGCCGCGCCCAATGCCGCAACAAATCGCGCTGCGCAATCTGCGCCTCGTAGCCGAGCGATTCCATCAGCTCGCGGCAATGCCATTCCACCCAGCCGATCTCCTCCCGCGATAGCTCGTTCTTCCAGCTTTCCGCCCGCTCCGTCGTCACGCCGGCGAACTCACGCTGCGTGGCGGAGTTGCCCGCCCAGAGCTTGCCCGCTTTCGTCGGAGTCAGCACGATCTGCGGTTCAAAGGAAATCTCCAGAAAATCGCAGACCCGCTTCATTGTCGCTGCCGGGGTGTGCACCAGCTCTTCATAACGGGTCGTTAACGCCGGTAGCTCACCTGCCTCCGCTCGCAGCGCCACTTGCGCCGCCTGCAACCAGTGCGACACGCAGTAATAAACTGAGAACTCCCGCGTCCGCCGCGTCTTCTCCAGCGTGATTTGCGCCGCCAGAATTGCCCGCGGATCGCGCAGCGTCAGGAGGAATTTCGCGCGCGGAAAACGCTCCAGAATTTGTGGAATGAAACGCCGGTTCGCCGGTGTTTTTTCCACCCACCGTACAATTCCCTCCAGCGGAACGCCCAAGGTCTCAGCATACGATTCCATCATGATGACCAGCAAATCCCGCTTTGCATTTACCGGGTCGAAAGCTGCGCGCTCGAAGCGCTCGCGGAATTGCGCTGCCGGAAAACCGGAATAGTCCGCTTTCTCCCATTCTGCCGGGCCGCCGACGAGAATGCGCGAAAGCGCTTCTTTCGTGAGATAATCAAACTGCGCGCGGCGACCGAGCCGTGCGTATTTGTGCAGCGCGGTGGGGAAATACGCCGTCTCCTCCGGTAAGACCAGCAACTGCGGATGACCATCCAGCAGCGCGGTGAGCAGAGTCGTGCCTGATTTCGCCTGCCCGGCCGCGAAACAGGCCCGCTCCGCGAACGGCAGCGCCGCGCTCACAGTAAAACGCGACCCGATTGCCGGAACCACTCAACAAATTTCGGCAAACCCTCCGCCAGTTTGGTCGTTGGCGCGTAGCCAAGCAGCCGCCGCGCTTTCGAGATGTCGGCGCACGTCAACGGCAGATCGCCAGGTTGTTCCGGCAACACATTAATCTTCGCCTTTTTGCTGACTGCGGCCTCGATCTGCGCAATCAGAGCCTTCAGCGTCACCGTCTCGTTTTCGCCGAGATTAAAAACATCGAACATCGGGCCATCGTAGCGAAGCGCCGCCAGCACGCCCTGGATGATGTCGTCAATGTAAGTGTAATCGCGCCGAGTCGTGCCATCGCCGAACTGATCGATGGGCTCGCCTGCGATGATCTTGCGCGTGAACTGATGAATGGCGAGGTCCGGCCGCTGCCGCGGACCGTAAACGGTGAAGAAACGCAGCGCGATGACTCGCATTCCGTAGAGATGCGAAAAAGTGGAGCAGAGAAACTCGGCGGCGATTTTCGTCGCGGCGTATGGGCTGATCGTTTGCGTCAGATGCAGTTCTTCCGAAAAGGGGACACTCTTCGTCATGCCGTAGACCGACGAGCTGGAGGCGAGAATGAAACGCTGCACGCCCGTGCTCCGCGCCGCTTCCAGCAGATGAAGCGTTCCGTTCACGTTGGTGTCGTAATACAATTGCGGCTGGGCGATGGACGGCCGCACTCCGGCCCGCGCCGCGAGGTGCGCGATAACGTCGAATTTCTCCCGCCGGAACAATCCCCGCACGGCATTGTTATTGCGCAAATCGACCCGAAATACCGGCGCCTCAGTCGCTATCGACGCGATATTGGCGTGCTTGACCGCGGGATCGTAGAAATTGTTGAAGTCATCCAAGATCGCGACGGCATGCTGCTGCGCGAGCAACGCCTCGACAAGATGCGAGCCGATAAATCCCGCGCCGCCGGTAACGAGCACTCGCATGGCGCGACTTTAGTAACACGCCCGAGGCTTGCCAATCAAAGAGCCGTGGCCTCCGTCTGGAGGGACGACCTCCGTGTCGTCGCCAAACTGTCACGAGGCGAGATGAGAGCAGACAATGCGTTCGGGTCGTCTTCCCGCTCACGAAAAGGCACCCACCTTCGAGTGTTTTCGACTTCTTTTCCGGCAACGGCGAAGGGGACGGGACGGCGCCCGACCCTCCAGGTCACGTCACCAACGGAGTTCGTTTAACTCTCCTTGGAAGGGCCAATCGTTGCTGTCGCTGACCAATCCGGCTCGCATTGGATTTTGCATCACATATTGCCATTTCTCCTCATAACTCTCGCCCTGCCGCAATTGCGTATCCCAGAAATGCCGTTGCCAGGCTTGCTCCGGGTCTGGCCAAGATTCGCGCCGAGCACGATTTCCAGTAACTCACCCATTGCAGCAGCGCTTGTAATTCTGCTGGCGCGCAGAACAGATGAACGTGATGCGGCATGATGACATAGCGCCCAACCAGCCAGGACGTCGCCATCTGCCAGCTACGCACGAGCAATGTATGCGCCTGCTCGTTAGCGAGCACTTGTTTGCGCCCTTTCGCGCAGACAGTAAGAAATACGATTATCGGGTTATGCCGCTCACACACCAGCGCATGCACTGGCGCCTTGCGCCCAACACCGTTCATCGTGGAGGGACGACCTCCGTGTCGTCCCAAACCTTCCACGAGGCGTCATCATAACTGCCAGCGCACCGTAACACTTTAGCCGAACTCACACTCATTTCCCCGATAACGTCCTCTCCGAGCCTGCCCGAACAACGCCCAAAATATGGGGACGGGACGGCGCCCGTCCCTCCAAGATCCAAGCGTTACATATGCTCGATGATATTATCGCCGAATTGCGAGCACTTGATCTCGGTTGCGCCTTCCATTAGCCGCGCGAAGTCATAAGTCACCCGTTTGCTGGCGATCGCTCCATTCAATCCTTTGACGATGAGATCGGCCGCTTCCGTCCAACCCATGTAACGGAACATCATCTCACCGGACAAGACGACCGATCCAGGGTTCACCTTGTCCTGGTTGGCATACTTCGGCGCGGTGCCATGAGTCGCTTCGAAGACGGCATGTCCGGTGATGTAGTTAATGTTACCTCCCGGCGCGATACCGATGCCACCTACTTGGGCCGCCAGCGCATCGCTTAAGTAGTCGCCATTCAGGTTCAACGTCGCGATGACATCGAAGTCTTCCGGCCGCGTCAGCACCTGCTGCAAAGTGATGTCGGCAATTGCATCCTTGATCACAATCCCGGCTCCAGGTTTGCCTTCGGGAATGCGGCACCACGGCCCGCCATCGATCTCCTCCGCGCCAAAGAATTGTTTGGCAATCTCGTAGCCCCAGTCCCGAAAAGCACCTTCGGTGAACTTCATGATGTTGCCTTTGTGCACCATTGTCACACTGCGGCGCTTGTTCTGAATGGCGTAGGAGATTGCGCTATGAATTAATCGTACGCTCCCGGAGTAACTCACCGGTTTAATCCCGAGACCTACCCGGACATCGCTCGGGAAATCCTGCGCGCCTACCGCCGACCAGAACTCGCGCGCCTTGTCCGAAGTGCCAAATCGGATCTTATCGAAAGCTCTCGGAAACTCCTTTTGTAGATAGTTCAGCAACTTGTTAGCTTCTTCGGTTCCCGCGGCATACTCGATGCCCGCATAGATATCCTCCGTATTCTCGCGGAAGATAATCATGTCGACCTTCTCCGGATGCTTTACTGGTGAAGGGACACCTTTGAAGTATTGAATAGGCCGGAGGCAAACGTAGAGATCGAGTAGTTGCCGGAGCGCCACGTTGAGTGAGCGAATACCTCCGCCTACTGGGGTAGTTAACGGTCCTTTGATGCCGACGAGATACTCGCGGAAAGCTTCTACGGTATCATCCGGCAGCCAACTATCGAACTTGTCCTTCGCTGTCTGTCCGGCGAATACCTCGAACCAGGCAATGCTCTTCTTGCCGCCATAAGCCTTTTCCACCGCGGCATCAAAGACGCCCACACTCGCTGCCCAGATGTCCGGTCCGGTGCCATCGCCCCGGATGAATGGAATAATCGGCCGGTCCGGCACATTCAATGTCTGGCCTCGCGTGATCTTCTCCCCGGCTGGCGATGTAATGGCTTGGTAAGGCATAGAGCGCGAGTCTATCCACGCGCTTGTCACCCGCAATGCTCGAACGACTGCCTCGCATCATCTCAGGCGCCGGCCGATTATTAATGGCAGCAGCGAGCCGTCTGCTTCTGACGCGGCCGCAGTTAGCCGCGCGCGAATTTGCGTCTCTGCCTGGAAGCAATCGCCACGATACCAAGGACGAGCAGCGCCCACGTGCCTGGCTCCGGCACGCCGGTCACGGAATCGATGAAGGCGGTATGCGCCGCGATCTCAGTCGCGTAAAAGCCGCTCGGATTTCGCGCTGGCACCCATGCGCCGTTGTCATCCTCCTGGTACAGGCCAGTAGTATCGAACAGTGCGGCGTTGAATGAGTTCGAACCGATATCCGACGTGCTGAACGGGCCATCGACCGCCAGGTTTATTCCGGCCAACTCCCATTGTTGCGTTGCCATATTTAAGATGAATACCCCGCCCCCGGAGTCGCCGGCGGAGAGGTGCGCCTCGTTGAGGCCGCCGCTGGCATCGAAAGGCGCCCGCAGCAGCGGTCCGTAACCGGCGAAGCTCTCGAGTGAGCCGACCGCACTGGTACCCCAGCGTTCGCGACCGTCACTCGCTCCCCACAACCAGCCGCCCAGATGGGAATCATTGCCAACATAAACAGGATTGCCGCGCTGCGTTCCGCGGCCGAAAACGACAAGCGACTGCCCCACTTCGCTGCCGGGCGCACTGCTATAAAGTGGTGCGTAGGCCGGAAGCGTTCCCGAGACCTTCCAGATTTGCAGGTCACTCGATGGATCAGGGAAAACATCCGTCGTCGTATACGTCACGTTATCGAGCGTGAAGGTATCGCCTACCGAGCCGCCAATGTGTTTGGCAGTGATGAAATAATCGGGCGCTATCGCGGTGCCGAGAAATCCGTCGAAGAGTCCCTCGTACTGCCAACCGCTCCCAGCCAGGGCGCCGTCGGGCGCGCTCGTGTTCGCGTTGGGATCGCCCGTTCCATACAGGATTACGGCTTGGACAGGGGTGATTGTGATGAGTACAACAGCTGCCTTACAGAGCCACTTCGTCATTGAAATGAGTTGCACTACCATTGACATCCTTCCTTTCGCCTTCACTCAGGGAATCTGAAAGCAACTATTTTTTATCAGGAGCGCGTGAATGCGTCAAACGCATTTCGATGAGATGCGCCGAGCGACTCGCGGCAACAGATAAAGCCCACTCCGAATGTGCTCGTCCTTCCCAGACCGAGGGGTGGAGCTAGTTGGTGAATGGCGTTCGGTTCCTGGCGAGAAGCGTCTACAGCTTTGGGAAGAGACATTGCCGGCCACGAAATGGGCTTACACGAGCCTAAAAGGACCTTTAATCCCTGCAAAATAAGCATTCTCGCGCGCGATAAAGCCTTTATTGCGTTCGAAACAAGGTTTATGCGCGGCGAAATAGTGCTACCGAAAGCGAAACAAGCTTGTTTGAGTCCTGAAGAAGCTTAATTGGGCGCGGAAGAAGTCTTATCAACGAGGAGAAAAGCCTTCC
>DAIRIE010000127.1:0-2218 GCA_036809705.1 Chthoniobacterales bacterium
GGAGCGTGGGCGGTAATGGCAGACAACGGGTGATTTGGTGATGAAACAGTTGCATCACCTTCTGCCGCTGAGGACAGCGGCAGCTATAACGGCGGTAGCTACAACCAGGCGGTTCGGTCGAACCCGACTGGCTACTGCGAAAGCTCACGAGCGAAGTTCTGGTCTTGCGCCCGCGCCCGGCATACAAGATGCGTGAATGGCTAACTTGATGACGATACGACTTTCCGCGCTGGCAGCGTTTGCGCTTCTCGCCGGCAATGCCGCTGCCTACGGGCCACTGGGTCACGAGATCGTCGGCGGGATTGCTGACCGCAAACTCGACGGCACTTCCGCAGGGGCAAAGGTCACGGCGTTACTCCAGGGCATGACATTGCAGCGCGTGTCCAATATTGCCGATGAAATCAAAGCGTGGGACAAGAAAGGCGCGGACGATGTCGACGCTTATCCGCACTATCCGCAGGCGCGCGCCATCGAGCAGCAACTGCGCGAATTCTGGAAGGCCAACCCGCCGAGCCCCGACGCCAGCGACGCGACGCCGACGCATCATTGGTTCCATTACACCGATGTGCCGGTGCTCGATGCGGAAAAATATGGCGACGGCGAGACCGGCCGCGGCAATTGGGACATCGTGCACGTGATTCCTTATTGCATCGCGGTGCTGCGCGGAGAAACGCCGGAGGACAATCCGCGCAAGATCACGAAGGCGATCGCGGTGATTCTGCTCGCGCATCTGCTCGGCGACATTCATCAGCCGCTGCACGTGGGCGCGGACTACTTCAGCGACGGCGGCCAACCGGTTGACCCTGATCGCGGCACGGCGGGCATCGGCGACGAAGGCGGCAACACGCTCAGCTTTGTCGAGAATGCGACTGCCGAACACGCGCGGCATTATTACCATTCCTTCCATGGCTTTTGGGATCTTGACGCGGTGCGCAACGTCGTCATCGGCACGCCCGATGAATTGAAGAAGGAAAACCGCGAGGCCGTTTACAATCCAGCGAAGGAAAAATTGATCACGGATCTGGCCGGGAGCGAACCGAAGAAATGGCGCACGCTGGGTGACGCGAAGACATGGGCGGAGCAATGGGCGAACGAGATTCTGCCGATCGCGCGTGAAGCCCATAGGCGAGTGGAGTTCGAGCATGTGCATCGCGAAGAGAAGGACGGGCGCGTTTTTGCCAAGGGCGAAGCGCACGAGACTGGGAGCGGTTATCGCGAGTGGGCGAGCGCCGTCGTTCGCGATGAGCTGCACAAAGCGGGTTGGCGTCTGGCTGAGTTGCTGGCGCGAATTCTGGAGCGTTGATCGCCGGGCCGCAGCTGGCCTTCCCTCCAGCTCACTGCTTTGCGCAATGTCGCACTTGGAGTTTCCTCTTTTTCGGCGAGAGAGAACGCGTTAGCTTTCAAATAGGATCCCGAGGCGAACGATGACTTCTAACGAGATCAAGGCGTTGCAGGCGCCGGTGAAGGAGCGGTATCGCAGCTCGCCCGAAACTGCTCTGATTACTCTGAAAGCTGAAGGTCGCATCGGCGAAGGCGTAACGTGCAAGCTGGAGACGGCCAAGGGTGGCGTGCAGGCCGGACTTCATCCAGCCACGGGCGGCAATGGCCTGAGCGCCTGCTCGGGCGACATGTTGCAAAGGTCTGAAGTTCGGGCCGCGCGGTGAGGTATCGCTCAAAGGGTTCGACCAGCCGGTGAATGTGCACGCGGTGGAGTGGCGCGAGTAGCCGACTAGTTTTTCAAGATCCGAGCCCGCGAGCTTCCGCGAGGGTGGCAAGCAAGCTGGTGGTCTTGACTCGACCAGTTATTGCCCGGTCGCGCAATTATGATATGTGGCATTACAACATATCATGGCGCGGCGCGGCGCGGTGTGATGACAAGGGCGATGCCGCCGAGAACGGCGACGGCGGCGAGGAGAATTCGCAGCGTCATTAACTCGCCCAGCAGCAGAACGCCGCCAAGCGCGGCAATGACCGGTGCGCTGAGCTGGACCGTCGCTGCGCTCGTCGCCGGCAGCGACGGCAGGACGGCGTACCAGATCACGTAGCCCAGCCCGGAGGTAAGTGCGCCCGAGGCGAACGCGTAGCCGAAACCAGTGGGAGTAATTCGCTGCGCGGGCCAGCAGGCGAGCGCGAGGATCAACGCGAACGGCACGGCGCGAATGAAGTTTCCTGCTGTCGCGGCGGTGGCATCTGGAACGCGTTTGCCGCGGAGCGAGTA
>DAIRIE010000127.1:2228-7544 GCA_036809705.1 Chthoniobacterales bacterium
CACGCCACACCTGCGCTGAACATGAGAAGCGCGGCAACCAACGGCGGCGCGGCGATTCCCGGCAAGAGAAGCAAGACCAAACCGGCGAACGCGATTACCAGACCGAACCATTGGTGGCCGTGCAAACGCTCGCCCTTGGACAAAGCAAAACCAATCATCGTCGCCTGAACCGCAGCGAACAGAAGCAACGCGCCGGTTCCCGCAGCGAGACTGAGATAAGCGAAGGAGAAGGCCGCCGCATAGACAAACAGCGCGAGGGCCGAGGGCCAGCTTCCGCCGTTGCGTTGGGAGCGAGTTCGCTGGATCAGCCACAAAACGGCTGCGCCGGAAATGATGCGGAGCGCGGTGAAGCTGGCCGCATCAATGTCACCGCCGCGGAGCGCGAGACGGCACAGAAGTGAGTTGCCGGCGAAAGCGACCATCGCCAGGGCGGTGAGAAGAATCAGCGCGCTGCGGTTCAGTTGCGCAGGAGGTGAATGGCTCTGCATTTGCGAAGCCAGAACATTATGCTGATGCCGCGGCGCGTTGCAGCCTGTCGTTAATCGCGATGCCGATTCCTTCGTGGGGGACTTTCTCGGCGACGATGAGATCGAGGCCGAGCGCGTCCAGTTCGCGCAATAGGCGAAAAACATTTGCGGCGGCTTCAGCAAGGTCGCCGGTCGCGGTTAGCTCACGGACTTCGGTAAACTTTGAGGTAGCGCGGCGGGATCCCTCGACTTCGCTTCGCTCCGCTCGGGATAACGGGCGGAAGCAAAGCGCGGCGATGCGCAGGCTTTCGGGTGGTTGAAAGGCGGCTGGATCATCGACCAGGATGAGCTTCGTGCGTGGCGCGTAGTGCGACGGCAGCTGACCGGGAGCGATGATTCGGTCGCCAGCAGCACGAGTGCGAACGCGCGCAAACTCCCCGAGCATCTCGGCCGTAATCGGACCGGCGCGTCTAATCTCTATCGTGCCATCGACGATCTGCACAATCGTCGATTCCACGCCATGCGTTGTAGCGCCGCCATCGACGATGAGTGGGATACGATCGGCCAGCTCGTCATACACATGCTGCGCCGACGTCGGGCTGATGCGGCCGAAACGATTTGCGCTGGGGGCCGCGAGCGGCCGGCCAAATGCACGGATGATTTGGTGGAAAACCGGATGCGCGCTCATCCGCACGGCGACAGTCTGCAACCCGGCGGTGACGATGTCCGGAATCGTCTCGCGCTTGCGCAAAATGATTGTGAGCGGTCCGGGCCAGAACCTGTCAATTAGTGAGCTAACGAGGTCTGACTTGACCTGGGCAGCGGCATCGAGCGAATCGCGCGCTGGCAGATGGACGATGAGTGGATCGAAGCGTGGCCGCTCTTTCGCGGCAAAGATTTTCGCGACAGCGGTGGGATTGGTCGCGTCAGCAGCGAGTCCGTAAACGGTCTCCGTAGGCAGCGCGACGACTTCGCCCGAACGCAGGAGCTCGACCGCGCGCGCGACGGCGGACTGCGCCTCTACGATTTCGGTTTGCAAAGTTTCGCGCGAGCGTCGCGCACCAGCCTGGCCGCTTCCGCCGGCGAGTTCGCCACCGCAGTGAGGTGTCCCATTTTGCGGCGCGGTCGGGCTTCGTGTTTGCCGTAGAGATGGAGATGCACGTTGGGCAGCGCAAGCGCGGCCGCCCACTGCGGTTCAGCTCCGCGCCACAAATCGCCGAGCAGATTCGCCATCGCGGTCGGCCGCAGCAGATCGACGGCGCCCAGCGGTAATCCGCACACCGCGCGCACGTGTTGCTCGAACTGGCTGGTGACGCAGCCTTCGATGCTCCAGTGCCCGGAATTATGGGGGCGCGGTGCGAGCTCGTTCACCAGCACTTTGCCGCTTTTCTCGACGAACATTTCGACCGCGAGCAAACCAACGACGCCAAGTTTCTCCGCGATCGCGCTGGCAATCTCCACCGCGGTGTGCGCGACTTTCTCCGGGATTACCGCGGGCACGATGGTGAGGTCGAGAATGTGATCGCGATGAATGTTCTCGGCCACAGGAAAAGCGCGGAGATTCCCCGCGGGATCGCGAGCGACGATGACGGAGATTTCCTTCTCAAAATCGACGGCGCGCTCGAGAATCAGTTCATCGGCGGAACGCGTTTGCCAGACATCGTCGAGGTCGCGCGATGAAATCGATTGCTGGCCTTTGCCGTCATAACCCCAGGCTGCTGTTTTTAAAATCGAGGAGCGTCCGATTTGTTCGACCGCTGAGACGAGCTCGGCCGAACTGCGGATGGCACGGAATTGCGCCAGCGGAAAGTTATTTTCGAGAAGGAATGTTTTCTCGCGCAGTCGATGTTGCGCCGTCTCGAGGATGCTGCCGGCTGGACGCACTTCGCATTCGCGCGCACACCACTCGATTGTTTCGTTCGGGATGTTCTCGAACTCGAAGGTGAGAAGATTAAGGCTGCGCGCGAAACGCCGCACCGCTTTCTCGTCGCGGAAATCTGCCACGGTGGAATCGTCGGCGAATTGCGCCGCCGGGCTGTCGCGCTCGGGTGTGAAAACGTGCACGCGATAACTCATCCGCCGCGCCGGGACCGCGAACATGCGGCCGAGCTGGCCGCCGCCCATGACGCCGATGGTCGCACCCGGTGGAAACAACTTGGGAGACACAGCTGGAGATTCCTCGACTACGCTTCGCTTCGCTCGGAACGACAGGAGGGCAACTTTTGCGCGAGCACTGTCTCTGTTTGTTCGCGACGAAACGCTTCCACGTTTTTGCGCACGGCGGAATCGGACAAACCGATGATGCTGGCAGCGAGCAGTCCTGCGTTCTTCGCGCCCGCTTCGCCGATGGCGAGAGTGCCGACAGCGACGCCGGCCGGCATTTGCGCGATCGAAAGAAGGGAGTCGATGCCTTTGAGCGCTTTGGTCGAAATCGGCACGCCCAGGATCGGCAACCAAGTATGCGCGGCGATCATTCCCGGTAAATGCGCCGCACCACCGGCGCCGGCGACGATGACGCGCAAGCCGCGACCAGCAGCCTCGCGTGCGAAATCGGCCAACAGCTCCGGTGTGCGATACGCGGAAACGATGCGGTGTTCGCAAGCGACCCCGAGTTTGTTCAACATCTCGACGGCGTGCTTCATCGTGTCCCAATCCGAGGCGCTGCCCATTATGACAGCGACCTGGGCTTTGGCGGACGTTGGCATAGGCCGAATCTTAATGAAGTTCCGGTCGCCGCAATAGCGGTTATCTTGAGGGGTGAACGCAGCGAAGGGATCGATCGTTCTCATTGGCTTCATGGGCGCGGGGAAATCGGCGGTCGGACGCGAGCTGGCGCGACGCACGGGCTTGCCACGACGCGATACGGACGAAATCATTCGGCAACGCTTCAGCGCGTCGATCCCGGAGATTTTCGAGCGACACGGTGAGATGACGTTTCGTGACGCGGAGACGGAAGTGTTGCAAAGTTTGGATAATGGCGCGGTGATTGTTACTGGCGGCGGCGTTGTGTTGCGCGAGGAAAACCTGCGCCTGTTGCGCCGGCTGGGGCGCACGATCTGGCTTGATGCGGATGAGGAAACGCTGTGGCGCCGCGCCTCGCGCCGCAGTACGCGACCGCTGCTGCACGGGCAAAATCCGCGAGGTAGATTTTCCGCGCTCCTGCGCGAACGCGTCGGGCTTTATGAAGCGGCGGCGGATGAGCGGGTCGATACCACGGAGGGCAGCATTGGTGAAGTGGCGGAACAGATTTTATCGCAAACATGAGCAGTGATCTGCGCGATCAGGTGGTGGTGTTGGCGAGCGAGATTGGGTTCGATCTTTGTCGATTTACTCGTGCCGATGCACCGACGCATGCACGCGAGTTTCGCGATTGGCTCGAGCAAGGCGCGGCTGGGGAGATGAATTATCTGGAACGCAATGCGCAGCGACGTTGCGACCCGCAGCTCGTGCTGCCGGGAGTGAAGACGGTGATTGTTGTGGCGTTGAATTATTTCCAGGAAGGGCGGCGGTCGCAGACCGCCGCTACAGGGCGCATCGCGCGGTACGCGTGGGGGGAAGATTATCATCCGCTCATCGAGAAGAAACTGAAGAAACTCGATGAGTTTCTGCGCGGGCACGGCGGGGTGCAGAAGTGCTACGTTGACACCGGGCCGATGCTGGAGCGCGATCACGCAGCGGCCGCTGGAATCGGCTGGCAGGGCAAAAGCACGATGCTGCTCAACCGCGAACTGGGCGCGTGGTTTTTCCTCGCGGAAATTCTAACGACGCTGGAGTTCGCGCCGAGTGCGCCGGAGGCAAATCGCTGCGGCACTTGCACGCGCTGCATCGCGGCATGCCCAACGGGCGCGCTCACTCCGCACCGGCTGGATGCGCGGCGCTGCATCTCCTATCTGACGATCGAACTGAAGGGTTCCATTCCGCCAGAGCTGCGCCCGCTCATCGGCGATCGCATTTACGGTTGCGATGAATGTCTCGACGTTTGTCCCTGGAATCGCTTCGCGCGCGCTTCACGCGAAGCTGCATTTCAGATGAGGCCGGAAGTGGCGGCGATGCGGTTGCGCGATTACCTCGAGCTCGACGACGAGCGCTTTCGCCAACTCTTCCGCAATTCGCCCATTCGCCGGACAAAGCGTCGCGGGCTGTTGCGCAATGTCTGCGTCGCGCTCGGGAACGTCGGAACTGCCGATGATCTTCCCGCGTTGCGCAAGGCTGCGGCCGGCCCTGAGCCGTTGATTGCGGAGCATGCGGCGTGGGCGATCGAGCAGATTGAGAGTCGCGCTGTGCCTCTGCCGCCCAGACGGACGGCAGCTACAACGATGGTGTGACATGCGGTGAACGACTTTTGCTTTTCAAGAGTCTAACGAGCGGCTAATTGTCCGCGTCCAAACATGCAGCCAAGCATCAAGTCCGCCCCGAGCGAGAAAGCACAAGTTGCGCCGATGCCGGTGACAGCGAGCGAAACAACAGTGCCGCCGCGAAAGCGAAAGTCGCGCCGCCGGCGCTACATTCTCCTCAGCATCGGCGCGGTTTTATTGCTCTTGATCGCGGGTGCGATCATCTCGAGCAAACGCGAGAAGCCGATCGCGGTGACGACTGAGAAAGCGACGACGCGCACGATCATCCAGCTCGTCTCCGCCACGGGCAACCGGAGACGGAAGTGAAAATCTCGCCGGAAGTCGCGGGTGAGATCATTGACTTGCCGGTGACGGATGGCGCGCCGGTGAAGAAAGGAGCTCTGCTCGTGCGCATCAGACCGGATTCCTACAAGGCGCTGCTGGAACAGCAGGAAGCGGCGATCTCCTCGGCTCGCGCGACGAATTTGCAGCAGAAAGCTTCGATGACAAAAGCC
>DAIRIE010000128.1:0-1429 GCA_036809705.1 Chthoniobacterales bacterium
GCGTGTGGTCGATTTCCTCGAGGCCGAAGTTTTGTAAAACGGGGTTAAGCGTGATGAGCGCATGTCGCGGCTCGGCCCGGCCGACGGCGGTGCGCATGCGCGCGTTCCATTTTACGCGAACACGCGCAGCGAGCGACGACGCATGGAGCCCTTCGAGCAGGAAAACAGCGCGGCTCCGCAATTCCTCAACGGAAGGGAGCGCGAGCGCTTGCGGCTCGAAACAAAACTCGAGCTGATTAAGAGGCGAGCGCTGGCGCCGCGGGTTTGGCATTCGTGCGCTGAATAATATCTCCGACGATGCGCGCCGCTGCGCGAATCTCATCGGCGCGCGTGTTTCGGCCGAGCGAAAAACGAATGGCCGAGCGGGCGCGCGCGAGCGGCAAACCCATGGCCAATAAGACATGTGAGGCGACAACGCTGCCCACCATGCAGGCCGAGCCGCTCGAGGCGCAGACCCCTTCGAGATCGAGCGCCATCAACATCGTTTCGGAATCAAGTTGCGGCAGGCTGATGTTCAAGGTGTTCGCCAGCCGGTTGCTGTTATCGCCGTTGACTATCGCCTTCGGAACGCGCTCCGAGATTTCACGCCAAAGCTGATCGCGCAATTCTCTTTCGCGTTCTAGTTCGGCGGCAACATCGCGCAAGGCGAACTCTGCCGCCGCTGCCATTCCGGCAATCGCCGCCACATTCTCCGTTCCCGGCCGGCGCTGGTTTTCGTGTGCGCCGCCGAATTGGGTCGCCTCGATGGGAATGCCGCTGCGAAGGAAGAGAAGTCCAGCTCCTTTCGGCCCATAAAATTTGTGCGCGGCAAAGCTGGCGGCATCGACTAACGAGACGCAATCACTAAAACCGGAACCGTTGTAGCTGCCGCCGTCCTCGGCGGCAGTGGGGTTGCGCGTGCCACGTGTCTGCCGTCGAGGACGGACGGCAGCTACAACGTCTCGCGGCGACGGCAATTTCCCAAATGATTGCACCATGTCGCTGTGGAGCAGAACGCCGCGCGCGCGGCAGATTCGCGAGACCTCATCCAGCGGCTGGATGACCCCGGTCTCGTTGTTCGCGTGCATGATGGAGACGAGTGCGGTGTCGTCGCGAATCGCGGCTGCGAGTTGCTCGAGATCGACGAAACCGCTTTCGGAAACATTGAGCCAGGTCACTTCAAATCCCTCGCGTTTTTCGAGATGCTCGATCGCATTGAGCACGGCGTGATGCTCCGTTCGACACGAGATCAGATGCCGTCCACGCGCGCTGCGACTGCGGGCCAGGCCGAGAATGGCGAGATTGTTCGATTCCGTTCCGCCGCCGGTGAAAATCAGCTCGTGGGGTTCGACCCCGAGCAGACCGGCAAGTCGATCCCGCGCGTCATCGATCGCCGCGCGCGCCTCTCTCCCCGCTGCGTGAATGCTGGAGGCGTTGCCGAATTTTTCGT
>DAIRIE010000128.1:1439-2165 GCA_036809705.1 Chthoniobacterales bacterium
CGATCCAGCTCCGCTCCCGACACCACGGTGGTCGGCAGCATCGCCGCGCGCGCCTGATGGCAAAGCGGTGTCGTCGCGTTATCATCCAGATAAATCATCGGCGGTACTGGCCATCGCCCTCGGTTTCAGGACGCGAGCGTTTGTGCAGAATGTGGAGCTGCGTTTCCTCGTAGGAAACGAGCGAATCCGGTGGCACGCTTTGCACGAGAAAGACGTTGCCGCCGATGGTGCTGCGCGCGCCGATGGTGGTGCGCCCGCCGAGCACGGTTGAATTCGGATAAATGGTGACGTCGTCTTCCACCGTAGGATGACGCTTGCCGCCTTTCTTGATCTTGCCCTCCTCGTCCTTTTCGAACGAGCGCGCGCCCAGCGTGACGCCGTGATACAGCTTTACGCGCGAGCCGATCACGGTTGACTCACCGATGACAACGCCGGTGCCGTGATCAATAAAAAAGTGCGAGCCGATGGTCGCGCCCGGATGAATATCGATGCCGGTGCGGCTGTGCGCCCACTCCGTCATGATGCGCGGAATGAGCGGCAGTTCTTTCAAGTAAAGCTCGTGCGCCATGCGCTGAATCGCGATCGCTTCCAGCGCCGGATAGGCTAGAATAATTTCCTCGTAACTTCTCGCCGCCGGGTCTCCCTCGTAGGCCGCATCGATGTCCGTCCAGAGCATCTTGCGCAATGCCGGAAGCTGCGCGAAAAAACCGTTCAGGAGTTCATCAG
>DAIRIE010000128.1:2202-7525 GCA_036809705.1 Chthoniobacterales bacterium
TGGCCGAGACTTTTGCAGAATTCCGGCTTGAGCAACGTCTGTAAATGACGGAGCCGCGCGCGTGTGACTTCCGGCAGATCACCCGAGCGCACGAGCGGCTCGCCGCGAAAGCCAGGAAACATCAGGCTCATCAATTCCGCGCACGCCGTGTCGATGGCCGCGCGCGACGGCAGCATGGCGGCAGCGGCGAGGTAATTGATGCCGCCGTCTTCAGCGTAGGTCTGGAGTAATTCCTCCTCGCTAGTGCGCCTGGCCGATTCCATCTAAGTAACTATGCCGTCGCTTGGCGTTGATGAAACTGCAAACTCGCGCGCTGTCGTCCGCCCTGTAGCCGTCGCCCTGTGGGCGACGCGAGAGAACACTTCGCCATGCCACGGCGTGCTGCCGCACCAGTCCCGCGCTTCGCACAGCGAAGCGGCTACAGCGCTTGGGCAAACATCCCATTCGATGTCGGAAACACACAGCCGCCGTTTGCCAGCTTCACGATTCACTAGGAAAGCGGGCGCGCTCTCTGCCGCTGGAGACACGAGAGCGGCCGTTTATTGCAAAATCAACAAAGGGAAAAATGAACAAAACATTACTCAGCATTGCATTGGCCTTAGCCGCTCCGTTTGCGTGGGCGCAAACCACGAACTCGGAGACGACGACCACCACCACCACCACCGAAGGCAGCGGCACCATTACCGAGTTTGCGCCCGGCAGCACCATCGTGCTCAAGGAGTCGAGCGGACCGCGGCATTATAAGTTTGGCAAAACCGTCACTTACGTGACTAAGGACGGCAAGACACTGGATGAAGAAACGGTCAAGACGCGCATCAAAGTGGGCGTGCCGGTCCATGTGCATTACGTCGGCACCGGTGATGACGTCATGGTCGATCGCGTCATCGTGGACGAAGATTAACAAACGTTAGCAGACTAACGAATATACCCGCTCGCGCGGAATCCGCGCGAGCGGGTTTTTGTTGTACCGCGCCGAGGGCGAGTTGCCATCCACCTACCAAGCCCGCGTCTACGTCCGCCCTGTCATGTGGAGCGGAGCCGAGACATCTCTAATAATGGGTTTGCAGACAGGGCCAGAGATTCCCCGACTCCGCTCCGGACGATGGCGAAGATCGGTACGGATGCTTGCGCCGGTAAAGATTGAATCAGGAAAGCAGGAAAGCAGGAAAAGCAGTGATCTGAAAATTCCTACCTTCCTGCTTTCCTAATTAGACCGTCTGTTCCTCTTCGTTTGAGACGGCACCCACGGCGGCTGAGATAAGGCAATAGAGCTAGAGATTCCTCGACTCCGCTCCGCTACGCGCGGAATGACAAGGGGAAGGGCTCCACTACGCTCGGAATAGTGTGGAAAAGCTCTGTGCGATCGCGGCGGAAAAGGGGAGGGCTCCGCTGCGCTCGGGATGACGTAAAGGGAACACACGCCTCGTCCGCAGCCACTGCGGTTTCTGTCATGTCGAGCGGAGCCGAGACATCTCTATTCATTGCTTTGCAGAAAGGGTTAGAGATTCCTCGACTCCGCTCCGCTACGCTCGGAATGACAAGGGGAAGGGCTCCGCTGCGCCGTCACGATGAGCGGCGTGGTGAGCAATGACAAAAATGCGCTTGCCCGGTGCCAGCGCCTTGTGCGTTGCGCTCCGGAAGATTTTCGCCACGCTCCCCAAATGCCGGTGGTGATGAAGCGCTTCGATATTTCCGTCCTCATGTCGGACGAATTGCGCGACTTTCTTGCCGGCACCCACTCCGATCCGTTCCGCATTCTCGGGCCACATCGCCTCCGCGACGACCTCGTCGTCCGCGTCTTCCGCCCTGACGCGCGCGAAGTCGTGGTCGTGCTCGATGCGGATGGCGCCCGCGTTCGCGCGGAGAAAATTCATGGCGACGGCCTGTTTCAGGCGGCGTTGCCAGGCGCGCGGCGCGACGTTGGTTACAAGCTGCACGTCAAACGCGCCGACGGCTCCGAGCAGATGAAGCGCGACCCCTATTCCTATGGCGTCATCATGGGCGAAGTGGACCTGCACCTCTTCGGCGAAGGCAACCACTGGAAGCTCTACGAGAAATTCGGCGCGCACATTCGCGCCATCGGCGATACCACCGGAGTTTACTTCGCGGTCTGGGCGCCGAATGCGCAGCGCGTCAGCGTGGTTGGCGATTTCAATGGCTGGGACGGTCGCGTCCACGCCATGCGCAGGCTGCTTGGCAGCGGCGTGTGGGAACTCTTCATTCCCGGCGTCGGCGAAAACGCGCACTACAAATTCGAGCTGCGCACCCACAGCGGCACACTGCTTTTGAAAAGCGACCCCTTCGCTTTCTTCAGCCAGCATGGGAAAGAGACCGCGTCGCTCGTTTATGATCTAACTCGTTACGGCTGGAGCGACGGCGACCGGGCGTGGATGGAATCGCGCCGGAACAAGACCTGGCCGCAAAGCGCCATCAGCATTTACGAACTGCACCTCGGTTCCTGGCGGCGCAAAGCGGAGGAGGGGAACCGCCAGGCCGGCTCGGAAGGTCAGTCCGGCTCGGATCGTCCGTCCGGCTCGGACCGCCAGCTCAGTTATCTCGAATTATCCGACACGCTCATTCCTTACGTCGTCGAAATGGGTTACACGCACATTGAGCTAATGCCGGTGGCGGAGCATCCCTTCGAAGGCTCGTGGGGTTATCAGGTCACCAATTATTACGCGCCGACGAGCCGCTTCGGCAAACCGGATGAGTTCCGCAATTTCATCGACCGCTGCCACCAGGCCGGCATCGGCGTGATCATCGATTGGGTACCGGCGCATTTCCCGAAAGACGCGCATGGCCTGGCCGAGTTCGATGGCACCGACCTCTACGAACACATGGACCCGCGCCAGGGCGAGCACCAGGATTGGGGCACGCTCATCTTCAACTTCGGCCGCAACGAAGTGCGCAATTTCCTCATCGCCAATGCGCTCTTCTGGCTGGAGCAATACCACATCGACGGTCTTCGGGTCGATGCCGTCGCCTCCATGCTTTACCTCGATTACTCGCGCCAACCGGGCCAATGGATCCCGAACAAATTCGGCGGCCGCGAAAATCTCGACGCGGTCTATTTCCTCAAACGTTTTAACGAAGTCTGCTACGAAAAATTTCCCGGCATCATGACCATCGCCGAGGAATCAACCGCCTGGCCCGGCGTGACCAAGCCGACCTACCTCGGCGGACTCGGCTTCGGATTCAAATGGAACATGGGCTGGATGCACGATTTCCTCGCTTACATGCAACTCGATCCGGTGCATCGCCGGTTCCATCAGGGCAGCATCACCTTTTCGCTTCTCTACGCATTCACCGAGCATTTCATCCTCGTCCTCAGCCACGATGAAGTCGTTCACGGCAAGAAGTCGCTCCTGTCCAAAATGCCGGGGGACGAATGGCAGAAGTTCGCCAACCTGCGCATGTTCTACGCCTGGATGTTCGGGCATCCCGGCAAGAAGCTGCTCTTCATGGGCGGCGAATTCGGCCAATGGCGCGAGTGGAACCACGATAAGGAGCTCGATTGGTATCTCGCCGCGTCGCCGCTGCACGATGGCCTGCGCCGCCTCGTCCAGCATTTGAACTATCTATATAAGAGCGAGCCCGCGCTCTGGGACCTCGATGACACCTACGACGGCTTCGAGTGGATCGATTTCAGCGATGCCGCAAACAGCGTCGTTAGCTTCATTCGCAAGTCGCGCGAGGGCGACGTCATCGTTTTTGTCATCAACGCCACGCCGGTGGTGCGCTATGAATACGCCGTGGGCGTACCGCGAGCTGGCTATTACCGCGAGGTCATCAACAGCGACGCCGAGACCTACGGCGGCACCAACATCGGCAACCTCGGCGGCATCACTGCGATGGAAGAACCGCACCACGCCCGATCGCATTCGATCAAGGTAAACCTCCCGCCTCTCGCCTGCGTCGCGTTGAAAAGAGAAGAAGAACCAGCTAGCGTATCGGCTCAGCCGAACGCAAAATAGTTAATCGCGCCCGTCATTGGAGCCCGTTATTGGAGGGACGACCGCTGTGTCGTCCCAAAACTTTTCCTCGCCGCGCTTCCATCTTCTGATTGCGCCGGGCTCCGACAAAAAAATTGGGGACGAGACAGAGCTCGTCCCTCCAGGAAACGCGGCGCGACGCGCAAAAAGAAGCATTGCGATTTCCGACGCGGGTTGGTACTCTCCGCCCTCGAAACCCTACAGCCCTATGAAAACCAATCGCCAAAAGGCATTTACGTTGATCGAAATGCTCGTCGTCATCTCCATTATCGCCATCCTTGCCGCCTTCGCCGTCCCCGCTCTCACCAGCGCGCTGACCAAAGGCCAGATGACTGGCACCATGAACAATGGCCGTCAGCTTTACCTTGCCGCGCAGCAAATGGCGCTCGATGGCGCAGCAAACTCGGACGCGACTCTCACCTGGCCCGGTGATGCTAACCCGGCCATCACGAAGAACAGTGAGTTTCTAAACCTGCTTACTGTAAATAACTATCTGAAGGGAGGGGACGTTCAGAAGCTGATGAACGCACCAGGGGCAAGCTACACGGTAACGTCGACTGTGGCTGCGGACGGAACTACTAATGTTACGGCATGCGCCGGCATTCCCGCTTTCAAGATCTTTAAAGTCAAAGATGCAGACTCGTCCAATACGATATTCCTCGAGACGAACAACTATGTTTACAATAGTAAGCTCGATCAGACGTTGGCACCCTATGCCGACAAGGGGTTTATCGTTCAACGTAAGGGCGGTGACGCTAGCATTCTCAGGAAAAACAATGTGACGGCTGCTCAAGCGAGCTCTCCGTCCGTGTTCCAAACAGTTACAGGAAAGCAAACCACAGATGCGGATAACGCCCCGACACCTGAGCAAAATGGGCTTCTGCTGACAAACGGTTAACCAAGCTCAAGTAGAATCCTCCATTTTTAACGGCGGCTGGGCCCCTCCAGCCGCCGTTTTCTTTTTCCGTCAATTGTGACCGAGTCGAGGAACGCCGTTGCGAATGTCACAGGCAACTTATCGGGATCCCTCGGCTTCGCTCCGCTTCGCCCGCGATGAGAAAGTGAGTACTGCGGAGTCGAATTCACCATCGCTCAACCGCGTTCGCACTCGCGCCTCGGGCTGCAGCCTCGCAATTGAGCGAATGAGATTGCCCTCAGCATCGGTAGTAATGCTGTAGCCCCGGGCCAGCGTCGCCTCCGGGCCCAGCACGCCGAGAATTTTGCGCGCTCTCTCGAATCCTTCGCGTTTCGTGGCAGCGGCGGCGACAGCACAGCTCGGCAAACGACGCGCCAGTTCGTTCAAGGGCCTGCGGCGCAGCGCGATTTCTCCT
>DAIRIE010000129.1:0-7446 GCA_036809705.1 Chthoniobacterales bacterium
GCCCAAGCCGAGCTCTTTCGCGCTGCAAAGCATTCCCTCGCTCTCAACTCCGCGCAGTTTGCTGGCGCGAATCTTCAGCCGATTCGGCAATTCCGCGCCGGGAAGCGCGAGCGGAACCTTGTCGCCCGGTCTGTAATTCGTCGCCCCGCAAACGATTTGCCGTTTGTTCCCGCTGCCGTCATCAACTTCGCAAACGCTCAATCGATCGGCATTTGGATGCTGCTTCGCCGCCACGATCTGCGCGACGATGACATTTTCGAATGTGCCGCCGCGCGTGTCGACCGCCTCGATTTCAATGCCGGCCAGCGTGAGCAACTCCGCGAGCTCTTCCGTGCTCGCCGGCAACTCGACAAACTCCCGCAGCCAGTTCAGTGAGAATTTCATCTCATTAAACCGTCATTCCGAGCGAGCGAAGCGGAGTCGAGGAATCCCGTTGCGTTACCTGTACCTTCCGCCGCGGGATCCCTCGATCCCTCGGAGTGACGGGAAATGCTCATCCGAACTGTCGCAGAAACCTCAGATCATTCTGCGCAAAAAACCTGATATCCGGCACATCAAACAAAATCATCGCCAGCCGATCCATTCCAAGGCCAAAGGCGTACCCGCTCCACTTTTCCGGATCATAAGCATCATCGCCGCGGGCCTCATTCACCGCTTCCAACACGGCTGGATGCACCATTCCGCAACCGCAGACCTCGATCCATTTCTCGCCTGATTTCAGCGCCGCCGATTTCACGTCGATTTCGAAGCTCGGCTCCGTGAACGGAAAAAAATGCGGCCGAAAACGCACCGCGGTATTCGTGCCGAAAAGCTCACGCAGGAAAAACTCCAGCGCGCCTTTAAGGTCCGCCACGCTCACGTTTTCATCCACATAAAGCCCTTCGATCTGGTGAAACTGCGCACTGTGCGTCGCGTCCACCTCATCCCGCCGAAAGGCCGCGCCCGGCGCGATAACGCGAATGGGCGGCGGCGCCGCTTCCATCGTACGGATTTGTACCGTGGAAGTGTGCGTGCGCAGGAGTCGCGCATCGGGCAAATAAAATGTGTCCTGCTCATTTCGCGCCGGATGATCCGCCGGCGTGTTCAGCGCATCAAAGCAATGCCATTCGGTTTCGATGTCCGGACCTTCCGCGAGCGCGAAACCCATCCGGCGAAAAATGCCAATGGCGCGATCCAGTATTTGCGTCAATGGGTGCAATGTGCCGCGCTCATGCGGCGTGCCCGGAAGCGAGATGTCGATCGATTCCAGCGCCGCCGATTCTTGGTTGGTGCGAAACTCCTGGGTCCTCGCGTCCAGCGCCTCAGTGATCGCCCGCCGAACTTCGTTCAGCAATTTACCGACAATCGGCTTTTCCGCTTTCGGCAGCGACTTCATCTTCTCGCCCCATTCCGAAACGCTGCCGCTGCGTCCGAGAAATCGCACGCGCACTTCTTCGAGCGCGCGCTCATCCGCCGCGCCAGTGATCTGCGCGAGCGCGTCGCCGCGCAGTTTTTCGAGCGGGGGTGTCTCCTCTCCTGTCATGTCGAGCGAAGTCGAGACATCTCTATTCATTCCCGGCAGAGGATAGCTAGAGATTCCTCGACTCCGCTCGGAATGACAAAAAACCTACGCCGCCTTGTTGCTCTTGTTCTCGAGCGCCTTCTTCACCTGCTCCACAATCGAGCCGAACGTCTTCTCATCGCTCACCGCCAGCTCCGCCAAAACCTTGCGATCCAGCGCGATTCCCGCCGCTTTTAATCCCTCGGCAAACCGGCTGTAGGTCATCCCGTTCGCGCGCACCGCGGCATTCAGTCGCTGAATCCAGAGCATCCGGAAATTCCGCTTTCGCGTCTTGCGATCGCGATACGCCCAGTATTTGCCTTTCATCGTCGCGTCCTTGGCGTAACGGAAAAGCTTCGATCGCCGCCCGCGATAGCCTTTCGCTTGCTTCAAAACCCGCCGCCGCCGTTCACGGCTGGCCGGTGCATTGGTTGCTCGTGGCATGATGTTCTTTCATCCGCCGCGGCGGACGAACTCCTTTTCAGCGCGCTGTTCTGTATTAATCATCTGCGCGACCTCGCGTGCTGATGCGGCCGCTCTCGGCGGTCAGGTGTGCAGATATCCGGTTCAACCCAGAACCGAACGCGTAGAATAAAACAAGCTCGGCTGATTACAACTCAGCGTTGAGCAGCAGCGGCTACACCGGCGGAATGTTCTCGCGTCCATGCCGCAGCACCCGTGCCATCCAGATCAGCTCGTCGAGGAATTTCGCCGCTCGGCGGATGAACGAGTCGTCCGTCAGTTTGCCTGTTTCGTCGAAAATTCTGGCCGCATTACCGAAGTTCACATCGGTGAAGGATCGTCACCAAGCCGAGTTCGCGCATGACTGGCAGCAGCGCCTCGATCACGCGCGTGCCGCCGAACCCGCCAGCTGACACACCGCAGATGCCGACCGCTTTGTGCACGTATTCGTCGAGATTCATATCGAGCGCGTGCTTCAGCAGGCCGGGGTAGCCGTGATTGTATTCAGGCGTGACGACAACGAGTGCATCGGCGCGAGTGACGAGCGCCGAGAATCCCGGGTCCTTCATCTGTTCGCCGGCGTCATCCAGGCGCATCGGAATTTTTGCCACATCCACAAACTCCGTTTCCACACCAGCGCGCCCCTTCGTCTGTTCGAACATGAAACGCGCCGCGTTCTCACTCCGGCGCCCTTTGCGAGCGGTGCCGAGAATTATCGGAATGAATAAAGCGCGATCGGCCATGGCCTATCTTTGCCACGCCCCGGGGAGATTGAGCCAAGCTCATTCGCCGGCCATTAACTGATCACCGAATCACCGCTCACTGATTACTGATCACCGATCGCCGATCACATCAGCCAAGACGCCCCGCACCTAAGGCGAAGGTGACCCCGATTGCTCCGGCGTCGGGTGGGGTGATGTCTCCGGCGTCGCGCTGAGACCGAGAGATGATGGTGGACGGGCCAATGAATCCAAAGCATCGTCGCGCGGGTGTTGCGTCGATGAAGAGGACGGAGAGGGCGCAGGAGTCGGGCTGGGTGAGGGAGTCGCGGTAGCAGCATTGCGCGCGGTCGCCGGTGAAGCCGACGCCGCGGCGGCACCTGCCGTCTTCTCGGGTTTGGCTGGCATTTCTTGTCGCGATTTTTTCCTCTGCGCCCGCGACGCGACTTTTGCATCAGTGGGCGGATTGACAAACTTCCCCTGCTCCATGTAACCGCTCGATCGCGTGACAATCGCCGAGCGGTTCTCGCGAAGAATAGAGGAGCCGGTCACCGTCATACGTTCCCGCGAATACCAGGTCAGCGTGCCGTATCCCGTGGCGTAGCCCTGCGCGTCGCGTTTGCCGGACCAGGTCGCTTCTTCCGTTGTCCGCGGCCGCTCACTCCAGATCAACGCCCCGGAAAAAAGCGCCCGTCGATAAGTACCGGCGTAAGCGCTAACCGCGAAGGCAAGGAGCGCGAAGACCAAAACGCTGACATTCTTCAGCACGATGTAAATTCTATCATCCTGAGAATCCCCAGCAACCGATTATCCTCTCCCGCGCACGGGCGAAATGCCGATGGCCGGACTCGAACCGGCACGGGCCGTTTAAGCCCAACGGATTTTAAGTCCGTTGCGTCTGCCATTTCGCCACATCGGCCTGCGGCGGAGCTTACGCGCAGGCATGCGCAGACCCAAACGCTTTTGAATGCTGCGCCAGCATCACGGCGCTCTCGGGTGCGACGGTTGCATCCCGTCAAGTCGGTAGAAGGTCCAGCAAGACATTACGAGCTCTACTATGATATGTTGTATAGCCACATATGATGAGCAAACCCTCGGCTCGCGCGGCTGAAAACATGGCAGTTCAAACACCGGAATCGTCCGCCGCAGCTAAGCCGCCCTCACAGCACCCTTGGGACGCGGCACTGCGCCCTCGGCGAGTAGATGCGCGATGCCGGGATGGAACCTGCGACTTGTCGCGGCGGCGACCGCTTTGGCGCGGTGGAAAGAATGCGCGATGCAGGGTTCGAACCTGCGACTTCTTGCGTGTGAAGCAAGCGCTCTACCACTGAGCTAATCGCGCCAATTCGAAGCGAATGTTAGCACGGAACGGGGAAGGATGAAGCAGTGAAGGCGGAAGGCGGGAAGGCGGAACATGAAGTCGACACGTTGGAGGGACGACCTCCGTGTCGTCCCGTTCTTTTCTCCCGCGGTGCCGCCAAAGATGAAGGCGAACGCAGGAGGACGTTTACAACGCCAGAGCGACACGGCGGAGATCATTCAGTAGCTTTTCCATGTCATGTAAGGTCGTGCGATAATTCAGAACGCAGCCGCGCAGCGCGAACCGTCCGTTGATTTTCGCGTTCGATAAATAGGAACTCCCGTCGCGCTGCAACGCGACCAGCAGCCGCTCATTCAACTCGTCCAGCTCCACTTCGCTGCTGGTTTTCGGCCGATATCTGAAACAGAAAATCGATAGCTCCACCGGCGCGAGCATTTCAAAATCGTCGCTCTCACGGACAAGAGCTTCCAAGTGTCGCGCGGAGGTGAGATTGCTCTCGATCGCTTCTCCGAGTGCGCGCGTGCCCACGCCTTTGAGCAACATCCAGACTTTCAGCGCGCGAAAACGGCGGGATAACTCCGGACCGTAATCCCAGAAGGCGAATGCTTCGTCATCGCGCAGGTCCAGCACCCTGGTGTATTCCGCGGTGTGGGCGAAAGCCGCGCGCGCGCTTTCTGCGTCCCGGTAAAAAACGCAGCCGCAATCAACCGGAAGATAGAGCCACTTGTGCGGGTCGAGCGCGACGGAATCCGCCTCCGCGATTCCGTTAAACAACTCGCGCGACTGGGGAGCAAGCGTGGCGAATCCGCCGTAGCTCGCATCGACATGCAGCCAGAGACCGAACCGCTCAGCGATGTCGCGCAGTTCGGCGATCGGATCGACGGCGCCGGTTGCGACAGTGCCGGCGTTGGCCACGAGACAGAATGGCAGGTCACCGCGCGCGCGGTCGGCCGTGATCGACGCGATCAAATCGTCCACGCGGACCTTGAACCGATCGTCCACCGGCAGCAGGCGCACGCTTTCGCGCCCGAGCCCGAGAAGTGCCGCGGCTTTGACAATGGAATGGTGCGTTTCTGCCGAAGCGTAAATGCGCGCGCGCGGAAAATCGTGAGGCGCGACCTTCGCGGTTCGTGCGGCGGCGAGCGCGGCCAGATTCGCCATCGAACCGCCGCTGACGAACAAACCGCCGGACTGTGACTCGAGCCCGAGAATCTGTTTGACCCATTCCAACGTTACGCGCTCGAGTTCGACGGCGGCTGGTGCGGAACGCCACGCGGTCAGGTTCGCGTTCAATGCCGAAGCGAGAAGATCGGCGAACGCCGCGACAGCTGTGCCCGGTGATTGCACATAACCGAACATGCGCGGATGGGCATTGTGCCGACTGAGCGGCAGGATGACGTCGCGAAAAATATTGAGCAGGCGCGCGAACTCCGCGCCTTCGACCGGGAGATCAGTTTCGAGCCGCTCGCGAATTTCGAGTGCGGAAGTCTGTGGATAGACGCGCCGCTCGGAGAGGGAGGCAAGATAATCAGCCAGGAGATCGGTTGCCGCTTTTCCCCAGCGACGAATTTCGGCGGCGCTCGGTTCTAACGAGGCGTGAATTTCCTTCCTGGCGCTCATCTCATCGGGCGCGGAGCTCATTGCCATTTTCGCGCGCGGCTCGAAAGTGGACGAACTCTCATCGTGAAGCGACTACTTGTTTCTTGCTCCGCCATTCCCGCAGAGCACGCGCGCTGATGGATCACCAAGCTTTCGTGCCCGGAGCAGAGCGGGGTTGGCGCCGAAAAGCCGAGCAGGTCTCGCTCGCGGAAGTCCATCGCAGCGTGGTCGTGCCGACGACCGCTTCCTTCTGGCGCAAGCTGCTCGCCTTTTCCGGCCCCGGTTTTCTCGTCGCTGTCGGCTACATGGACCCGGGCAACTGGGCCACTGATCTCGCCGGCGGCGCGCGCTTCGGCTACTCGCTCCTCACCGTCATCATGATCTCCAATCTGATGGCGATCCTCCTGCAACACCTCTGTATCAAACTCGGCGTCGCCACCGGGCGCGATCTCGCGCAAGCCTGCCGCGATCATTATTCCATGCCGGCGGTCTGGTGCCTCTGGCTGCTCTGCGAGATCGCCATTGCCGCCTGCGATCTGGCGGAAGTAGTCGGCTCGGCCATCGCGCTGCAATTGCTCTTTCGCATCCCGCTCGTCTGGGGCTGCATCATCACCATGCTCGATGTGCTCGCGGTACTTTTTCTGCAACACAAAGGCTTCCGTTACATCGAAGCTATCGTCATCGCTCTTATCGCCACGGTCGGGGGATGCTTTGCCGCCGAGCTATTTTTTTCCAAACCGGATCTCCTGGGAGTTGGGCGCGGCTTCATTCCAGGTCCACGAATCGTTAGCCATCCCGAAATGCTTTACCTTAGCATCGGCATTCTCGGCGCCACCGTCATGCCGCATAATCTGTATCTGCACTCCTCCATCGTGCAGACGCGCAAGTTCGCGCAAACGCCGCAGGGCCGGCGCGAAGCGATCAAGTTCGCCACCATCGATTCCACCACCGCCTTGATGTTCGCGCTCTTCATCAATGCCGCCATCCTCATCGTTGCCGCCGCGGTCTTTCACACTTCCGGTCACGCCGAGGTCGCTGAAATCCAGGACGCCTACAAACTGCTCACGCCGCTGCTGGGGGTCGGTCTGGCCAGTGTCCTCTTCGCTGTCGCTCTGCTCGCCTCCGGGCAAAACTCCACCCTCACCGGCACTCTCGCTGGACAAGTGGTGATGGAAGGTTTTCTGAATTTCCGCATCACGCCTTGGCTGAGGCGAATCATCACGCGTCTCATCGCAGTCGTGCCCGCGGTGGTGATCATCGGTCTTTTCGGCGAAAGCAAAACGACGCAACTCCTGGTCGCGAGCCAGGTGGTGCTCAGCATGCAGCTTGGGTTCGCGGTCTGGCCGCTGATGCGATTCACCGGGGAGCGCGCGAAGATGGGCGAATTCGCCAATCCGCCCTGGGTGAAAGTGCTCGGCTGGGCAACGACGCTGCTCATCATTGCGCTCAACGCGAAACTGCTTTTCGATACCTTCCTCATCGCCGATGTGCGCGCGGCCATCGGCCGCTGGTTCTCCTAACGATGTATCGACGCATCCTCATCCCGATGGAAAACAGCGCGGCGGATCAGACGATCCTCGAGCACATCAAACCGTTTGCGCGGTTGACCGGGGCGCACCTCCTTCTGGTGCACGTGGCCGATGGTTTCGTGGCGCGCAATTACAACCAGTTGCAACTGGCCGAGAGCGAAGAGATGCGGGTGGATCGCGCCTATCTGGATAAACGTCAGCGCGAATTGCGCGAGGAAGGTTTTGTCTGCGAGACGGTCCTGGCGTTGGGGCAGCCGTCGAGCGAGATCGTGAAGC
>DAIRIE010000130.1:0-7422 GCA_036809705.1 Chthoniobacterales bacterium
GGCGAGTGTCGGCGCGCCATTCCAGGTCAACGAGCGCGCGGGTGATGCGCGTGTCCAGATCGTGCGGGACGAGGGCAAGAGCGCGATCGAGCGCGGCGGCCATGGCGCCGAATTGCCGAAGCTCCTGGTAACTGGAAGCGATTTGCTGGAGGAGGAAAAAGTTGCGCGGATCGAGCTCGAAAGCTTTTTGCAAACTGCGCGAGGATTCGTTCCAAAGATTTTGCCGACGGTCGATGTAGCCGGTCAGCTCGAAAATTTCAGAGCTGTTCGGCAATGCGCGTTGGGCGAGGGCGAGTTCAGCGCGGGCGCCGTCATAATCGAGGGGACAACGGTAGAGGTAAGTCGCTTTGGCGAGGTGCGTCTCGCCTGCCTCCGGGCGCAGGCGCTCGACCGTTTTGAGCGCTGACTCCGCCAGAGCGAGTCTCGCCGGGGTGTGATCAAAACCGAAGAAGTAGATGTAATTGTGGGCGGCGGCGAGCTGGCAGTAGGCGAGATAAAAATTCGGATCGCGCACGATGGCCTGATCCAGCAGCTGCGTGGACTGAAGAAGCTTGTCGTTGATCTGGGCGTTGAATGAGACGCTGGCGATGAGTGTTTTGCCGCGAACGTAAAGGTCATAGGCGACGACGTCGTTAGTTGGCCGCTCCTCAATGGCGTGGGCTTCTTTGGCGCTGACGGTCGCCTGCATGGAGGAGGCGACGCGTTGCACCAGGTCGCTCTGCACGCCGAAGACATCGCTCACGTCGCGCTCGTAACGTTGGCTCCATAACTTCGTGTCGCGGCGCGCGTCGGTGAGCTGCGCAACGATCGACACCTTGTTGTTGTCGTTGTGGCGCACGCTGCCCTCGAGGACGTAGGCGACGCCGAGGCTTTGCGCGATCTCACGAATGCTGCGCGGCTTGCCCGCCGCGTAGGTGCTCGCGGAAGTGCGACTAATGACGCGCAAGTCCGCCACCTTCGAAAGCGCGGTCACGGTGTCGTCCTGCACTCCATCGGCGAGCGAGATTTGCTCTTTGTTTTCGCTTGAATCTTCAAAGGGAAGAACCGCGATGCTCTTTTCCGGAAACGATGCGACGTAAGCCGATTCAGCCGAAGTATGGGCGGTGAGACCGGGCGTGATTTCTCGTGAAAGGAGCCAGAAGCCGAACCCGATGACGAGTGCCGCGGCAGCGATGATGGGCGCAGCCCAGGCGCGGCGATTCTCAGGGGTCGGATCGGTCGCGGGCCGATGGGCCGGTTTGGTCCCGGCCGCTCGCGGCTGGGGCGAAGTGGCAACGTCTTCTGTGGAAGGATTCATTTTCGCTTGATGACGCAGGCGCTGTCATGCGCAGTGCGTCGAGAGGAGAGGAGCATGAATGTTGCCGCAGCCTCGGAATTTTTTCCGCTCGGCTCAAAAGTAGCTGTAAGTGACGTCTGACCCTGATGTTGAACCTGCGCGATCGGCCCATCCGTCAAAAGATCACGCTCGTGATCATGTTGATCTCGAGCGTGGTGTTGCTGCTCGCTTTTGCCGTTTTATTTTGCTTTCAAGCCTACACGCTGCGGCAGCAATCCGCGCACGAGCTCGCGGTTCTGGGCGAAATGACGGCGCACAACTGCGCTGCGACTGTCATGTTCAAAGACGAAGATGCCGCTGCGCAGATTCTCGCCGGCCTGAAGACGATGCCGCAGATCGTGAGCGCACGGCTGGAGCTCACCGGCGGCCAGCGGCTCGCGTTTTTCGGCGCTGCGCGCGACGAAGGGGAAATGAAGGCCGCGCAATCAACGGCGGGATTCAAAGCCGATGGCAACCGCATCCTCCTCGCGCAGCCAGTCCTGCTCAATGGCAAGCGCGAAGGCACGCTTTATCTCCTGGCCGATCTTCATGCCATGACCTCGCAACTGCTGCGGCTTTACGGCGCCATTTTTGCGCTCGTGCTCGCAGCCTCGCTGCTCTTCGCCTTTGTGCTTTCGAGTCAATTCCAGCGTTTTATTACCAACCCCATCCTGCGCCTGACCGGCACCGCGCGCACAGTGGCCGATCACCACGATTATTCCGTGCGCGCGCCGAAGCACTGCTGCGATGAGGTGGGCGTGTTGACGGATGCGTTCAATCACATGCTCGACCAGATCGAGTCGCAGGATAGTGCGTTGCAAAAGGCCCAGGGAGAATTGCAGGAGCAGGTGGATGCGTTGCAGCGCGAGATCACCGAGCGTGAGCAGGCGGAAGAAGCGCTGCGGATTTCGCAACAAAAACTGCTCGAGACATCGCGCCTGGCTGGCATGGCGGAAGTGGCGACGGGCGTGCTCCACAACGTCGGCAACGTCCTTAACAGCGTGAACGTTTCCGCCAGCCTGGTCGTGGAAAAGCTGCGCCGCTCCAAGGCGCCGAAGCTGGCCAAAGCCGCGGCCTTGCTCACTCAGCACAATGGCAACGTGGGCGAGTATCTGACCAAGGATCCCAACGGCCAGAAGCTCCCGGGTTATCTCGCGAAACTGGGCGAGTTTTTCATCGCGGAGAATACCGAGCTACTCGAAGAGGTGGATCAGCTCGGGCGCAATATCGAGCACATCAAGGAGGTCGTAGCGATGCAGCAGAGCTACGCCAAAGTGAGCGGCGTTTTTGAAAGTCTGCCCGCGCATCGGCTGGTGGAAGACGCCATCGCCATGAACATCGGCGCCTTTGAGCGGCACGGCGTCACGGTTGAGCGCAAGTTTTCACCGGTGCCGCTGGTGCGCGTCGATCGGCACAAAGTGCTCCAGATTCTGATCAACCTTTTGCGTAATGCCAAATACGCGCTCGATGAAGTGAAGCGTTTGGACAAACGCATTACCATTTCCGTTTTCGCCGTCAACGAGGGCCACGTGCACATCCTGGTGGCGGATAACGGCATCGGTATTTCGCCGGAAAATCTCACGCGGATTTTCGCGCATGGATTCACCACGCGTGAAGAAGGTCACGGCTTCGGCCTGCACAGCGGAGCGCTCGCCGCTCGGGCCATGGGCGGCTCGCTTTCGGTGGCGAGCCCCGGCACCGGCCACGGCGCCACTTTTACTCTCGAGCTTCCCATCGCTTCCAACGTTTCCAACACATGAGCACTACACCCTTGCATCTCCAGCCGGAAAACCACCGCATCCTCATCATCGACGACAACCCCTCCATTCACGACGATTTTCGCAAGATCCTCGGCCCGGCCGACGCCACCCTGGCGAAGGAGCTGGATGCTGAAGAGGCGGCGCTCTTCGGCGACAAAGCCGATGCCTCACGGCCATGGAGTTTTCAGATCGAATCCGCTTTTCAAGGCGAGGAAGGTTTGGAAAAAGTCCGGGCCGCTGTTGCCAAAGGCGAGCCTTACGCGGTGGCGTTCGTCGATGTGCGTATGCCGCCGGGGTGGGACGGGATCGAGACGATCACGCGCATCTGGAAGGAATTTGCCGATCTGCAAATCGTCATTTGCACCGCTTACTCCGATTACTCGTGGGATGAAATCGCCAAGTCCGTCGGGAGCACGGACCAGATGCTGGTGTTGAAGAAACCTTTCGACAACGTCGAGGTGCTGCAAATGGCGCACGCCTTGACCAAGAAATGGCAACTCACCCAAATCGCGCGACGGCAGATGGAGGAACTCGACGGCCTGGTCAATCAGCGCACGGTCGAGCTGCGCGCGGCCAACGCGCGGCTGACGGGCGAAGTCGCCGAACGCGCGGCCGCGGAATCCGCCTTGCGCCGTTCCGAGGAGCGTTTTTCAAAAGCGTTCCACAGCAGCCCGGTGCCGATGATCATTCAGCGGCCAGATGGCAAAGGCTGCCTCGACGCCAACATCAGCTTTCTTGAGTTAATCGACACCGAGCGCGACGCGGTGCTCAACGGCGACACCAGAGTGTGGGCCGACGACGCGACCGCCGATGCTCTGCGGGAGAAGCTTGCCGCGCGCAATGTCGTGCGCAATCTCGCCGCGACTATTCGCACCGCGCGCGGCGAGACCCGCGAAGTCTTGATCAGCGCCGAAAATCTCGAATTGGGCAACGCGCCGTATTACCTCGTCATCTTGCAGGACATCACCGATCGCGTGCGGCTCGAGAACGAGCTACGGCAGGCGCAGAAGATGGAAGCTGTCGGCCGCCTGGCAGCCGGCGTAGCTCACGATTTTAACAACATTCTCACCGTCATTCTCGGCAACACCGCGATGCAATTGCGCAATCCGCATCTGGATGAAAAGCTCAGCGCTTCCTTGCAACAAGTCGAACGCGCGGCCGAACGGGCTACGGCATTGACGCGGCAGTTGCTTGCCTACAGCCGCAAGCAAATGATCCAGCGCCGGGCCCTCTCGCTCAACGATGTGGTCGAGCAAACCGTGGCCATGCTGCGCCGCATCATCGGCGAACATATCGCGCTCGATATGCAGCTCGCATCCGATTTGCCGCCGATTTTCGCCGATCCGAGCAGCGTCGATCAGGTCATCATGAATCTCGCCTTAAACGCACGTGACGCCATGATCGACGGTGGCAAGCTGACGTTGGCGACTGTGCTGGTGGAGATTGATGAAGCAGCGCGAGAGCGCAATCCGGAGGCGCAGCCAGGCCCGCACATTTGTCTGGCGGTGAAGGACACGGGCAACGGCATGGACGCAGCGACGATCGCGCGCATCTTCGAGCCGTTCTTCACGACGAAGGCTCCCGGCAAAGGCACCGGCATGGGTCTCGCCACTGTTTACGGTGTGCTCAAGCAACACGGCGGCTGGATCGAAGTAGAAAGCGCACCGCGCCGGGGCACCACTGTCCGGGTATTCTTCCCGCTTAGTTCCGACGATCTACTTGCGGAAGCGGCCAAGCCTGAGGAGCCGGTCGCGGAAAATGTCGCCAGCAGTGCCATCACTATTCTCGTCGTGGAAGACGAAGAAATGCTGCGTGAATTCGTTAGCGATGCGCTCACCGCCGTTGGCTACCGGGTTCTTTCTGCGGCTAACGGTCGCGCCGCGCTTAAGATTTGGGCGGAACATCGAAACGAAATCGATCTTCTTCTCACCGACGTCGTCATGCCGGAATCCATCTCCGGGCGTGAGCTGGCGCAGACCCTCCTTGAAGACAAACCGGACTTGAAAGTCATCTTCACCAGCGGCTACAGCGCGGAATTGATCGGTGGCGATTTCGAACGCGAGAAACAGCACGCCTTCCTGGCCAAGCCATATCTGCCGGATCGGCTGACCCAAACCGTGGCCGCGCATCTGCAAGGTGGCCTCGGTATGCCATCGTGCAATCCTGCCGTCTCACCAGTCGGGGTGTAATCACCATTTGCGTTCTGTAGCCGTCGGCCTGCGTCCGACGCGGGAGCAACTGCGCAGAGGACGGTCGGGCCGCCTCCTCGCCCCCGCAATTTGCAATCATCGATCTGAAATCTAGAATCTGAAATTCCTTCGGGGTCTTAGCTCAGTTGGTAGAGCGCCTCAATGGCATTGAGGAGGTCAGGGGTTCGAATCCCCTAGGCTCCAGCCTTCCAACACGCGAATCCATTTCCGCGTCACAGCTCCCATTTCTTCGGCAGCTTTTGTTTCAGCTCCTGCACCGCCGAAAATAAATCGCCGGATTTCTCCACGCGCGCGATGACTTCATCGGATCGGAATTTAAGTAGCTCAGCTTTTTTCTTCAGGCAATTCTCTACCTCGTCCCAACTCACCGGAGTAGACACAGTCGGCTCATCTTTCGCCCGCAGCGAATAGACGCACACCGTGGTCTTGTGTTCATCGTTCTGGCTCCAATCCACCAGCACCTTCCCACCGCGCAGCGCTTTCAGCATTTTCGAAACGACCAGGCCGCCGTGTTCGCGTTCCAGATGTTCAGCCAGCGCGCGCGATAGCGCCTTAGTCTCATCAAAGCTCGTCGGTGCGGTATTCAACGGCACATACACCTGCAAACCTTTTGAGCCGCTCGTCTTGGGAAAACTTCGCAGCTTCATTTCCGCGAGCAGATCGCGCAGCCAGAGGCCGACCTGGCAGCATTGCACGATGTCCGCGGGCGGCCCGGGATCGAGATCGAAAACCATCATGGTTGGTTGCGCGACATTCTTTTTTCGCGCAAGCGACGTATGCAGCTCGAGATCGGCCAGGTTCGCCGCCCAGATCAATGTCGGCAAATCCTGCGCGAGGCAATAATACATGTCGCGCTGATTACCCTCGCTCCAGACCTTCGCCGTCTTTACCCACGAAGGCCGATGCGCTGGACAGTTCTTTTCATAGAAAAACTCACCGTCCACTCCATTGGGATAGCGTTTCATCGTCAGCGGCCGGTCGCGCAAGTGCGGCAGCAGCACCGGCGCGATGCGGATGTAGTAATCGATGACCTGTCCTTTAGTGAAACCAGCTTTGGGATAAAGAACCTTGTTCAGGTTAGAAACCGCAAGCTTCTTTCCTTCGACGACGAGTTGCGCTTTTTCAGACATGATTTGCTGGAACCAGTAATCGCGCGCCCGGGGTGACTCGAACACCCGCCCCACGGATTAGAAATCCGTTGCTCTATCCGGCTGAGCTACGGGCGCTTTTAGAAGTCAAGTAACTGGCACAATTTAATTTCACGGTGACTTTTGAACCGCGTTTTGATATTCCATATGCTGTTGCGCAACGGAACAGGCTTGGAAAAGCTGCGGGCAAAATCTCGTTCGCTACAATCCTTCCGGCACATACTACATCTGCGCGCGCGTACCGGGCAAGTTGCAGGTCAAGTGATTGAAGAACGCCGATTTTCCTTCTAAAACTGCAACCGGGCGCCGGCCGCCGGCTGGCAATTCTCGCTGGCCCATGGCATCTAAGGATATGAGCTACATCAAACAGATGTTCGAAACGCATCCGGTGAATCCGTCGTCGGATCACGCGGCGGTCATTGAATGCATCACCGCGTGTTACTCTTGCAGCGAAGCGTGCAACGCCTGCGCCGACGCGTGTCTCGGGGAAGAAGAGGTCGCACGAATGGTCGGATGCATTCGCGATTGCAACGACTGCGCCGACATTTGTCTCGCCACCGCACGCATCATTTCGCGCTTCACCCGCACGGATTTCAAACTCGCCGGCGCACAGCTGCGCGCGTGCATCGAAGCGTGCCGAATCTGCGGCGCGATTTGCGAAAAGCACGGACAGCACATGGAGCATTGCCGCGTCTGCGCGGAGGCTTGCCAGCGATGCGCGGAGGCATGCCAAGCGTTGCTCGCGCAATGAGTCATTCGCGCGCGCCAAAGGCGCTTCGATTACGCGACTGCGTAAAATGGAATAGCGCCGCTGGTTGTCTGACAATCAATCGGGGAGATGAGAAGCGAGCGCGTAGATGTGAGTTGAAAGCGGTGTTTGCATGGGCGGCTTGGCAAGGCCAAGTGCCGGCACGATCGCGTTATCAGCGGCCATCCAGACGCTGGTGCCGAACACCAGTCCCTCACCGATGGTGGCCAGCGGAGTGACT
>DAIRIE010000131.1:0-6899 GCA_036809705.1 Chthoniobacterales bacterium
TAAGGTCATCGCCACCGAACTCGTCACCCAAGTCCGCAAGAGCGTGACAATCGATTGGACGCTGCGCGAAAGCGCGCGCGCGAAGATCAAAGTGTTGGTGAAGCGAATCCTAAAGAAGCACGGTTACCCACCCGATCTTCAAGACGAGGCGACAAAAACCGTCCTCGCTCAGGCCGAACTCCTCTGCGCCGACTGGGCCGCGTAGAAGATGGCGAATGCTTGACCGTGGATACTGTTCGGCCTTCCTACAATATCAAATACCGCCTCGGCCTCGACGGCAGCGGAAGGGGGGTGAATACCGGCTATCCAAACACGCCGGCGACGCGTTCGATGAGCGTGAAATTCGCACAGACCCATTTCGTTTTCCCAGTGAGAGCAGGAACACAGCAGTCGAGGGCTGGTTTGGCAAAAGTGAGGACTCGTCCTTCCAAAAAAACCGGGACACGTGGCGGTTTCGCCGCTACCTTGGCCTTCGAACCGAAAGTGATTCCATGCGCAAAGAGAAACTGAAAGCTAAGTTCAAAAGCAATCGCTCAATTCCTAATCGAGATACGTTGCGGCCCGGTAATATGAAAGAAGGCAAAGAGATGGCGCATCATGCCCCCGTGCGACGTGCCGCGAGCAAAGCCCGCGGGTACTAAACCCGGGTTCGGACTGCAAGCTGTGAATCTTGCAGTCCAGCACTTCTACCTTTTCGTTCGTTAGGACGTGCCGAACTCAGTCTGCAATTTCAGAGGCTGAGGGCTTGGCCGCTGCTGCGAGCTAGTGGTTAGCGATTCCCGGCTAAAGACTTAGAATAAAAGCGCCGAGCTAAAGTATGAGCGCGTCGAGCCCTATTGCCATTGCCCTGACCCAGCTGGCGCCCGAATCGACTAGCGTATCAGTTCGGACTAGCTTAGTTCGCGTCGTCAAATTATGCCGCGTAGATCACTGATTGTCTTGGCGTAGTCGGCAGACTTGAAAATGGAGGTACCGGCGACGAGGACGTTGGCGCCGGCTTCGATGCACGGCTTGGCGGTCTCGGGAGTGATGCCGCCATCTACTTCGATGTCGAGCGAGGAATTGTTAGCTACTTTCCACTCGTGGGCACGGCGGGCTTTTTCCAGTTGATCGATGCGAAAGGATTGGCCGCCGAAACCCGGGTGCACGGTCATGATGAGGAGAAGGTCGAGCTGGTGGAGGAATGGTTCGAGTAGCTCTAAGGGCGTGGCGGGATTCAAGGTCAGGCCGGTGCGGCAGCCAAGTTCCCGGATTTGGCGCAAGGTTTGGCTGACCTCGTGTTTTGATTCGCTCTCGACGTGCACAGTGACGGAGTTCGCGCCAGCTTCGATGAAGCGGGGAATGTAGTGGTCGGGGTGCTCGATCATGAGGTGGACGTCGAGTGGAAGGGTCGTTAGCTGACGGACGGTTTTCACCACCGCTGGACCGAAGGAGATGTTGTCGACGAAGTGGCCGTCCATGATGTCGCAGTGGATCCAATCGGCGCCGGCTTCTTCGACGCGGCGGATTTCCTCGGCGAGATGAGAGAAATCGGCGGCAAGGATGGATGGAGCAATGAGGGGCGGCATGAAGGATGAAGGATGAAGGAGGAAGGATGAAGGATGAAGGAGGAAGGTGCAACGGTTGTCGTGCCGAGTGGAGGCAAACCGCGCGGAACGGCTGTGACCTTCGGTGAGGCGTCTGCGCGCCTCGGGACGACAAAGGCGCGCGGGCGGCGTGTTGCAAAAGTTATTCACACTTGACGCGCAGGCGCATCCTTCGAACATTCACCGCGTTTTCGGGCGCGTGATTCGCTCGCTGGTAAGAACTGGAAGGCCAGAGTTTCCCGTGCGCGTGTTTTCTGGCTCGAAACTTGCATTGCGCTCATTTCCAAACCTTTCTCGTCTTAATGTTTGAAGGACTTTTCGGCTGGCTTTCCAGCGACATCGGGATCGATCTCGGCACGGCCAATACGCTGGTCTATGTAAAGGACCAGGGGATTGTCTTGCGCGAGCCATCGGTGGTCGCGGTGCAAGCTGGCACGAACAAAGTGCTGGCAGTAGGCGACGAGGCCAAGCGGATGCTGGGACGAACGCCAGCTAATATCGTGGCGGTGCGGCCGTTGAAAGATGGTGTCATCGCGGACTTTGAGGTGACTGAAGCGATGCTGCGGCACTTCATCACGAAGGTGCACGGGCGGCGGATGCGGGCGAAGCCGCGGGTCGTGATCGCGGTGCCCTCGGGAATCACCGAAGTGGAAAAGCGCGCGGTGCGCGAGTCAGCGACGCATGCGGGAGCGCGTGAAGTTTATCTAATAGAAGAGCCAATGGCCGCGGCGATCGGCGTGGGTCTGCCGGTGCAGGACCCGGCGGGGAACATGATCATCGACATCGGTGGCGGCACGACGGAGGTGGCGCTGATTTCGCTCTCGGGAATAGTATTTAGCCGCAGCGTACGCGTGGCCGGCGACGAGTTGGACGAAGCGATCGTGCAGTACATGAAGCGCGCTTATAATTTGATGGTGGGGGAGCGAACGGCGGAAGAGATCAAGATCAAGATCGGGTCAGCGTATCCGAGCGAAAAGGAGACGAGCGTGGAAGTGAAAGGGCGCGATCTTGTCGCCGGTTTGCCCAAGACGTTGCAGATCACTTCGCAGGAAGTGCGCGAAGCGTTGCTCGAGCCGATATCAACCATCGTTGATTCAGTGCGCATCACTTTGGAACGCTGCCCGCCGGAGCTTTCCGCTGACCTCGTTGACCGCGGTCTTGTCCTGGCCGGCGGCGGCGCGTTGCTGCGCGGCTTCGATAAACTTTTGAGCGAGGAAACTGGATTGCCGGTCCACGTCGCGGAAGATCCGCTGAGCGCGGTAGCGGAAGGAACTGGCAAATGCCTCAATGAAATCAAGTTTTTGCGTCAGGTGGCTTCGACCGATCGGCAGTGGCGGCACGGATAATTTTCGATTTTCGATTTTCGAATTTCGATTGAGGACTCGTCACTCGCCACTGGTCACTCGTCACTTCTTTTCATGACGCGCACGGGCATTATCGCGCTCGTGCTGTTTGTAGCGGCGCTGGGTTATTTTCTGAGCTTCGGCGCGGGGGGGACACGCCAGCTCCAGGCGAGTGTTTATCAACTGCTCTCGCCCTTCCTGCATACCGGCTCAGGTTTGGAAAAACAGATCACTTCGGTGCGCAGCGGTCTGAAGTCGCTCGACCAGCTTGAGGCGGAGAACAATCAGCTGCGGGTGGAGAACCGGTCGCTCAAGGCGACGAACCAGGCGTTACGCGACGTCGAGCACGAAGTGGATCGGCTGCGGCATGCGCTCGATTACCGGGAGCGCGCCACTTTTAAGCTGGTGCCGGCGGAGGTGATCACGCGCGACGCATCCACCTGGTGGCGCACGGTCACCATTAACCGGGGAAAGGCCGATGGGATCGATACCGACATGCCGGTTGTGACCGATGAAGGCCTGGTGGGGAAAACGACGACGGTGAGCCAAAACATCGCCATCGTCCTGCTGGTGTCGGACGAGAATTGCCGCGTGGCCGCGAACGTGGAAGGAACGCGCGAGCAGGGGATTGTCACCGGCGAACGCGTCATCGGAGCATTGACGCCGAGTCTCGATCTCAACTTCCTTTCCAAACAGGCGAACCTTCAGCCTGGACAGAAAGCCCATACTTCAGGTGTGGGCGGCGTTTTTCCACCGGGCCTGCTCATCGGGACGGTGAAAAGCTATCGCGTGCGCGAGCTCGACGGGCAGGCGCAACTGACGCCGGCGGTGGATTTGTCGAAGCTGGAGGACGTGTTCGTGGTGATCGGGAGGAAATGAAGGGAATGACGAAGCCGCGAATGACGAAACCCGAAACAATGACGAATGAGGAAGCGTTCGCACGAGGCGCTACCGAAATTTCGCGTACTTGCTCATTCCTTCGTCCTTCGGGCTCCGTCATTCGTCATTTGTCGAAGCCATGATTTTTTTCCTCATCCTCATGTTCCTCGTGCTACTGGCGCAGGTGGCGGAGTTCTTCATTCCGCCGCTGGACTGGATGTTTAACGCCCACATCTACATCACGCCGGTGCTGGTGTTTTACGGGGCAATGGCGCTGCCGTTGCCGATGATGCTGGTGCTGGTGTTCTGGGCCGGATTTCTGCTCGATACGCTAACGGCGCAGGTGGTGGGCGGTCATGTTGAAATCTCGTTAGGTTCGTCGATACTGCTCTACGCGGTGCTGGCGGGAATCATGCATGGGCTGCGGCCGTTATTCGTGCGCGGGAGATGGGAAGTCCATTGCATCGTGAGCGGCATTTGCACTTCCGCCATCTTGCTCGCGCAATATCTCATGATCTCATTTCGGCGCGGCTCGATTTTTTTTAATCGCGAAGTCTGGTGGCAAATCGGCGGGCCGGGATTGCTCGCCATGTTGATGGCGCCGCTCGTCTTCTGGAGCTTGCACTGGCTCTCGCGCGCGACGGCGTTCCCGTATCTGCCCGAGCGACAGTTTGCTCGACGATGAACCGGCGCCGTCTCAATCCGCTGTTACGTTTGCAATTCCTCGCGCTGCTCATGCTTCTGGGGCTCGGCGCGCTGGCGGTGCGGCTCTGGTGGGTGCAGGTGGCGCGTGGGGCGGAATGGACGGCGCGCATTCGCGGCAGCTCGGAAGCGACGGTGCGCATCCCATCTATCCGCGGCGAGATTCGGGACCGCAATGGTGTCTCGCTGGTGCAGAACCGCGCTAGTTACGAAGTTGATTTCTATCTGCCGGAGATGGTGAAAGGATATCGGCAGCGCTACGGGCAGCCGCCATTGACCGAATATCGCGGCACCGTCAGCGGCATGCCCAAGAACCTAAAGGAGGCCGACATCGTAAAGATCGTAAACGATGGAGTCGTGCCGCGGCTGGATGATCTCGATCTCGCGCGCGACTACAACTCCAGCCAGTTGCAGAAGCATTACCGCACCAACACCGAGGTGCCTTACACTTATATTAAAGACATCGATTTCCCGACAATGGCGAAGTTCACCGAGCACGATGTCGGGCTGCCCGGAGTGGACATCGCGATCAAACCGGTTCGCTCGTATGTCTATGGCGCATTCGCGGCGCACCTGCTCGGCTACGTCGGTCCGCCGGATGACACGAACAAGGAGGAAGCGAAGAAGTTCACCTTTTACCAGAGCGACGTGGACGGGAAATCGAATGTCGAAAAGATTTTCGATCAATATCTGCGGGGCAAACCGGGTGTGCGGTATCTGCGGCGCAATGCCAAGGGCGTGATTGATGGCATGCTGCGCGAGGAAGCGCCGCAGCAGGGGGCGAATGTTTACCTGACTATCGACGCGCGGGTGCAAGCGATTACGGAAGAAGCATTGCGTTCGGTGTCGCGCGCCGCGGCGGTCGTAGTCGATCCCAGCAACGGGGATGTGCTCGCGATGGCATCGGTGCCGTCATTCGATCCGAACACATTTATCCCCAGCATCAAAGCGAAAGATTGGGCGGCATTGCAGAAAGACGAAACCAAGCCGCTGATTAATCGCGCGATTAGCGGTTTTCCGCCCGGTTCAACGTTTAAGATCGTCACCGCACTGGCCGGTTTGCGCCGGCATATCGGCAACAACAAATATAATTGCAGCGGCGGTGTTAGCTACGGTGACCATTATTTCCATTGCTGGGTCGGGGCCAAAGGTGGCGCGCATGGCACCATCGGCCTATCGGACGCGCTGAAGGTTTCCTGCGACGCCTTTTTTTACCAATACGGCAACGCGGCCGGCATCGCGGCGATAGACCAGACCGGCAATGCGCTTGGGCTGGGGAAGGAAACCGGCATCCAACTGAGTGGCGAGCAGCCGGGCATCATGCCTGGGCCCGACTGGATGTCGATTCATTACCCGCGTGAGCGTTGGTCGCAGGCTTACACGGCCAACGTGTCGATTGGGCAGGGCTATGTCCTGACAACACCGCTCCAGATGGCGATGGCTTATGCGACGGTGGCGAATGGAGGGATATCGTACTATCCACGGCTCGTGAGCAAAGTTGTGGACCAGGACGGCTCACCCGTCCTCGAGGAGAACGGTCAGCCGGTCGTCTCGCCGGCGCCGAAGATCGACGCTGACCTGCGCAATGATTTTACTCGCGAGCAGATCGAGCAGGTGCGACGCGGGTTGTGGAAAGTCGTCAACGAAGACGGAGGCACCGGCGGCCGTGCGCGGCTGAAGGATGTGCAGGTTGCGGGCAAGACCGGCACGGCAGAAGCGAGCGATCGCGGCGTTAAAAGCAACGTGGCGTGGTTCTGCTGTTTTGCGCCCTACGACAATCCCAAATACGTCGTGGCTGTGATGGTGGAGGGTAGTGCAGGCCATGGCGGCTCGGTGGCGGGCCCAATCGCTACGCGTATTTTGCAGCGCGCGCTGGCGATGGACGCGGGCAATTTCCAGCCGCAATTGGCATGGATGGCCCCCGCGCATCATCCAAACCCCTTCGCGCAAATCAAAGATGTAACTTTCAAAGATTCAGAGCAGAGCGTGAACTCGGATGACGAGGAAAACGACCAATCGTCCGCAGTGGAGACGCAGATGGCCGATACCGGCGGCGACCCTGATGTGGAACAGGAAGCTGACGCGCGCGGCAAAGTGAAGGAACGTGCGGCGCGAGTAGCGCGGGCGGTGCCGGTGGCAACGCCGCCGCCGCAAAAGCGCGGGTTTTTCCAGCGCATATTTGGTCGCCAGCAAGCTGCGCCGCCTGCGCCGGCGCCGGTGAGAAGGTCGCGCAATCAACCATGAGTGCGGGCATTTTGTCATCCGGAATGCAGCGCAGCGGAGTCGAGAGATCCCGTAACGCTGCCTTGAAGGTGATTTTCACCGGATCCCTCGACTCCGCTCCGGATGGCAGAGTTGTAGCTGCCGTCTGTCCTCAGCGGCAGCAGGC
>DAIRIE010000131.1:6909-7367 GCA_036809705.1 Chthoniobacterales bacterium
CAACCATGAGTGCGGGCATTTTGTCATCCCGAGTGAAGTCGAGGGATCCGGTGGAAGTCACCTTTAAGGTGGCGCCGCGGGACCCCTCGGCTGCGCTTCGCTCCGCTCCGGATGGCAGAGTTGTAGCTGCCGTCTGTCCTCAGCGGCAGCAGGCGTGGGATTACGCATGGCGCACGAGAACCACCGCGCCATCTGCCGCCGAGGATGGCGGCAGCTACAACACCGAGGGCGTTCGGCGTGACTTCGGCGCCGACAAACGCACGGCGCCGCTCACAACCAACCAATTTCAAATTTATGATAGAGAAAGTTCGCAAGATTTTAGGCATCCCGCGCAAGACGGGGAACAAGCTGGTCGTCAGCGTAGAGAAACTCGAGCGGCGCGTGGCGCTCCTCGAGAACGGACGGCTGGAAGAATATAGCGTCGAGCGCAATTCCTCGCGCAACATCGTCGGCTCGGT
>DAIRIE010000132.1:0-4207 GCA_036809705.1 Chthoniobacterales bacterium
GAGCGGCTACTGTCAGCTCAAGCAACTCAGTCGTGCGTTGAAAATCATGAAGCCTTTTTTGCTTTCTATTCTGGCGGTAATCGTCTCCATCGCTCCCGCAACCGCACAGGAATGGGCCAAACCGCGCCTGAACAATTCCCCGCGGCATCGCGAGTACGTCGATATTCAGTCCGGCGATCGCACGCTCAAAGCGTTCGTCGTTTATCCGGAGGCGAAAGAAAAAACGCCGGTTGTTCTCGTCATCCACGAAATCTTCGGCCTGACCGATTGGGTGAAAAGTTTGTGTGACCAGGTCGCGGAAAATGGCGTCATCGCCATCTGTCCTGATCTGCTCTCGGGTCAATCGTATCCCGACGATGTTGACGGCGCGGTCAAGGCCATCTCGGCGCTGCCCAAGCCGCAGGTGAAAGCGGATCTGGACGCGACGGCGAATTATGCGCTCACGAAAATTCCTTCCGCCAATGGCATGCTGGCGGTGTGCGGTTTCTGCTGGGGCGGCGGCTGGGCTTTCGGGCATGCCAATGAAAACCCGAAGCTGAAAGCGAGTTACTCATTCTACGGCACCGCGCCCGAGGCCGAAGATGGCGTGAAAAACATCGCCTGCCCCGTTTACGGTTTCTACGGCGGCAACGACGAGCGCGTCAACGCGACCATCCCAGGCGCCGAACGCTTGATGAAAGCGGCCGGGAAGAAATACGAGCCGATCGTTTACGCAGGCGCCGGCCACGGTTTCATGCGCGAAGGTGAAATGTCCAACGCAAACGAGCCGAACAAAAAAGCGCGCGATGAAGCATGGGCGCGCTGGAAGAAGTTGCTGGCGGAACTGAAGTAAATCACCGTTTGGTCCTTCGGGTAGGGTGGGGCCACAACAATCACGACGCGCGTAGGGAGCGGTGCATACGCGATTCAATCAGGATGAATCGTGGAGACGCAGTTGAGATCATCAGCGAGGGCGAACCACCAGAGGCTGCGTCGAGGTTCCGCATCCCCGATCTCCTCCGGCGGCCCTTTGATGTTCGCTCCGTCGCGCTCACCGGCCTCTTCATTCTCGCCATCTTTTATACGATGTATTTCATCCGCGGCGTGCTCCTGCCCGTCGTGCTGGCGATGCTGCTGAGCTATCTTTTCCGGCCGGTCGTTCGCGCGATGACGAAGCTGCGGATTCCACCGCCGCTGAGCGCCGCGCTCATTCTGCTGGCGGTGGTGGCCGCCATCGGTTACGGCCTCTCGGCCCTGGCCGGTCCCGCAGCGGCATGGCTCCAGAAAGCGCCGACAGGTTTGCAACAACTCCAGCACAAATTGCTGCCGGTGAAACAATCCATGGCACAAGTTGCCCAGGCCAGCGGCGAAATCGAAAAACTGGCCACACCCGACGCCCAAACGAAAACCGCCGTCGAAGTGAAACGGCATCCGATTACCGACACGCTTTATCTGCGCACGCCCGAGTTCATCGCCAGCGCCGTCTTCATGCTCATTCTGTTTTATTTCCTGCTCGCGCATCACACCGTCTTCATGGCCAAAGTGGTCAAGCTGCTACCCACGCTCTCGGACAAAAAACGCGCCGTCGCCATCCTTAACGACATCGAGTCGCACGTCTCGCGCTATCTCTTCACCGTCACCGCCATCAACGCCTGCCTGGGCCTGGCCGTGGGCTCCACTGTCGGCATTCTCGGTCTGCGCAATCCCGTCATGTGGGGCGTGCTGGTCGCGGCGCTGAACTTTGTTCCCTATCTCGGCGCGCTCACCGGCATCGTTTGCATGACCATCGGCGCAGTATTGAGCTTCGATAGCTTCGGCTACGCCCTCATCTTTCCGGGCATTTATCTGCTCTACGGCACGCTGGAAGGAAATTTCATCACGCCGTGGGTGATGGGCCGTTCGCTGACGTTAAATCCCGTCCTTATTCTGCTTTCCATCGCTTTCTGGGGCTGGATGTGGGGCATTCCCGGTATCATCCTCGCCGTTCCGATCCTCGCCGCCTTCAAGATTTTCTGCGCCCATATCGAGCAGATGGCGCCGATCGCCGAGTTCCTCAGCTGAACTGGAGGGACGACCTCGGTGTCGTCCCCAGCATTGCTACATTCCCCACCTCGTTGGCACGAAAACTTCTGCCCAATCCCCCATGCGGGTCCTCGTGGCCGACGACCAGAAAAGCGTGGGCACTTCCCTGGCCGAGCTTGTCGCCCAATGCCAGCACGACGTCGTCCAAGTCGTCGGCTCCGGGCTTGAAGCCATCCAGGCCTATGGCCGTCATCAACCCGATATCGTGGTCATGGATTACCGAATGCCCAAGCTGAACGGCGCCACCGCCTGTCGCTACATCCTCGCTAATCATCCGCATGCCCGCATCATCCTCGTCTCCGGCTGGGCCTCCGATCACCTCACTGACGTCGGCGCTCTTACCGTCCTGGAAAAACCGGTCACGCTCGACCAACTCCAGGCCGCCCTGAACACCGCCGCCGAACGCCCGACCGCGCAGCGACAAGCTGCGGCAACATCAGCAGAACGGCCGCCCGTTCCACGCCAGTCGCTCACATAGCCGCTTCGGCGTTGTAGCTGCCGACCGTCCTCGGCGGCGAACCGTCGCCCTAATCGGATAGCGCGCCACTTGCCGCCACCCTCATCCCGGAATCCCTTCTCCCATGACCGACCTCCTCGATTTCACCCACAAAACCGTCCTCGTGACCGGCAGCTCTCGCGGCATCGGCGCGGAAACGATTCGCGCGTTCGGCTCGCGCGGCGCGCAATGTGTCGTGAACTACGTCGCCGACCCGAATGGCCAGAATAAATCCGAGGCGGACAACGTCGCCCGCGATTTGCCGGAGCCGCTCATCATCGAATGCGACGTGACCAACCCGCCGCAGATCGAAGCGATGATGAAACAAATCGCGGAGCGCTTCGGCGGCCTGGACATTTTGATTAATAACTCCGGCATTATCCGCGACCGCACCATCAAAAAACTAACGACGGAAGAATTTGAAAACGTCCTTCGCGTCAATCTCACCGGCACATTCAACGTCACGCAGAAAGCCGCATCGATTCTCCGCACCGGAGGACGCATCATCAATCTCTCCAGCGTCAGCGGACAAATGGGACTCTTCGGTCAGGCGAACTACTCCTCGAGCAAGGCCGCCATCATCGCCCTGACCAAAGTCTCCGCGCGGGAGTTCGCCCGCCAGAACATCACCGTCAACGCCATCGCTCCCGGTTTCATCGACGTGGGCATGAGCAGAGGCATGCCGGATGAAGTTACCGAGAACTTCAAAAAACAAATCCCGCTCGGGCGTCTGGGTGAAGCGTCGGAGATAGTCAACGCCGCACTTTTCCTCGCCTCGCCCATGGCGAGCTACATTACCGGTCACATCCTGAACGTGAACGGTGGCTACTACATGGGCTGAGGCTTCAATCTCGACCTGCGGCGCCTCAGGCGTAAAGTAAAAAGAGGCGTTGCCCCCATGCCGGCTGAACCGAAACACGAACTGCGTCTTGCCATCGCGCACGTTCTTTTCATCGACATCGTCGGCTACTCCAAGCTCCTAACCGAAGAGCAATCGGAAGCACTTCAGCAGTTAAATGAGCGCGTTCGGAGCACGCGTGCATTTCGCGATACGGAGGCGACGCATCAGCTCATTTGCTTACCGACGGGCGACGGCGCGGCGCTCATCTTCACCAGCACCGCGGAAGCTCAGATGGAATGCGCGGTACAGCTGAGCGAAGCACTTCGGTCGCATCCTGCTCTGCGGGTCCGCCTGGGCGTCCACAGCGGCCCCGTGCACGAAGTGGCCGATGTGAACCAGCACACCACCGTCGCTGGGGCGGGAATCAACATGGCGCAGCGCATCATGGATTGCGGCGATGCCGGTCACATCCTGGTCTCGCAACGCGTGGCCGACGATCTCGCGCAATATCGACGCTGGCAATCCTGTCTGCATCGCGTCGGCCAATGCGAAGTGAAACATGGCGTGGTCGTTCAGTCTCAAATCTGTTTACCGAGACAGCGGGCAATCCCGAGCTGCCCGCGAAATTCGCTGCCGCGAAGCTAACAACTCCGACACGCGCGCGATCTTTGCCCTTGGCGCCAATCCTAGTGGGCGCAGTTCTCTTCCTCATTTTGGTTGGCGCCATTTGGTTCGCCATTCACCGACCATCGCCAGGAGCGAATCAACGCCAGCCTTCGCCTGCGGCAGCGCAGATTGCGGAGAAAAGC
>DAIRIE010000132.1:4217-7330 GCA_036809705.1 Chthoniobacterales bacterium
TCGCCGTTCTGCCTTTTGATTTAGGAGGAAGTTCTCACGCGTTTGTCCAAGATTTCGGATTGAAGGTAATCTCGCGCACTTCAACGCTGCGGTTTAAAAGCGCGCCCGGAGAACTTGTCCGAAATCGCGAAGCGACGCGGCGTGGCGCACATTTTGGAAGGAACGGTGCAGAAATCGACAGATCAGGTGCGCGTCAACGTGCAACTGATCAACGCGCAAACTGACTCGCATTTGTGGGCTGAAAAATTTGATCGGAAATTGACCGACATCTTTGCCGTCGAAAGCGAGATCGCAGCGAAGATCGCCGACACTTTGCAAGCCAAATTGAACGGCGCGGAACAAAGAGCGATCGCCACCCGGCCGACGGATAATAGCGAGGCGCACCAGTTGTATCTCAAAGGCCGGTTCTACTGGGATAAGTCGCTTCCGTTCGACAATCTGAGCAGTGACAAAAGATAACGCGTACTTCGCCGATGGCGTGCAGGGCGAGATTCTGACCGACCTCGCCAAGATCGCGGACTTAAAAGTAATCAGCCGCTCGAGCGTGATGCACTACAAGAGCGGGGTTGAGCGGAATCTGCGCAAAATAGGCGAATAGCTGGGAGTAGCCGTTCTGCTGGAGGGCAGCGTGCAGCGCGTCGCAAACCGCATTCGCGTGAACGCGCAGTTGATTGATGCTCGCACCGACGCGCATCTCTGGGCCCAGACTTATGATCGTGACCTGGCCGACGTCTTTGCGATCCAAAGCGAGATTGCCAAAACAATTGCCGATCAGCTTCAGGCGAAGATCTCACCGGGCGAGAAAGCAGCCATTGCACAGCCGCCCACCACCGATCTTACGGCCAATGCACTTTACACGCAGGCGATCGCACTAGAAAACAAGGAGCCGGAGGAGCCGAATCTGCGCGAAGGTGTGCGGTTGCTCGATGAAGCGGTCGTGCACGATCCTCATTTTCTCCTGGCCTATTGTGCGCTTGCACGGATGCATCTGATCCTCTTCTTCGGAGGCTACGATTACACTCCGGCCCGTCGCGAGCTGGCGAATGCAGCTACCCAAATGCGGTTCGTCTCGAGCCCGATGCCGGCGAAACCCACCTGGCTCTGGCCCGTTATGCCTATCACGGTCTCAGCGATTACGACCGCGCGCGTGCCGAGCTCGACCTCGCTCGAGGCACGCTTCCAAACGATGTCGACCTTTTTTACATCACCGCTCTGATCGACCGGCGACAGGGTCGCTGGGCAGAAGCGACCAGAAGCTTCGATCGGGCCATCGCACTGGATCCACGCAACGTGAAGGTTCTCGGCGTGGCGGCCGACACATACCGAGCCCTGCACCGCTACTCTGAATCAAATCGACTATTTCAGCGCGCCCTTGCCATCTCGCCCAGCGACCACAATCTCCGACTCACGCTCGATGGAGTGCTGGGGCGCGGCAACCTTATCTCCCCGCGCGAAGGGTTTGCTGGCCTTGCGGCGCGCGCGTTTCACGGTCCGGTCGCGGCGCGCACCTCGTTCACCGCCGCCCGCGCGTCCGTGGAAAAGATCGTCCGCGATCAACCCGATTACGCGCCGGCTTTGAGCCTTCTTGACCGAATCGATGCCGCGCTCGGCCAGAAGGAGGAAGCCCTGCGCGAGAGCCGTCGCGCGTGCGAGCTGGTGCCCCTATCCAAAGATGCGGCATTAGGTTAGGGATTGATTGAATCTCGCGTTCATTTATGCGTGGATCGGTGAGAAAGACCTGGCGCTCGAAACTTTGGTCGCGGTAGCGCAGCTTCCGAGACAATAGGGAGTCGCCGCGTCTGCCCTGGCCTCTGAGAAACTGCGGCGTTCGAGAACGAAAACATGAAGTCGAGAATCATCAGACTCGTCCTCGCCGATGTTGATGGCACGCTTGTCACGCACGACAAGGTGCTGACGGAGCGCGCGCGCACAGCCATCGCGGCGTTGCGCGGGCGCGGGATTGAGTTCGCGATAACCAGCGGCCGACCACCGCGCGGGATGCAAATGCTGATCGAGCCGCTCGCTCTAACTACGCCGATTGCCGCGTTCAATGGCGGCATGTTTATCCGCGCCGACCTTTCACTGATCGAACAACACGTCTTATCTGCGGAAATTGTCCTGCCGGTCATCAAGACAATGACGCAACACAAGCTCGACGTCTGGATCTACCGCGGCACGGAATGGCTGGTGCGCGATCCGCACGCCCCGCACGTGGAGCGTGAAGAATGGACGGTGAAGTTTCCACCAACCATCGTGCCAGACTTCTCCGGCTCCATGGATGGAGTAGCTAAAGTAGTCGGAGTAAGTGATGACCTAACCACGGTAGCTAACTGCGAAGCCGCGGTACGGGCTCAATTCGCAGGTTCCATTCACAGCAAACAGTCCAATCCTCAGCGCGAGTCCGCTGGCCAAGTCTCAGCTGCACGCTCCCAGCCTTACTATCTCGACGTGACCCATCCACTCGCCAACAAAGGAGAGGTCGTCCTGGCCTTATCGCGCATGTTGAACATCGCGCCGGAGGCAATCGCCACCATCGGCGACATGCCTAACGACGTCTCGATGTTTGAAAAGAGCGGCTTAAGTATCGCGATGGGACAATCAGCGGATGAGGTAAAACGCTCTGCGACCTACGTCACCAGCTCCTCGGAAGAAGAAGGCTTCGCCCGCGCCATGGAGAACTACGTCTACTCTTCACTGCCAAACCTTTCTTAGCCACAGATGGACACAGATGACAGCATTGTAGGGGCGGCTGTTAGCCGCCCGATTCCACAGGAAGCTAACAGCTTCCCCTACAACAAATCCGTGGCGAACAGAACCGGAGCATGACGGATCAGCGCTTCCCGGAATCTGTGTTCATCTGTGTCAATCTGTGGCTAAGAAACACTGTGCTTCCTGAACGCAGCGACTCTCGTTTCAAAGCTGAATAGTAGGACAGCTCCTGCGGCTGTTCCGATTCCGACGAAGGTGCCGTTAACGAGCTAACGACCGTTTGCCTGGGACTAATCTAGCCACAGATGAACACAGATTGACACAGATGAAACATTGCAGGGACGGCCGCTAGTCGCGCGATTCCACGGGAAGCTAACAGCTTCCCCTACAGTACATCCGTGTTT
>DAIRIE010000133.1:0-3944 GCA_036809705.1 Chthoniobacterales bacterium
GCCGGAGCCGCATCCAATTGTTCCACGTCTTGAGCATGCTTTCGCGCGGGGTGAGGTAGCGCTGATTGAGCTCGTTGCCTTTGACGATTTGCCCCAGCAGCGCCCGCACGGAGAGCTCCTGACAATTCAGAATGGTATAAGCGGTGCCGACGGCGGCAGCGTGATGCGCGTCACTTGCCGCCGTCATGGGAAGGCGGCGTTCCTGCGCATACTTAAAGGCGTATTTGTTATAACGATGCAATGTTGTGGCGGCGTTGAAGACTTCGATCGCGTCTACAGGGAGCGTTTCCAGAGTTGAAAAACGAATCCCGGCGCGAAACAAATCATAAGGATGCGGTGGAATCGCGAGGCCGCCGTGTTCATGAATAATGTCACAAACTTCGCGCGCAGGCTGGCCCTTGAGCCGCTCCGGCTGCGGCAGGGTGGTGCCGATGCAAAGGAGGTGGCCTTCATCGGTGGTGATTTCCACGCCGGGCAGGATGAGGAAATCATCGACCGGCATGCCGTCCGCGCGCATCAATCCTTTATCGAGCGCGTAGGTGATGGCGTCGCAGGTGTTGTGATCGGTAATGGCAATGCCGTGCAAACCCTTGCCCCGCGCGCTGGCGATCAGGTCTTCCGGGCTCGAAACACCGTCACCGGAAAAAAAGGTGTGGGTGTGGAGGTCGACATTGAACGCCATGCTGCGGACGCTAATTTGCCGCGCGCGAAATGGAAAGCGTCGGTTTCAAGGAGTGGTCGCTGGTCTGCGACGCGCTAGGGCGCGGGGAACAGAGCATTATTTTGCGCAAAGGCGGGATCGCGGAAGGACGCGGAGGTTTCTCGTTCCGGCAGCGCGAGTTCTTTTTCTTCCCGACGTTTTTTCATGAGCAGATGGAAAAGGTGCGGAATGCGCCTCGTGAGTTACCGAAGCAGAATTCCAAGGTCACGATCTCGCTCTACGCAATCGTGGGAGAGACGATGCGGGTCGATTCGATGAACATCGCGGAAGCGCTGGCGCCATTGCATGTGCTGACGCCGGAGGTGGTGCGCGAGCGCTTTCTCTACAAAGGACGCGGATTGAATGTTGCTTTGGTGCGCGTGTTCCGGTTCGAGCGCCCATGGATTTTAGCTAAGGAGGCTCGGTACGGCGGTTGTCGCTCGTGGGTCGATTTGCCCGAGCCGCCATCGCTCGCGCTGGAGCCCGTAATTGATGACAGGATCCACTTAACGCGGCAGGAGCAGTTTCGCGCCGCCTGTCATCCTGGGCGGAGCTAAGCGAAGTCGAAGGATCCCGTGGAAGGTTAGCTTAAAGGTAGCGCAGCGGGATCTCTCGACTCCGCTCGGGATGGCAGGCCGTACTATTCCTCGTTAGCCCACCACCTCGACCAACTCTTCCGGTGCCGGCTCCTTGTGCTCCTCCCCGCGATTGAACTGCAGATCGTAAAGCCGCCGGTAATAGCCGGACTTCGCCAGCAACTCCGCATGGGTGCCGATTTCCTTGACCCGTCCATGATCCATGACCACGATCTGATCGGATGATAAAATCGTGGAGAGGCGGTGCGCGATGGCGACGACCGTTTTGCCCGCGGCTAATGTCTGCAAGGCGAGCTGAATTTGCTTTTCCGATTCGGAATCGAGCGCTGAGGTCGCTTCGTCGAGCAAGAGAATGGGCGCGTTCTTGAGCACGGCGCGCGCGATGGCGAGCCGCTGTTGCTGCCCGCCGGAAAGGAGCATGCCTTTGTCGCCGACGATTGTGTCGTAGCCGTTCGCTTGCGCCAGAATGAAATCGTGCGCGTAAGCCATCTGCGCTGCGGCATAGACTTCTTCGCGCGTGGCATCGAGGCGGCCGAACAGGATGTTGTTATAAATGGTATCGTGAAAAAGAAATGTGTCCTGCGTGACGAGGCCGATCTGTTCGCGCAATGATTGTTGGGTCACGGTGCGCAAGTCGTGGCCATCGATCCGCACGCTGCCCGAAGTCGCATCGTAGAGGCGCAGAATGAGCGAAAGAATCGTGCTCTTGCCCGCGCCGCTGGCTCCAACCAGAGCGTAGCTTTTACCCGCCTCGATGCGAAGCGTGAGGTTCTTGACCGCATCAACAGAGGTCTCCGGATAGCGGAAGGTAACGGCCTCGAAATCGAGCTGACCGAGCGAAAAAGTCAGCGTTCGCGCAGCCGGCGCGTCCTGCACATCGGGTTTGGCGTCGAGGATCGAAAAGATTTCAACCGTTGCCGCAATCGAGCGCTGCATCACGATGTGAATCTTGCTCAGCGTCTTGACTGGATCATAAAGGATGAAAATTCCGCCGAACAAAGCGAGGAACCGGCCGGCGCTGAGACCGGCCATGTAGACATAAAGCAAGGCGAAACCGACGCCGATCGCGGCCAGCGTCTCCACCAGCGGACCGGTCACTTCCGTGGCCTTGATCATCCGCATCATGTTGTTGAACTGCTCGCGAGTGGTGCGACTGAAATTTTTGATCTGATATTTTTCGCGGGTGAATGATTTGATGACACGGATGCCGGCAAAGCTTTCCTGCATTGTCACCACCATCTGCCCCATCTCCGCATACTGGCGCTGCACGGCTTTGCGCGCGCGTTTGCCGAAGACCTGAATGGGAATGATGCAGCAAGGGAAAAGGATCAGGGCCGCGATAGTGAACTTCCAATCCATGTAGAGAAGAACTCCCACGGCAACGATGATGGAAACGGGCTGCTTAAAGGCGTCACTGCTCACGATGGTTAGCGCGGTCTGCATGGCCATGGTGTTGTTGGTCACGCGTGACATCAGATCGCCGGCGCGGCGTTTATTAAAGAACGACATCGATTGATTGAGGATTTTGGCGAAAAGCTCGTTGCGAATGTCTGTCACTACGCGATTGCTGACCCAGTTCATGCAATAGGTGTTGCCGTAAGCGACGAGGCTTCGAATGGTCATGACGGCCGGGATTAATAGACACGTCCCGACAATCGCTTTGACTGAGCCGCCGGCGTTGAGCAGCTGAGCGCGGTGGGCAATGTCAGTCGGGTTTGGGGCCGAGCCATGGAAAATGGCAGTGGTGACTCTTTGTAGAACAAGCGGCAGAAGGCCGCTGACGGCGCCGAAGAGAAAACCGAGGCCGAGGCCGAGAAAGAAACGCCATTTGTAGGGACGGACGTAACCGTAAAGCCGGCGGTACGGATTCCATGCCTGCTGGATGGTCTGGCGAAACGAAAGCTTCTGCTTTTTCTTCCCCGCTTTTTCCTTGCTCATACGGCTGACGCCGCTGGCGCCGTGTGCATCGAACGCATAGCATCGATGACGGCAGCCGTCGAGATTTGGTTCATCGGAAGCGTGGGCGCGCGCGGCTGGTATTGCTGGAGCGGTTCGCGTGCCGCGCCGAAAAGAATGGCAGCGGGACTGGTGCGCGGCCGCCAGTGGAATGGGTTGGTTGGACCGAAGAGGATCACTTGCGGAGTTTTCACCGCGCTGGCGAGATGCATCGGGGCGGAATCGACCGTGACGAGCAAACGCGCGCGGGCGATGAGGGCTGTGAGCGTAAGCAGATCGAGGCGAGCGGTTAGATCAATAACGGGAATGCGCGCGTGCGACTGAATTTGTGTGATGTGCGCGTGTTCGAGCGGGCTATTGCCGCTGGTGATAACGGGCTGAAGCTCCAGCTCGTTTTTGGCAAATGCCATCGCTTTCGCCCAGCGATCAGGCTCCCAGAATTTTTCGGCGCGGGTTGAACCGGGATGGAAAATCGCGAACGGCTGTTCGCCGAGCTCGCGCTGGATGAGCGCAGCGGCGGCGTCAGCTGCATACGGGGGAAGTTGAAGGATGGGTTCAGCCGGCGCGCCTGAAATTCCGAGCGGGTGAAGGAGGGCGAGATTGTAATCGACGGTGTGCATCTTCGGCATCGCACAATCGGCAAACTCGGTGTAAACCCGCGCGCGAACCGGCGACTTGCGTCTCAGGCGATC
>DAIRIE010000133.1:3954-4281 GCA_036809705.1 Chthoniobacterales bacterium
GTCACAATCCGTTGCGGCGCTCCGCTCAGAAGAGCGAGCGACGCTGAGCGATCGTTACGGGTGAAATCGATCACGCAATCGAAACCGCTCGCGCGCAGTTTGCGGGAGACGATCAGGTCACGCACTCCGCGTTTGAAAACAAATGTTTGATCCACCTGTCGAATGGCGGGCAGGAGCGGTTCGCAGTCCGATGTGACAGCGAGCGCAATGTGCGCCTGTGGGAAATGGTGGCGCAACGCCGTGATCGCGGGCGTGGTCAGAACCAAATCGCCCAGGCGGCGGAGCTGGATGAGGAGGATACGCATCTTTGTCATGTCGAGCGAAGCC
>DAIRIE010000133.1:4291-6244 GCA_036809705.1 Chthoniobacterales bacterium
GGGAGTCAGAGATCCCTCGACTTCGCTTCGCTCCGCTCGGGATGACAAAGGGCGCAAGCGCGCATCGTTGTCTCGGCGCTGCGGTTGCCGCAAGCTACATCATCCCCATCGCCTGCTCATACGCGCCGAGGAGCCGTTCGCGGAAATGGTCCCAGGTGAAATTTTCCACCACGCGCTCGCGCGCGGCCGCGCCCATCTCCGCCACAACCTCAGGATGCCGATAAAGATGCTCGATGGCCGCGGCGATGGCATCGACGTCGCCAGGAGGCACGATGATCCCATCGATGCCATCGCGCACCACGTCGCCTGCTTCGCGCGTCACCACCTGCGGCAAACCACACGCCGCCGCTTCATAGGTGACCTTGGCGCTTCCTTCCAGCTGCGACGGAAACACATGGATGGTGCATTGCCCAAGATACTTGTCGACCGCGCGGGCGAACCCGATCTGCCGGATATTGTCCCGCCAGAATTCCTTCAGGAACGGCTTGGCTTCTTCGTGCACCGCACCGAGCAGCCAGAGCTCCGCGTTTTTCAAATTTAACCGATGCCACGCCTCAAGCAGATGCTGGATTCCCTTGCGCGGAATGAGTGCGCCGGAAAAAATCGCGCGGAAAACCGGCGGCTGCGTTCCCGGTTTGAAGCGCTCGACGTCAACACCGCGCGGCAAATAATAAAGCTTCTCATCGGGAAAACCGCAGCTGCGGAAAGTTTCCGCCGCCCGCTCGGAAAGGACCAGCAGCAGCGTTGCCAGATCGTACTCTGCGACGACGCGCTCCGGTTGCAGCATGAGCTCCGCCTTCCAGCGGCGAATGCGGGAACGATTGTTCGCCCGCAATGGTTCGGCGCGCGGCGCAATCTGGTCGGCGAAATAGCGATGCCAGGTGGGAATTTCCACGACTGACGGAATGCGTTTACGGTGCGCGACGCGCAACGTCTCGAGACAATCACCCGACCAGCTGTGAAACAAATCGTAGCGGCCAGTGGCGAGCTGCCGCGACGCGACCCAGTCGAGATACTTCTTTTTCGCGCCGTAATAATATGGGCGATCGAGCGAGGAGAGGAGCCGCACCGGATGCCAGCGCAGTGAGTGAATCTTCGTCGCCGGAATTTCCGTCTGGCGATTGTCATACGCGATCGCTTTCCCGAGAAAGCCGCCGCGATATGACGCGCGCAGTGTTTCGAACGCGTCCGTGTCGAGCCCATAACCGCCGATGCGCGCGAAAATCGAGTAGAGCAGACTGCGAGGAAGCCGGCGGGTGACGCGGCGCGGCGGCGCGCTGGGTGCATCGAGGGTTTCGCCGGGCATTCGAACAAGTATTGTGCTGCCGCAGTGCAAGTAAAGAGCAGGATGCGTCCCGAACGGTTGAATATCGGCTTCGTCCGGCGCGGTTTTTCCCGCAGCGGCGGCGCGGAAGCTTATGCGCAGCGGCTCGCCCGCGGCCTGGCCGCAGCTGGAAATGAAGCGACGCTTTTCACCAGCGCGGAATGGCCTAACGAGCAATGGCCGCACGGCAAAATCGTGCGGGTGAAGGCGAGCGAACCGCTGGCTTTTGCCGATGAGCTCGAACGCATCGATCCGGGAAAGTATTGCGATGTCGTGCTTAGCTTCGAACGCATCTGGCGGTGCGACTTTTTCCGCGCAGGTGACGGCGTCCATCGCGCCTGGCTGGAGCGGCGGGCGCAGTTCGATGGCGCGTTTCAGAAATTCGCGCGGCGACTTGGGGGCAAGGACAATCAGATTCTTCAACTCGAAAGGGCATTGCTGGCTGAGGGCGGCGCCCGTCGCGTTATCGCCAACTCGCTCATGGTGCGGGACGACATTGTGCGCTGCTACGGCCGTTCGGCCGTGAGCATCGAGCTCGTGCGCAATGGCCTGCGTGTTTCTGATTTCGGGCCCGCGCCGCTCAAGCGCCAAGCGGCACGCTCGCAACTCGGCCTTGGCGCGGACATGGC
>DAIRIE010000133.1:6254-7329 GCA_036809705.1 Chthoniobacterales bacterium
GCCGGCGGAGTGCAGGGCGGCGACGGCGCCCGCCGGATCCGGCTGGGCCCGCAAAGGTCTCCGTTTCGCCGTCGCGGCCGCTGAGAAGGCCCAGACGCAGTTGCTCGTCGCTGGTCGTGGAAAGGAAGGGCGCTATCGCTCTAACGCAGTGCGATTCCTCGGCGAAATGGACGATATGCGCCTCCCCCTCGCCGCCGCGGACGTTTTCATCCTTCCCACACTTTACGACCCGTTCTCGAACGCCTGCCTCGAAGCGATGGCCGCCGGCCTGCCCGTCATCACCACGCGCGCGAACGGGTGTAGCGAGATCATCGACGACAAGGTGCACGGCTCAATCGTCGAGAGGCCGGATGACGTCGACGCGCTCGCGAGTGCGCTGCGCTTTTGGAGCGATGGCGCACGGCGGCTCAATGCGCGGTCGAATTTGCTCGAGCGCGCGACGCAGTTCGACATCTCGCGCAACGTCGCGCAAATGCTCGAGCTTTTGCTCGGTTCAACCGGCACGGAACTTTATCCTGGGATCGAGGCGGAATTCACATCCGGAAAAATTCGGAACACCTGATCCAGCCGCGCGATCTCGAAGATCGGTTTGACGGTTTCCTGTAATCCAGCGAGGGCAAATTTGCCGCCGTATTTCTCCACGTTCTGCATCGCTTCGATGAGAACAGCGAGCCCGGAGCTGTCGATGTAACTGACTTTGGAGAGATCGACGATCAGATTCCGCGGCTGCTCTTTGAGCGCGCTGTTGAGCGTATTGGCGATGCGCGGCGAGACATGGAGATCGATCTCGCCTTCGAGGGGGATGACGTTTTCGGTTTGAGCCATGGGGAAAGGATTGTCTTCGGCGAGGCGGTCATCGTCAATCGTTCACCTTCGCGACTTCGCTCGCATCGTCACGACCACCCGAGCATCGCCATCACGCGTTCCACCTCGGCAAAATCGTCGAATAAAAAATCGGGTGCGCAGGCCTGGAGCCGTTCCCGCGACCAGCCGCCCGTTGCCACCGCGACCGTTCGCGCGCCGAATACCTTTCCGCAGGCAATGTCGTGGCCGGTGTCGCCGATCACGTCGATGT
>DAIRIE010000134.1:0-7216 GCA_036809705.1 Chthoniobacterales bacterium
GTTCAGCACATCGATGCCCTCTTCGCGATCGGGAATCCCGACGTGAACGTGCAGGCCGAAAACGAGATTAGCGCGCGCGATCTGCTGCATGTCTTTCACGATGGTGGCGTAGCGCTCGCCGGCCGTGATCGTTTGATCCATCCAGTGAGAAAATGGATGCGTGCCGGCGGAAGCGATCTTGAGACCGGCGCGCGCGGCCAATCCGGCAAGGTCGCTGCGCAATTGCACCACCTGCTCGCGCGCGTGGGCGGTGTCGCGACAAATCTCGGTGCCAAGTTCCACCACCGATTGATGCATCTCTGAGCCGCTCTTGCAGCATCATTTTGCCGTCCTCCAGAATCTGCTGGATGTGCGAACGCAGCTCGCGCGTTTCGGGATCGATGATCTGAAACTCTTCTTCGATCCCGAGCGTGAATTGGCCTTCGTTCATCATCGGAGGAGTGTTTAGCCTGGTTTGATTTCGGCGGCGTGGGAATCACAGCTCTGTGACGCGTTTGATCGAGATCAAGCAGTCACGCGGGACATTCCCGTCCGGGTAGGCGCACGCGTCCCGCGTGCTGGTTTCGGCGTCTCGCCGAAACGATCTTAGCCGCGGTGCTGCTGTTCGTAATGACGACGCGTGGGGAAAGTCCGCGATGGCGAGACGCGTGCGCTACCCTGCGTCACCATCATCACTCCGCGTGTTGGCGTTGGATCAGTCCGGCGGCGGTGGCGGATGCCCGTCGTGCCGCCGCATCATCTGGCGATGGCGTTCTTCCATGCGTCTGAGACGCTCGCGCTGCTCGTCAGTGAGCAGCGGGGAAATGCGGGCATGCATTTCCTCGAAGATCGCGTGCACCTCGCGCGCGGTTTCCTCGCGTTTCGCTTCAAGGCTCGCGGTGGCGTGATCGACAATCGGCGCGATTTTATCAACCTGCTGCGGCGTGAGCTTCAGCTCATCGCGCAAATGTTGCTTCATGTGCTCTGCCATCGGACCTGGGCGCTGATGATGGAACAGCATGATCCCGAAATGGACGGCGCCGAAAAACCCGCTGGCGGCGCCGGCCAGAAACACGAGCGCGAAGGCGAGTATCAGTTTCCATCGCAGCGAGCTGTTCATTCGGTGAGATTGTTTTGAATGGCGGCATCGACAATGCCGTACTCGTTAGTCGTGTCGGCGCTTGCATCCGGGAGCGACGTTCCGTAAAGACCAGCGGCAGCGAGCGCCATGACGGCGAGCGCAATGGCACTGGCGCGTCGCGTGAAAAGCGCAATGACAGCGGAGCCATTCGGCGCGAGCGCGCGCACAGCCGCCAGCACACGAGTGTCGAAACCAAACGGCATCTCGGCTGCCGGCCCGTCAGCGCGAGCCGTCGCTCGCAGCAGCCGCTCCAGTATTCGCCGTGAATTTTTCACAGCAAACCTCCGATCTGCCGCCGCAGTTTTTGTCGGGCACGAAACGCCCGCACCTTCACCGTGGCCGCAGTCCATCCCGTCAGCTTTTGCACTTCAGCCACGCTTTTCTGTTGAAGATAAAGCATGTCGATGACGAGACGTTCCACCGGCTTGAGCATCGCCAGTAAGTTCTCGACCAGGTCGCGCGCGGCAAGAGCGCGGTCCGGCGGAACTTCATCACTACTGGCGGCGAGGTTTTCCAGCATGGCAGATTGCTCTTCGCTCAAATCAGCGTGGCGCAATTCCGGGCGCGCTTTCTCCGCCGCGAGCTGGTTGCGGCATTCGTTCACCGCGATACGCGAAACCCAGTGCGAAAAGGCCGCCTTGCCCGAGTACTGCGCGATGTTTCGAAACACTTTCACGAAAATCATCTGGCACAAATCCTCTTCCGCGACTCGCCGCGGCCGATGCGCTCGCGCAATTTTTGCCACCAAAGGGTAAAGCTCGGCCATGAGCTCGCGCGCGGCTCGCTCATCACCGTCACGCGCGCGATCGACCAGTGCGCGAGCGTGCTCATCGTCACCCATGTGAACAGGATGGTATCCACACCGAAGTAAATGACCGGAGAAAAGCGTTCATGGTTACATCAATCGCCGAAACGCTCTCACTCATCTGAACAGAGGCGCTGTAGGGGCGGCTGTTAGTCGCCCCGGGGAAGCTAACAGCTTCCCCTACAGCTTTCACCATTTCCGCTGGGCCGGCGGTTCGTTGTTCAGAAAAAATGTAACCGCTCGCGCGGTTCTCCGGTCATCCTCCCCAAAAGGCGCCATTATCAGCGCCGCAAAATTACCAACTATGAAACAACCATTAATGCTAATCGCCGCGCTCACTGTCGCGGGCTCGAGTTTCGCGCAACCTCCTCCGGGCGGGCCTCACGGCGGCTTCGGTCACGGCAATCCACTCGAAGAGATGAGTGAGTCGCTCAATCTGAGCGCAGACCAGAAAGCCAAAATTCAGCCGATTGTCGATCAGGCTCGTCCGCAATTAAAGACGATCCATGAGGAAGCGATGACCAAGGCGAAGGCGGTGGTCGACTCGTCGCTCGCTCAAATCCGCCCGCTGCTCACGGCCGAGCAGCAGACCAAGCTCGACGCGCAGATCAAAGCCCACGAGGACATGATCAACGCGATGAAAGAAATGCACGACGCGAAGAGCAAATAGCTTCGCGCGTTCGGAGCAGAGCGGAAGGCGGCGTTCGGGAAGGGGCGCCGCCTTCTTTTTTTTAGCGCGAGCGCTCAGCCGCTTTGATGTTGGAGCCGGAGCCGCGTCTCGCGTTGCCGCTTCCGAGACGTCGTTCCTGGCGCGTTCGCCCAGCGGTGATGCCGTCGGTTTGTGTCACTGAATCACCTGGGTTTTCCACTGCTTTGCGTTGTTTCTTTCGCATAACATCAATCTTTCGCGAGCCGAACGACCAATGCGTTTACTCGACGCCGTAGCGCTTTTCAACCCTCTTAAAGTCGAATCGCCTGTTACTCAAAACGCAGCGCTTTCACCGGATCGAGCCGCGCCGCGAAGTACGCCGGTATGAGCGCGGCCACCGAGCAGATGAGAAACGCGCTGATGCAAACCTTTGCCACGTCGAGCGGGATCACTTCGGCCGGGATCGACGAGAACTGGTAAACCTGCCGCGGGAAAATCTCGAAACCGAACGTGCTGGTGAGCCAGTGCGCAAATTCATTCCGATAGCGAATCAGCGTCATGCCGAGCCCAAGGCCAGCCACCGTCCCGAAAAGTCCGACCACCATTCCCTGCCCGAGAAACACCCACACGATCTGCGCAATGTTCGCGCCCAGCGCTTTCATGATCCCGATTTCGCGCCGCTTCTGCACCGTCACCGTAATCAGAGTGCTCATGATCCCGAAAGCCGCCACCACGATGATGAAGAAGAGCAGGAAAAACATGACCGTGCGCTCGAGCCGGATCGCTTCGAAAATCTGCCGGTTCATTTCCACCCAGGTCTCGGCGAATTGCGGCGGCGTGAGAAAATTCTCGATCTGCTCTTTCACTTGCGCAGCGCCGTATGGATCGGTCGTCTTGACCGTGATGCCGTGCAGCGCGTCACCGAGCCCGTAAAGTTCCTGGCCGACGAAGATCGGCACGAGCAGAAACTCGGAGTCGTGCACGTAATGGCCGGTCTCGAAAATCCCCGTCACGGTCAGGTCTTTCGGCAACACCAGCTCACGCAAATCCGCGACCGCTTTTCTCTCGTCCTCGCCCTTCGCGTTCTCGAGCTTCTTTAATCCATCGAGCACTTGCCCAAGATTGCCGGGCGAATAAACGGTGACGGTGTCGCCGACATGGACATTGAGCATCCGCGCCAGCTCAATTCCCATGACAGTGGTGTCGCCGCTCAAATCGAGCGTGCCTTCTTTCACAAACTTGCGCAGCGGGATGACCTTCTCCTCCTGTTCCGGATCAATGCCGCGAATCTTCGGCGCCAGTCGGCGATCCTCGTGCTGCACGATGACAGGTCCTTGCACGAACGGCGCCGTCGCCACCACCCCCGGGGTCGCCTGGATTTTCTGCGTCAGCTCACGCCAGTTATCGATCACGCTCTCGCTCGTGACCAAAATGTGCGCGTCGAAATCGATCACCTTCTGCCGCAGCTCGTGATCGAACCCGGTCATGACCGAGATTACCAGGATGAGCACAGTGACTCCCAGCATCACGCCGACGATGGAAATGAGCGTGATGATGGAAAGAAAAGTGCGCTTCGGTTTGAGATAACGCAGCGCGAGAAAAAGACTGAACGGCAGAGTCAAGGCGGAGAGCTACGATTGAAGCGCATGCGCTTGCAACTCTTCCAAGGTGACGAACTCCAAAGCGGAAGCATGCGTCGCTTCCAGATCGACCGGCGCTGCCACGCCGTGCTCCAGCGCATCTTTCCACCGCGTCACGCAAACGCACCACTTGTCGCCCGGCTCGAGTCCTGGGAAATCCCATTCCGGATGTGGCGTGACCAGATCATTGCCATCGAGCACCGAAAAATCGAGAAACTCCCGCGTCATCTGCGCGCACACCGTATGCAAGCCGACGTCACCCGGGCCCGTTCGGCAAAAACCGTCGCGATAAAATCCGGTTACCGGGTCGCGACAACAACATTGTAGCTCGGTCCCGAGAACATTGGTGGGCATGCGGGGAATGGTAACGCACCAGGAGCACTTGTCATTTCGAGCGAAGTCGAGACTCTGTAAGGGAAGCTATTAGCTTCCCCATGTGGAATTCGCCTCGCCGGGGAAGCTAACAGCTTCCCCTACAGAGTTGCCGCTACCGTGACTAGGACTGCCATCGCCTATTGGCTGTTGCCGCGCGAACCGGAGCGCGCATTCTTCGCGCGAGTGATTCACGAACTGGCCGCGCGCTTCGGGGCACCGGAATTCGAGCCGCATCTTACGCTCTTCGTCGCGCCGAATAAGTCGCCAGCGCCGGCTGAAATCCTTCACGCCATTGGGACAGTTCGGTTAAATCTGCGTGTCCTTGGCTTGCGCTGGTCGGTTCAGTTCACTAAAACGTTCTTTGCGCAGTTTGAATGCTCTAACGAGATCCAGGAATTAAGCGATGCGATTTGCGCGCTAACTTACGGTGAGCGCTCTGCCATTGATCCGCATCTCAGCCTTCTCTACAAACGCTTGCCGGAGCAGACGACACGCGAATTCGCTGCGTCCATCCAATTGCCCTTTAAAGAAGTGATTTTCGATTCGCTCTGCGCAATGCGCTGCGCCTCACCCACGCGCAACGCCGCTGATGTTCGTGCCTGGAAATTGATCGCGGCTCAAAATTCGAACACGCGATAAGGCTGCCCAGTCTTGCGCAAGAGCGGCGCGGAAACATTGTAAACGCGAACACCGGCGCTGGTCACACCTTCCGCTGTTCCGTTGTGCGCGTGGCCGTGAAAAACCGCCGCGGCGCGAAAACGATTGATCGGTTCTTCCAGGCGCGTCGAGCCGAGGAACGCGAAAATCTCCGGGTCTTCGCCCTGCACCGTTGCGCGAATCGGCGCGTAATGCAGCACCGCGATTTTCTGCTCCGTCTGCAATTTCGCCAGCGCCTGCTCCAAACGCACCGCATGATCGATCGCCTCCTGCACAAATTGCTTGATCAACGGCTCGCCCCACGCATTTAACATCCGCCGACCAAATCCGCCGCCGAATCCGCATACGCCCGCGAAGCCCACACCGTTGATCTCGTGCGTTGCGCCTTCGAGCATCACCACCCCCGCCTGGTCGAGCACTTTTCCGATCAATTCCGCTTCGCCCGATTCGAAATCGTGGTTGCCTAAAACCGCGACGGCCGGAATCCGCAGCGATGCATGCAAGTCAGCGACGAGCTGTTCCGCCTCCTCCGCGAGTCCGTAATCGGTCAGGTCACCGCAAAGCAGGAGCACGTCGGCACTGCGCGAAATCTCGGCGAACGTTTCCTGCATCGAGCCGCGCGAATGCTTGCCATAATGGATATCTGCCGTCGCCGCCAGGCGAAGTTTGCTCATCGCTTACGAAACGAACGTGCGCGATACAGCGGACGCTTCGGCCAACCGGCGCAGCCATTCTGTCATTCCGAGCGAGGCGAAGCGGAGCCGAGGAATCTCTAACTCTTTCTCCCGACCGTCGATGATTAGAGATGTCTCGACTTCGCTCGACATGACAGCAACCGCCGATGCCGCCAAAGCGTGGCGCATTTCCGTATCATAGCGCGTGGCTAAAACCCTCGAACCCGACCCCGAATGCGCTGCGTTTTACCGGCGCGCGATGGAGCTGCTGCACGCCAGCAAAGTGCCCTTCGCGCTCGGCGGCGCTTACGCCATTTGCGTTTACACCGCACTCGCGCGCCACACCAAAGATGTCGATTTCTTCCTGCGCGCCGCCGATGTCGATCGCGCGCTCGCGATCTTCGAACAGCACGGTTTTCGCACAGAGAAGACGTTCCCGCACTGGCAATGGCCTGTGCGAAGTGGACGATTCATGGTTCACGCGAGCCCGCGACGAGGATTCCTCGGGCAACGCGTGAAAGTGATCGCGCCGGAAGAAATCATCTGGATGAAAGGGTTCATCCAGGAACGCGAACGTTTCGATGGCGCCGACATCATTCATCTGATCCAGAGTTGCGCCGAGACGATCGAATGGACGCATTTGCGCGATCGATTCGGCGAGGACTGGCGGGTGCTCTTCAGTCATCTCGTTCTGTTCGGTTATGTTTTTCGATCGGAGCGGCATCGCGTTCCGGAGAAGTTGATGCGCGAATTGGGCGAGCGCCTCCGGCAGGAAAACAGTGCGGCACCCGGCGACAAGGTCTGCCGCGGAACTTTGCTCTCGCGCGCGCAGTATTTGCCGGATGTGAACGAGCGCGCTTATCGCGATGCGCGGATCGAGCCGCGGACGCGCATGGAACAGAAGGATGTGGCGCATTGGACTGCGGCGATTGACGAGGAACAAGTGGACGTGCCGGCGAGCTGCGAGTGACTTGAAGAACGGTCGCGTTGGCGATCGACAGTCTCATCCTGAGCCGCGCAGACGGCGAAGGACCTCACAATGGCTGACGCGTAGCCCGAGTGGGTAGCGGCTACACCAACCGAGAGCTCCCTCGCTTCCCTCGGGATGACAGCGTAATTTCCAGCATGAGCGACATCGTCGGCATCGACCTCGGCACGACCAATTCGCTTATCGGCGTGGTCGAGTCCGGGTTTCCGATTCTTCTCGCCGATGGCGATGGCGAGCGCCTGACGCCATCCGTCGTCTATTTTCCCGAGGCGGGTGAGCCGGTGGTCGGTCGCGCGGCGGTACGCGCG
>DAIRIE010000135.1:0-7163 GCA_036809705.1 Chthoniobacterales bacterium
AACGCCGCTCTAAAGGACGAAGGATGCGATTTCGTCGAGCGACTTTCGCGCGATATCCGGCACTTGTGCATCCGCTGCGGGATTTCCGACGACCAGCAGGAGAAACGGCTTCTCGTGCGCGGGGCGCCCGAGGATGCGGTTCAGGAACGCCATCGGGCTTGGCGTGTGCGTGAGCGCGGCGAGCTCGGCCTGATGAATCGCCGCGACGAGCAGACCCGTCGCGATCCCCACTGACTCGGTCGCATAGTAATGTTTCATCCGGCTGCCATCTGGCAGTGTGCTGTAGGGTTGCGCGAAGATCGCAATCAGCCAGGGCGCGATCTCCAGGAACGGCTTGCGCGAATCGGTTCCCAGCGGCGCGAGCGCCTCGAGCCATTCCTTCGGCGCGCGGTGTTCGTAGAACTCGCGCTCTTCCTCCTCCGCCGCGACGCGGATCTCGTGTTTGACCGCGGGGTCGCCGATCGCGACGAAGTGCCAGGGCTGCAAGTTAGCGCCGCTCGGCGCGCTCCCAGCCACGCGCAGGCAATCTTCGATCACTTCGCGCGGCACTGCGCGAGGGGAGAATTCGCGGACCGTGCGACGCCGCTGCATCTGCTCGAAGAAAGCGTGCGCGCGTTCTCGCACCTGGTCGTCGGTGAGGACTTCGCGTGGGGCGAGCGGGATGAATCGCGGCTGCTTCATGGGTCGACGATCGTGATCACATTTCTCGTCCGCGCGACGATGCGCAACAATTAGCCACGTATGGACACGATTTCACGGATGACTCGACAACATGCCTTCCACAATCCGTGTTTCATCCGTGTCCATCCGTGGCTCCAGCCGGCGCCCGCGCCAGCCGAAGAAATTAACGGGTCGCCGTTGCTGAGTTTGTACTATGTATTGACACCGATCACATTCGTTCTGTTGGACGCGGACGTTAGTGCAGCCCGGCGATGAAAATCTTCATCAAAAGGTAGAGATCGGTAAGATTGAATTTCTTCGGACGCGCAGCGACGCGGTGCTAACGCAAGTGAGCGGGCAACTCATTCGCACCGACTACGGTCTCGCGATACTCGGAAGCACGAGGAAGTCGAGCAAACGCTTGGCGTCAACAAGCTCGAGCGGCGCGAACGCGTTCGAACCAGCGTGATGAAGCAACTCGAAGCAAACCCGGAGTTAAAGGCGAGGGCTTGCGATCGGTCAACGAACTTTCCTATACGCAATTCCTATACGCGAGCCCAGAAAGGCAGCAAAAATAGAGTCAATCGAAGCCAAAGCTCGATTTTGAATTTTCATCGTAAGTGCCTGATTTGCAATGTCAGCAAAATGGTAGCTAAAGCCGGCTAGGAGACTCGAACTCCTGACGTGCTGATTACAAATCAGCTGCTCTACCAACTGAGCTATGCCGGTATTTGCGAGGGAAAAACGTTCAAGGGAGTCCCAAGTCCATGAGTCCATGGAGAAACTGGAGACAATCCTCTGAATTTCATAGAGCCAAAATAGTCGCCGTCGAGCCCCACCCAACGACAAGCAGCCGGCCGACATGATTCGAACTCCCACTTCAGAAGGCCCCGCGGGCGCGCTCTTTCGCGGGCAGCACTTCGAGGCAGGTCGTCCACCAGCCCGTCTCAATGGTCTGGACGAATTCTTCCGGCAACTGCTCTGTCCTCATTTCGGCTGCGAGGCGCTCATGATCGTACTGGAGGGGGATGAACTCGACATTGACGTGCCTGGCGTCATCAACGCTGAGCAAACTGTACCAAACGCATGTTCGGCCGTCGTTGGCCGGTCTCCCGATCGCCCCGCAGTTGATGAAATGTTTGCGACGCGGAAGCTGCCGATGCCAATGCAAACCGGTGTGCGTTCCCACAATGATGTCCGCCTTGTAGGCAACGCAAAGGCGCTCTATGAACGCGCTGGACGTCGTCGTTTCCCAGAGGAACTCGTTCATCTTGCGCGGGGAGCCATGGCAAAGAAGAACGCGCATGCCGTTTAGATCGAGCCGCAACTCTGATGGTAAGTCGCGCATCCAGAGTTTGTTTGCCGGCGCGGTATTCTTGAAGGTGTAGTCGTAGGAGAGCTGCGCGAAATAATTATCCTTTGGATCGGTGTAGCCGCACTGGCAATCAGCGAGTCCATGGCCGACCGAGTTGTCGTAATTGCCTTGCACGACCGGGATCTTCACGTCGCGCAGCAGCGGAAAAACTTTGTCGGGATGTGGGCCGAACGCGCCGAGATCGCCCAGGCAGAAAATCCGGTTCGCCCCACGCCGCGGCGCATCTTCGAGCAAGGCCGCCAAAGCGAGGTGATTCGAATAGACACCGCCGAAGACCGCGATGTGTTCCATCATATCGAACTCGCCAGCTTTAACTCGTTAGACGCAGTCGCGCTTTGTTTGTCCAGGAACGCGAGCACGGTCTCGATCTGTTCGTAGCCGGTGCGGAGGAGAAAATTTGGACTGCGCCCGTAACTCTTCATTCCAAGCGTGAAATACCCAGGTTCGGGGTGCGTCAACATCTCCGCGCCGCCAGCCGAGATATTGAGGCAGTCCGCGCCCGCTTCGCCCAGCATCGAGGCGGCCAGCGGGTAAGTGCCTTCTGTCGCCCAGCATGTTTGTAATTGCAGTTCGCGCGCAAGATTCAGGTCCGGGCGAAAACCGGTCGCGACGATAATCTCATCGACCTCGAGCCGGAATGACCGGTCGCGCAGAGCGATTGTGATATCTATTCCGTTCATGGCGCGGTCGATCGCCTCGATGGCCGCGCCGCGATGCAGCACCACGCGCTGATCGCGCACGAGGGAGTTTGCGGTTGCGGCCAGTCGGGCTCGCTCCGGCAGAGGATCATCCGGAATTTCCACCGCTGGCAATTCGCGGTCATCGCGCAACAGCCAGTGAATTTGCGCGCCGACGGCAATGCTGGCCAGGTCGCAAATCACCGTCGCTGCGGAATGACCCGCGCCCACGACGAGGACTCGCCGTCCCTTAAATCGCTCGCGTTCGGCGCCGGCCAGGTTAGGAATTCCATAGTAGATGCGAGAAGCGCAAAGCTGTTCGCCAGGAGCGGGAATTCCTCCATCTCCCAAGTGATTGGGCTGGCCGTACGTGCCGCTGCAATCGAAGACCGCGTCCGCGTTGATGATGCGTTCGCCCGCGCCGTGCCTAACGAGCAGACGAAAGGGCATTCCTCCGCGCGCAGGCTGGCCGATGTGATCTCCCTTCAACATGCGCGAGCGAGCGATGGCCAGCACGGGCGAGTGCTGGTGCAGAATGCCAGCGGATAAAGTGCCCGCTAATGGCGTGAGATACCGCTCGCGAAATTCCGCGCCGGTGAGCAGCCCATCTGAATGCGGCAAAGTCGCGCCCGCATTTTCCAGTCGGGCCAGGCCGCGCTTTGTCGCGTTCATGCCGAAGGGCGAAAACATCCGCACGTGGCCCCAGCGCCGGACCGCATTCGCCTCCGCGCCTCGCTCGAAAATTTCCACGGCATAGCCACGCTCGAGCGCGGCCAGTGCTGCTTCCAAACCAATCGGTCCCGCGCCCAGGATGGCGATACGTCTCACACCCCAGAGCTTTTCCGGAAAAATCCCTGCCACGTTTCTCCTTAGTTCTGCGTTGGCGTGGCGCCGAGCGCAGGATTCGCTCCCGGTCCGGAGCGCGCGAGGCGATTGCCTTCCAGGCTCCCGGAAGAGGCATTCGAGCAGAGCGCACCGTAGCGGTAGCAAGTGATGCACGCTTGATGACGCAGCCGGTAACCTTTCAGCGCATCGCGCATCGTGGCTCCGAGCCGCGCGTCTGGTTGATCGACCAGGATCGGGCAAACATGCACGCCGCGATCGCTTACGATTCGGCTGTTGTGACAAAGAAGCTGCGTCTCATCGTAGCCGGCCATCATCGCTTCGGTGACGAACTCGTATTTGCCGTAGCCATGGTCGCGCTTCGCTTCCTGGCCGATCTTGAGCGCGGGCAACAGCTTCATGCGCGGCCGCGTGTAGCCGATCGCCGCGAGGCGCAATTTGAACTCGCGCAGGAACTCGTCGTCCTGGTGCATTTCCCACGAACGCATTGAAGTAATGATTGGGAGAAAACCCGCGGCCACGAGCATGCGCACGCCGTTCATAGCCTGATCGAAAGTTCCGGGTCCGCGAATCGGATCGTTCGTCTCGGGTGAGAAACCATCGATGCTCACACGCAGCTCGAGCGAATACGGTGACGCGTCGCGCATCCCGGCAAGACGCACAATTTTCTCTTCGGTGAAGCGTGTCGCATTCGTTAGCACCGTCGCCGGACCGACGACGAGGGTGGCCTCCAGGATCTCGAAGATCTCGGGATTGATGAACGGCTCGCCGCCTGTGAAGTAGAACTCCTTCACGCCGTACTGGACCGCTTCATCGAGGTAGGGTTTGAACTGCTGAAACTTCATCAAACCGAGCGTGTGGTTCTCCGGCGAACAGGAGATGAAGCAGTGATTGCAGCGCAGGTTGCAAAGCGTTCCCGCGACTTGAAACCAGAGCGCATCGAGCGAACTCAACGGCAGAAAAGGCGCACGTTCCGCGTCTGGCGAAGTCGTTTCGATCAGCGTGGCCATGTGGCAATTTCCTCGTGTTTCACCCGCACGAAGACCGGCGCGTTCAGCGCAATCGCAGTCCGATTCGCGGTATCGACGATGAGCGCTTCGCCGCCGGCACGCAGACGCAACCGCAGGCGATTGCCCAGGAAGATGGAAGCTTCCACCACGGCGGAGAAATCCGCATCCTCTTTCGCCACCAGCTCGAGCGCTTCCGGGCGGATCATGGCCCAACAGCTTGCGGCACGACCGGGTGGCGCGCCATTGGCGCTCACGAATGGGAGACGGACTTTTCCAGAAATCGCGTCCTGTTCGGTGGCGATCACGTTCGATTCACCGAGGAAATGGGCGACGAAGAGATTAGCTGGACGCAGGTAAAGATCGGCCGGCACGCCGCTCTGCTCGATCCGGCCTTCGTTCATGATGACCATCTCGTAGCCCAGACTCATCGCCTCGCTCTGGTCGTGTGTGACGTAAATCGTGGTCAGGGCCAGTTCGCCTAACAAGCGAAACAATTCTGCGCGCAGGTCTTCGCGAAGCTTTGCATCAAGCGCGGAAAGCGGTTCGTCCATGAGCAGGAGGGACGGGCGAATGGCGAGCGCTCTGGCCATGGCGACGCGTTGCTGCTCGCCGCCGGAGATTTCGCTGATGCGGCGATCAGCGAGATGTTCGATGCGAGTCAGTGCGAGCGTCTCTCGCGCGCGTGCGGCGCGCTCAGTCTGAGCAAGACCGCGGACGCGCAAACCGAACTCCACGTTTTTCTGGACTGTGAGATGCGGAAAGAGCGAATAATTCTGGAAGACCATGCCGAAGTCGCGTCGCTCCGCCGGCACGTTCGTGATGTCGCGGCCGTGGAGAAAAACCGCGCCGCCGTCCGCCTGCTTCAATCCCGCGATGAGCGCGAGCACCGTGCTCTTGCCCGAGCCGCTCGGACCAAGAATGGTCGTGATTTTTCCTTCCGCGAACGAATGGCTGAAATCCGCGACCGCGTGACGCGTCCCGTAGCGTTTCTGCAAGGCGCGGACTTCCAGCATGTCGTTAGGCCGCTTGCTCCAGGTGAGTGAATTCGCGCCCACCGAACCATTGAAGCGCGAGCAGCACCGGGATGATGACGCCGAGGAAGATGGTGGTTGCCGCGCTCGACACAGCAAAGCTGTTCGAGGTGTAGGTGGCGTAAAGCGCTGCGGGATACGTCTGATGCAGCGGCGTGTTCAACAGAAAGCTGACATTGAATTCGCCCCAGGAAATCGCAAAGACGAGAAGCGACCCGACGACAAGACTGTGGCGCAGGTTCGGGATGACGACTAAGACCAACTGGTGCCAGGGATTCGCGCCGAGGCTGCGCGCCGCGCTTTGCAAGCGCTCCAAGTCGAAGCTGCGCAAGGCGTTCACCACTACGCGAAGCATGAGCGGGATGGTGTAGAGCACGTGGCCGCAAAGGATGAGCCACCATTGGCCCCGGACGATTGCGTACGCCTGAATCAGCCCGATGGACAATGCGATCCCGGGAATCGAAAGAGGCAGCAGTGCCACCTCTTCCAGAAGCCGGCTCAACCACGAATCCGAGCGGACAATGACATATGCGGCAGGGACGCTGACGAGGATGCAAACAACTACCGAAAGGACGGCAAGGAGCAGGCTGAATTGCAGGGAACACCCGTAGAGGCGCAAGATATAGCCGAACCAGCTTTGTGCTAAGAAACCTCGGCCGGCCTCAGTCGCCCAGCGCTCGCTGGAAACGCCGAGTAGCGAAGGATCGACGAACGCGCCGACAAGCACCACGAGCACGGGAGCAGCCACGACGAGGAGCAGCGCCCACGTGATAAAATGCAGAGCGAGAATACCGCCGCGGTTGGCTTTCATGCGGTCGCCCTTTCCCCAGCGCCAATCAGACGCACAGAGTAGTTGATGAGGAATGCAAGCAGCACCAGCGCGATCGACATCGCGGCCATGAGCCCTCGGTTCCCATAGCCGATGACCTGCTGAAAAATCTCCAGTGGCAGAACGGAGAAACGTTTGGAGAGAATCAAAGCGACACCGAACGAGCCTAACGAGACGGTGAAAGTGACGGCGAAGGTGGAAACGAGCGGCCGCCAGATGAGCGGCAGGATGAGGAGGCGCAGGCGTTGCCAGACTCCCGCGCCTAAGGAGCGCGCCGCGACGCTGAGTTGCGGATCGAACTTCCGCAAAGCGGCTTCGAGTGTCAGAGTGGCGCGCGGAATCTCGAAGTAGAGATAAGCGAGCACCAGGCCGCCGAGCCGATAAGCCCAGCCCGCCGTGTAGTCGGTGCCGGTGAGTCGCTCGAGTAGTTGCGGCACGGCGCCGATGCGCCCGAGCATGATGACAGCGAGGAAGCCGACAATGATGCCGGAGAATGACATGGGCAGGGTGAAGATCGCGCGCACGAGGCGTTTGCCGGGGAAAGTCTCGTTCGCAAAAACCCATGCAGGAGCGAGGCAGACGAGAGTTGAAACAGAGGCTACGAGCGCACTCAGGATGATGGAATGGAAAAGCGCGCGGCGATAGGTTGGCTCGGTGAAGAGAAGAAGGTAGTTGCCGAGATCGAGGCCCGAGGCGCTGCGAAGGCTGCGCGAGAACAACAGGCAGAGCGGGTACAGT
>DAIRIE010000136.1:0-7157 GCA_036809705.1 Chthoniobacterales bacterium
ATGCCGGTGACATCACCTGCTGTCGCTTCCACGAGCACCAGAGTCGTTGCATCCCATTCGAACGTGCCGTCGGATTCATGCGCATCGGTCGGTATACGATAGGCGGACACCCGAATTTCACCGATCAAGGGTGCCTCGCCGCTCCGCCGCTGCATTTCAGTCTCTGTGGGGCAGATATGATTCGATGGCGTCTTTGAAGGTCTGCCGAACGATTCCGATCTCTTCCGGATCGCCTTTGATCAATGCTTTCGAAAACATTTCTGCCTCTTTGAACGAAATGTGCGGCGGCAGCGTCGGAACGTTCGGATCGGTGTAAGCCTCGACGATAACCGGCCGATCGGAGGCGAACGCTTCATCCCATGCGGCGGCGATCTTCTCCGGTTTATCGACAAAGATTCCGCGCAAACCGAGCAGCTCCGCGTAACGCGCGAAAGGAAAATCGGGAATATCCTGCGACGCCTCGTATTTCGGATCGCCGGACATCGCGCGCTGTTCCCACGTCACCTGATTCAAATCGCGATTGTTCAACACGAGAACGATCAGCCGCGGATCGCTCCATTCCTTCCAATATTTTGAGATCGTGATCATGCCGTCATTGCCGAGCATTTGCATCGCGCCGTCGCCGACAAGCGCGATCGCCACGCGATCCGGGAAACAAAATTTTGCGGCGATCGCGTAGGGTACGCCCGGGCACATCGTCGCCAGATTTCCCGAGAGCGACGCCATCATGCCCTTGCGGATTTTTAGGTCGCGCGCATACCAATTTGCCGACGTGCCGGAGTCGGAAGAAATGATGCAGTTGTCCGGCAGCTTCGGCGAGAGCTCGTGAAAGACCCGCTGTGGATTGATCGGATCGGCGCTGTTCATGGCGCGCGCTTCGAGCACCTTCCACCAGCGCTCGATTTCCTTCTCCAACATCTCGCGCCACGAGCGATCCTCTTTGCGTTTCAGGAGCGGGATGAGCGCGCGCAACGTCTCCGCGCTGTCGCCCATGAGATTCACTTCCATCGGATAACGGATGCTCAGGAGCCGCGGATCGATATCGATTTGCACGCCGCGGGCGTGGCCTTCTTTCGGCAAAAATTCCGAGTAAGGAAAATTCGAGCCGACCATCAGGAGCGTGTCGCATTCGCTCATCATGTCCCAGCTCGGCTTTGTCCCGAGCAGGCCGATCGCGCCGGTGACAAAAGGCAACGCATCGGGCAAAACCGCTTTGCCTAACAAGGCCTTCGCGACACCCGCGCCTAACAAGTCGGCGGCCTCGATGACGTCATCGGCCGCGCCGAGCGCGCCGGCGCCGACGAGCATCGCGACTTTCTTGCCGGAGTTCAAAATGTCAGCCGCTTTGCGCAACTCCGCATCGTGCGGGACGATGCGGGTCGAGGGAAAACCGATGCCGGAATGCATGCTGTTATGCGCGCGCGGCGGCGTCTCCATCGCGTCGAGTTCCTGGACGTCGTTAGGAATGATGATGCAGGTGACGGTGCGCTGCGTTTTCGCGATCCGCACCGCGCGATCGACCAGATGGCGCACCTGCGCCGGCACCACGCACATGTGGACATATTCGTTCGCGACATCTTTGTAGAGTGAGATGAGATCAACTTCCTGCTGAAAACTGCCGCCGAGAACTGAGCGCGCCGACTGCCCGACGATGGCGACGACCGACTGGTGATCCATTTTCGCGTCGTAGAGACCGTTCAACAAATGGATCGCGCCCGGTCCGGAAGTCGCGAGGCAAACGCCTACTTCGCCGGTGAATTTCGAATGCGCACAGGCCATGAACGCGGCCATTTCTTCGTGCCGCACCTGCACGAATTTGAACAAATCGCCGGCGCGATTGAGCGCGCCCATGATGCCGTTGATGCCATCGCCGGGAAATCCGTAGATTCGTTTGATGCCCCAGGCGGAAAGCCGCTTTAAAAGAAAATCGCTGACTTGATCGGCCATATTATTTCTTGGTTACTCGCCTCCGGCGAAAGCAATTGTTGTGATGAGTGCGTTGTCCGATTGCCGGGAATCGAGCCGCGTGTGTTGGACCACGATCGGCACATCGGAATCGATCGTGCTCGCGTAGTTCGTTGCTTTCGGGATCGGCTCTGGATCAGTGAGATCATTGAAACGCTGATGCAACGTTCGCCGCGCCGGCACGGTGGTTCTGTAGGGGCCAATCGGATCCCGATCGCTGTAATAGATCGTGATCTCGACATGCGCCTCAGCGTCGTTCGTGTTCAACAGACAGACCGTTTCGTGGCTCGTCATCGCAGGCTCCGGCCCGTGACTGGTCGGCGGAATCCATCCTTCCGCAATCGCCCAATGTTTACGTCCAATGCCGATGGCGCTTTGACTCATGAATATGCGAGGGGGACCGTACGCTCGCCTACCGGTGTATTTCCATCGCGACGGACTTTCCGAAATCGTCGTAGCTTCGTCTGCGAAAGCTTCTTATTGGGTCACGAACGAACCTCAGCGCGCGTTCTCTTTGGCAGAGCGCCCTGAAAGTGAACTTGGCGAATTTACATGCGCGTCGACGTCAACGCCCACGCTGAGCCGGTAAACCAATTCTCCACCTAACCAGGCAGCGAAGAGCGCGAACAGAAGCGCGACGATGCCAAGCACGATTGCGGTCAAGGATGGTGCGGTTGGCATTGGCTTACGCATAAACCAGCTGACCGCGAACAACGCCACCACAACCACGTTGATCAGCCCATGCAGAAGACCAATGCGTTTCGCCCGCGTGCCGCTTTCCAGTCCGATCCAATCGGCAATCCCGAAGACCGCGGCGAGCAATCCGCCGAGCACGCCGACAGCGATGAGCCAGAAAGAAAAGTCAGCCCAATGCCCGTGACCTGTGCAGAGATAAATGATGTCGAAGAGGACCGCGACAGGCAGCAGTCCCAGCGGGAACGTGATTACCATCGGATGAGCGGGATGACCAAGGAAGTTTATTTTGCCCGCCATATGAAGCTTTGCTAAAACTATCGCGCACGCCTTCAAGTGCGGACTTGTCACGGACGGTCATTCAAATGGCGATGGAACGGATTCCTCAGGCTGTGCGAGAGCGAATACGAAATTCTCGGACAGCTGCGACAGCATTGTTGCGGGTTGATGACTGTTCGGCCCACCATTCCACTTAGAGTGGCGCGGCGGATTCTTTCCCATGGGGCAGCTTTTTAAACGACGAGCGAATTCAATCGCCAAGCTCACGCTCGTCGGCGTGCCGTTGCTTATCATTAGCGGCAGCGTGGCAATGTACGCTTTTGCGCGCTCGGATTTTTGGACTTCCGTTAACGTACCGCTCGAGCAGCCGGTGCCGTTCAGTCACCAACATCACGTCGCCGGGCTGGGGATTGATTGCCGCTACTGCCACACCAGCGTCGAGCAGTCATCCTTCGCGGGTCTGCCACCGACGGAGACATGCATGACGTGTCACTCGCAAGTCTGGAAAGATGCGCCGGTCTTGCAGCCGGTGCGCGACAGTCTGCAAACCGGCACGCCAATCAAGTGGACGCGCGTCCATGATTTGCCCGATTACGTTTATTTCGATCACAGCATTCACGTGAACAAAGGCGTCGGTGCGCGAGCTGCCACGGCCAGATGGATCAGATGCCGCTCACGCGGAAAACAAATTCGCTGGAGATGCGCTGGTGCCTGGATTGTCACCGCCATCCGGAGCAGCACCTGCGTCCGCCGGACGAAGTGTTCGACATGAACTACAAGGCGCCGTCGAAGCAGCTCGCCTTCGGCCGTCAGCTCGTAAAGCAGAACAACGTGCACAAGGAAGGCCTGACGGACTGCTACACGTGTCACCGCTGATGAATTGCCAATTATTTGCGCGTCGCCGCCGATTTGTGCGAGGCGGCGAGAATGGCGGTGATCTCTCGCGGTTCCTGTTGAAGCTCGATCAGGCGTTCGCGGGGCATCACCTCGGATTCGGCAATCATTTCCAGCCAGAACTGCATTTCGTCGGCTTCTTCTTCGGCGACGCTGATCTTCGCGATGAACTCCGCTTTCGATCGTACCTCGCAAGCAGCGCGATAATTTGCTGCCAGGGAAGTTCCGGCGCGCGCAATCTAATCCGAAAGAATGCGCCCTTTCACACCGCGCGGCAATTTCTCCGCAAGGTTCAGCACGCGCAGCGCGAACTTCGTCGTGCGTGCCTTCAACTCTTCTGCATCCACGCGTGAACTCTCCCAAAGATCACGCTTCGCACCAAACTCCAATTGGCAATGCTCTGCGGATTGGCAATAGCCAGTGGCGCAGCCTGGAGGAATTGGCGAGGACCGATGCATTCGAGGAAATGCTGCATCGCGAGTTTCCAAGCGCGGCATCCGAGTGGCCTAACGACTGGAGCCGCCGCCACTTCTTAAAATTGATGGGTGCGTCATTTGCGTTGGCCGGCGTGACAGGTTGCACGCGACAGCCACTTGAAAAAATTGTGCCGTACGTCCGCCAGCCGGAAGAGCTGATTCCCGGCAAGCCGCTGTTCTTCGCGACGGCGCTGACGCTCGGCGGCTATGCGCGCGGCGTTCTCGTTGAGACACACGAGGGCCGGCCGACAAAGATCGAAGGTAATCCGGAGCATTCGGCGAGCCTCGGTACGAGCGACGTGTTCATGCAGGCGGAGCTGCTCACGCTTTACGATCCCGATCGCTCGCAGGCGGTGATGAATAAGGGCCAAATCGGCACTTGGGAAACATTCCTCGGCGAAATCGCAAACGCAGCGCAGAAATGGAAAGCAGACGGCGGCGCTGGCCTGCGCTTGCTCACACGGCATGAAACTTCGCCGACCTTTCTCGATCAAATTCGGCGACTGCTCGCGAAATATCCGGCGGCGAAGTGGCACGAATACGAACCGGTCGGATCCCGCAACGCAGGCGCGCGGTATCACATCGACAAGGCCGAGGTCATTCTCTCTCTCGATGCCGATTTCCTTTCGATCGGGCCGGCGAGTTTGAGGTACGCGCGGGAATTCGCAACCGCAGGCCGCGCGGGAGCGAACGGCGGGATCATGAACAGGCTCTACGTCGTTGAGCCGACACCGAGTCTCACCGGCGCGATGGCAGATCACCGGCTGCCTCTCAAACCAAATGAAATCGAAGCGTTTGCACAAAGTGTCGCCGATTCGATCAAAGCACAAAGCATCCGGTCCGAGGAGAACGGAAAAGCCGCAGCCGAGGTCGCGGGTGATCTGCGCAAACATGCCGGCAAATGTTTGGTCGTCGCAGGCGAGAGTCAGTCCAGCGCCATTCACAATCTCGTTCGTGAACTCAACCACTCGTTAGGCAACGTCGGCGCGACCGTTGAATACAGTCCGCCGACAGCAGTTGCGCGCGATCTGCCCGAACTCGCCGCGGACATCAATGCGGGGGCCGTCGACACACTCCTGATCATCGGTGGTAATCCCGTCTACGACGCGCCCGCGGATTTGGAATTCTCCAAGGTGCTGGCGAAGGTTCCGCGTACCGTTCACATCGGGCTGTATCGGGAAGAAACCGCTGAGCTCAGCCAGTGGCACATCCCCGAAGCCCACTTTCTGGAGGCATGGAGCGACGCCCGCGCCTTCGATGGCACCACGACCATCATGCAGCCGATGATCGAGCCGCTGTTCGCCGGGCGATCACGCCACGAAGTCATCGCTTGTCTGCTCGAAGAAGCGCCGGCGAGCGATTACGACATCGTTCGCGCATTCTGGCAAGCGCAGCATCCCGCCGCTGATTTCGAGCGGGTCTGGCGAAAGTCGCTGCATGATGGTGTCATTGCGCAAACTGCTAGGGCGCGACCGCCGGGCCCGCCGCAAAAGGTCGCTGCGAATCCAACGTCGAATGTCACTACCGCATCGTTCGGCGCGCCCAGCGGTCGCGCCCTACCACCGGATGCCGGTGCGACGATGCATCTGCTCATTCGCCCGAGCGCGCAGACCTACGACGGCCGATTCGCGAACAACGCCTGGCTGCAAGAATTCCCGAACCCGCTGACGAAAATTGTCTGGGATAATGCGGCGCTGATCAGTTCTTCGATTGCCGGGCGAATGAAGTTGGAGAACGGCGAAGTTGTGAACTTGAAATTCCGCGGCCGTTCCGTTCGCGCGCCGATCTGGATTTTGCCCGGGCAGGCGAATGACTGCGTGACGGTGCATCTAGGTTACGGGCGCACGCAAGCGGGCAGCATCGGCAGCGGCCTCGGTTTTGATGCGTACGCGCTCCGCACGTCAGACGCACCGTGGGGCGGAGCTGGCCTTGAAATCGAAAAGACCGGCGATCATCACGATCTCGTCACAACGCAGCACCATTGGAACATGGAAGGCAGAAATCAGGTTCGAGTCGGGAGCTTGTCTGAATTCCAGAAGCAGCCGAGTGCGATCACAAAGACCGACGAACCGGCTCCGCCGCGCGGTGACACTCTCTACAACAATGTCATCTACAACGGCCACGCCTGGGGGATGGCAATCGACCTCAATACCTGCATCGGCTGCGGCGCGTGCACGATTGCGTGTCAAGCCGAGAACAACATTCCGGTCGTTGGCAAAGAGCAGGTGGCTGCGGGACGCGAGATGCATTGGATCCGTGTGGATCGGTACTACCAGGGCGACATCGCCGATCCGGAAACGTTCCACCAGCCGGTTCCATGCATGCATTGCGAAAACGCGCCGTGCGAACTGGTCTGCCCGGTCGCGGCGACGGTGCACAGCGAAGAAGGATTGAACCAGATGGTTTACAACCGCTGCATCGGCACGCGGTATTGCTCGAACAACTGCCCGTACAAAGTGCGCCGGTTCAACTTTCTCGAATACGACGCGGACCGCTTCGAAGCTCCGCGTGTCCGCAAGCTGATGCGCAATCCCGATGTTTCCGTGCGCAGCCGCGGCGTGATGGAGAAATGCACTTACTGCGTGCAGCGGATCAACGCGGTGAAGCTCGACGCGCAGAAAGCGAATCGCACGATTCGCGATGGCGAGATCACGCCGGCGTGTGCGCAGGCATGCCCAGCCGAAGCGATCGTCTTCGGCGACATCAACGACCCGAACAGCCGCGTCGCGAAGTTGAAGAGAACCCCGTTGAACTACGGCTTGCTCGAAGAATTGAACACGCGCCCGCGGACGACGTATCTCGCGAAGCTGCGCAACCCGAACCCGGAGCTGGAGAAAGCATGAGCGTGGC
>DAIRIE010000137.1:0-7132 GCA_036809705.1 Chthoniobacterales bacterium
GCTCGTCGATTTCTGGGCGCCGTGGTGCGGGCCGTGTCGAATGATGGCGCCGGCGTTTGAAGCGGCCGCGGCGCAACTCGAGCCGGAGTTTCGGCTGGCAAAGTTAAATACAGAAGCGGAACCCGAGATTGGCGCGCGAATAATGTGCGAAGCATCCCGACATTGAGTCTGTTCCAAGGTGGCCGCGAAGTCGCGCGGCACTCCGGCGCGATGACGAATCCGGCGCAGATCACGGCGTGGGCACGCGCACGAGTGCTGTAGCGGAAGCTGCTACCTTCCCCGGTTCAAGCTCCGCAGGGGGAAGCTAACAGCTTACCCTACAGCAGCGAAAATCATCCGTTGGCTTTAAGCACGGCGAAGGTTTTGCTGCCTTTTTTGTCCAGGTAAAGCAGGACGCCGCGTTTCGGATCGGATTTGGTCAGCGCTTCGCGGAATGATTTCACGTCAGTGACCGGTTTGCCGTCCACTTCCGTGATGATGTCTTCGCGCTCGATGCCCTGAGCCGAAGCGATGGAATTATCCGCCACATCGGTGACGATGACGCCGCGCGCTTCGCCCAGGTGCAGGCGCTCGGCGATCTCTTTTGTGATGTCCTGCACCTGAAGCCCGAATTTTCCCAGGTCCTCCGGTCGCGCCGGATTCGGCTGCACGTTCTCGTTCGAAGCGCGCGCGATGTCATTCGGCAACTCACCAGTCGTCACCGGAATGTCCACTGTCTGGCCTTTGCGCCAAACCGTCAGCTTGACCGACTGCCCGATTTTCTTCTTCAGAATTTCGTGCTGCAATTGCGTATCGGTCATGACCGAAGCGCCGTCCACTTTGGTGATAATATCGCCCGGGTGCAGATCACTTTTGTTCGCCGGCGCGTCCGCCTCGATGCTGCGCACGATGACGCCCTTGTCCACACCCTTAAACAGCTCCCGCAGACTCGGTTCATCGCCCAAAGTCTCGATGCGAATGCCAAGCCAAGGCCGCGTGATTTTCTTCCCCGCCACCAGCTGATCGCCGATCTCCCTCGCCAAATTGCTCGGAATGGCGAAGCCGAGTCCGCGATTCAGTCCATTGATAAGCGTGTTCATACCGATGACTTTGCCGTCAATGTCGCAGAGCGGTCCGCCGGAATTGCCGGGGTTAATGGACGCGTCCGTCTGGATGTACTCGGGAATGCTGTAGCCGCCGTTGCTGATGAGTTTGCTGCGGCCTTTCCCACTGATGACGCCATAGGTGAACGTGTAATCGAGCTTGAACGGCGCACCGATGGCGAAGGCGAACTGCCCCACGCGCACCGCGTCACTGTTGCCAAGCTCGACCACCGGTAAATCCTTGGCATCGATCTTGAGCACGGCGATATCAGTCTTGTCATCGGTGCCGGCGATTTTCGCGGTGAATTCCCGGCCGTCTTTCAGTTTCACCTGCACCTGGTCTGCGCCTTCCACCACGTGATAGTTAGTGAAAATGTAGCCGTCGTTGCGCACGATGAAACCGGAGCCTTCGCTCTGGATCGGCTCGATGTTGCGCGGACGGCGGCGCGTCGATGGATCGTCGGGCTGGCCCTGGAAAAACAGATCGTCGAAATTTAAACCTTCCGGTGCGTCGTTCTTCTTCGTCACCTCGACGATGACCACGCTGGGCGCGACAATCTCGAAGACTTTGGCGAAGGCATTGTTAAGGGCATGGACGACATCTTTTCCCGGCTCAGCCGCAGCGGGCGGAACTGTCGGACTCGGTTCCTGTGCCAGCAACGCTGAAGCAGCAAAACTGGTCGTCAAAGCGAGAATGACAAAGGTGCGCATCGGTTCGGCTTTCGACAGGAACTTGTCGGCTGTTGTTCAAATGTAAACGACTACTCTCATGTCGAACGGAGCACACCCTTTTGTCATTCCGAGCGGAGCGAAGCGGAGTCGAGGAGTTTCTAGTCCTTTTTAATCACAGCCGCCTCAGAGTTAGCGAGCCGCGGGAGTTGACCAGCAGGTCGTCTGAGTTAAATGCCGATCTATGCTGCGCCTTATTTGCGCTTTCGTCCTTTGCCTTTGGGCAGTGGACGCGCCCGCATGCGATCTCTGCGGTTGCTATACGCCGCAGCTCGAGACGATGCACGCGCGCGAAGTGGGCGCGATGGCGGGTGAGGATTTCCTGCGCGGATGGTACGCGGGAATCGCGGAGCAGTTCACTCATTTCGGCACGTTGCAATTTAATGGACGCGAAGTCGCGAATCCGGCTGCTCAATTCCTCGACAGCTCGGTCACGCAATTGGTCGCCGGCTACAGCGTAACGCCGCATTTCGCCATCCAGCTCAATGTGCCGTTCATTTACCGCGAGTTCCGACGACCGGAGGCGTTCCGAACTAACGACGGTGACATCGGCGGTCTCGGCGACGCTTCGTTGCTGGCGAAAATCGTCTTGTGGCATCACGAGTGGACGCCGCTTCGTGAGTTCGATGTGAACGGGAAGAATCCGGTGGCGATTGATCACGACCCCGATTTCACCGCGTCGCTCATCGGTTTGTTGGGAGTGAAATTTCCCACCGGCGCGACCACCCGGTTAAAGGAGGAATTTCACGAAACGCAGACGCCGGGTGCGCCGGAGAGCGGAATTCATGGGCACGATCTTACGCTCGGCAGCGGCTCGTATGACGCGGTCTTCGGCGGCCAAACGTCGCTGCGTTACAAGAGCTGTTTCGCGGAAGCCGATGCGCAATTCACCTGGCGCAGTGAAGGCGCGCACGACTACCGTTTTGCCAATGATGTGAGCTGGAGCGGCGGGCCGGGCGTTTACGAATGCCGAGGAGGCGGCGCGATGTTGTGGTGGGATGCCAATGTGCGATCAGCGGCGAGCACAAGGATGTGGACACGTTTCGCGACGCGCCGGCGGAGGATACGGGCGTGACCAGCGTGTTCGTCGGGCCGCGCATCATTGCCTCGCGCAATCACGTGAGCGGCGAAATCGCGGCGGAGTTTCCGGTGTTGATTGATAACACCGCGCTGCAAATCGTGCCGGACTATCGGTTGCGGGCGAGCGTCGCGTTGAGTTGGTAATGAAGAACTGGAAAGCGTTACTGCTCGTTTATCGCGAGCTGAACGTGCGGCTGACGATCGGCGGAAAACGGTTTCATCACATCGCGAACGATGAGGAAATCAGCGACGCGGTGGAGTCGTTCGCTGGGTTTCCTCAGCTGGTTTCGGAATTAACGTCCGGCGCTGCGATGGTCGAGCCAGCCATCATCGAAGCGAATCGATCTCTCTCCAGCTTAACGAGGCGCGAGCGGAATGAATTCTGGCCGTCGCCGGATGATACCCGACGTGAGCTCGAGCGGTTCGCGCCGCCAGGGAAATTCGATTCGCTCTTTGTCTTTTGGCCGCAGCACGATTTCGCGCGCGGCATTTCCGTTCCGGGTTGCGCCTGGGGACTGGGCATGGGTGCGAGCGACTGGAGCAACGGCGCTACTTACGCCGCCGTGGCGAATGCACCGAGTGCAGCGTGGAAAAACGAGGCGCGCGGCGAAGTTTGGCTGCACGAATGGCTGCACGGCGTTTGCCATCACTTCGCCCAACGCGGCCACGTCATGCCTGAGCGCGATGCCGACGGCGCTGAGCTGCATGGCTACACGCGTTCGAAGACAGATGGCTGGACCGAGTACTATCGCGATTTAATGAGCGGGGCCGTGATGGAAAACGGGTCGCAGCTTGGTATTCCAGTGAACGCGTGGACATGAAAATCCCGGTAGCGCACGCGTCTCGCGTGCTCTGGTTTCGGCGTCTCGCCGAAAATGATCTTTGTTTAATCATGCCGTTAGCTGCGACCAGCGCCCCGCGAAAAGTCCGCGAATGCGGGACGCATTCGCCAGCACGCGAGACGCGTGCGCTACCTGGAAGACTCGCGCCACAGGAATAGGAAAAATCCCCACCTCCGACTGCGCCTTTCGTTGCGTTGACATTTGGTTAACGCCATTAACATTTTCGCCACAAGCAACATGGTGAATCTCACCGCGGGTCTTCAGGACGGGAAAGAGTTCCGCTCTCACGCGCCCGGTTATTGGCCGAATGTCGCGCCGGAACTCTGGAATGATTGGAAATGGCAGCTCAAAAATCGCGTCACTACGCTGGCGCAGCTCGAGCAGCATCTTTCGCTGGATGAGGCGGAGCGCGCGGGCGTTCTGCTGAGCGGCGATAAGCTCGCCCTCGCCATCACGCCGCATTTTTTTAATCTCATTCCGCGCGGAAATCCGGGCGATCCGATTCGCCGCCAGGTCATCCCGCGCATCGAGGAAACGTGGGGCTCGCCCTACGATATGGCCGATCCCTGCGGCGAGGATTCACACATGCCGGTGCCCGGATTGGTGCATCGGTATCCCGATCGCGTGCTCTTTTTGGTGACGGACCGGTGCGCGAGCTACTGCCGATATTGCACGCGCAGCCGCGTGGTCAGCGGCGTCGGTGAACAGGAGCTGCACACCGAGTTCGAAGCGGCCTTTCGTTATCTTGAAACGCACACCGAAATTCGCGACGTGCTCCTGAGCGGCGGCGACGCGCTCCTTTTCAGCGACAACAAACTCGAAGGCATCCTTAGCCGCTTGCGCGCGATTCCGCACATCGAGTTCCTCCGCATCGGCACGCGCATTCCGATTTTCCTGCCGCAACGCATCACGCCTGAGCTTTGCGCGATGCTGGCCAAATACCATCCGCTCTGGATGAGCGTGCACGTCAATCATCCGCGCGAGCTCACTAGCGAAGTGAAACAGGCGCTCGATCGGCTGGCGAACGCGGGCATTCCTCTCGGCAATCAAAGCGTGCTCCTCAAAGGCGTGAACGACGATCTCGAAACGATGAAAACGCTCGTGCACAAACTGCTCATGTGTCGCGTCCGGCCGTATTACATTTACCAGTGCGATCTCATTGATGGCTCATCGCACCTGCGCACTTCCGTCGCCAAAGGGATCGAAATTATCGAAGGCCTGCGCGGTCACACCACCGGTTACGGAGTTCCGCAATATGTCATCGATGCGCCTGGCGGCGGGGGGAAGGTGCCGATCAATCCCGGCTACGTCCTTTATCACGACAATGAGAAAATCGTGATTCGTAATTACGAGGGGAATATCTACGAGTATCCCGAGACCGGCGCGGAAAATGTGCAGTTCGCGCCGCAACGCGAGTATCACGACGAATACCTTTATTCCTAGAGAGGAACTAAAATGGATTTCAGAAAAGCTAATCCTGTAAATCCTGTCTAGTTGACCATGAAACCTTCAAGCTCGGCCGCAGCGCGCAGGCGCAGATCGTGCGTAACGAAGCGCACCCGCGGCGGCTCGAATCTGCTCGCGACCATCGCGGCGCCGAGTTGAAGCGCGTCGCTCCAGCGCAAACGATGAGTGCGCAAAGCGCGAACGGCGGCGCGGCGCAACTCTTCGTTGGCTGCGACTTCCGTCCACTCGCTCGCCAATTGCTCCAGCATGCGAAACGATTCGGCAATCTGCGGTGGCGAGGCGCCTTCACGCGCCTGGCGAGTGATCGCGGCAACGCACTCGATGTAACTGCCCCACCACGTCACCACGCCCAGTTGGTCAGCGAGACGCCGATTGAATGCGCTCGTGCTTTCCTTGAGGACGAGCGGAACCAAAGCCGACGTGTCCCAGTAAGTTACCACCGCTCTTCTTCACGCATCTTGAGTAGTGTCTCAACCACGCTGCCTTTCACTTTCGGCAGCGGGCGCGTCCAGAAATCCTTCGGCAATTTTTTTGTCCCGCGTTTGGCCCAGCCGAGCCGCACCAATTCATCGATATGCGCTTCATCGGCTTCCTTGCTGCCCGGCGCGAGCGGTTCCAGCCGCGCCACCGGCACCTTGCGATCAAGAATTAAGACCGATTCACCATGCCGCACTTTTTTCAGCAATTTGCTCAGGTTATTCTTGGCTTCCGTCACACTGACCGTCGTCATCGAGCTAGAATGGCCAGGTTGATCAGGCCAGTCAAGCTTGATTGGCGCCGACATGGTCTGGCGCATGCCGGCTGCGGGGGAAAAAGAGCCGCCGTTTTTGAAGAAACAGAGTATCGTTTTCGTCACCACATCGCCCCATGAACACTTCGTCCCGGTCATCCAGCACCAAACGGTTATTGATCGCGCTGGCCATACTCACCAGCGCCTGTCTTGTCTCAATTCTTGTCGCCGGCTTGACCAGCCTCGTCTCGCTGGCTGATCGCATCCATCCGCTCGCAGGCCAGGTCGTCTTCTGGGCTGTCTCCGCCGGGCTTGTCGTGCTGGCGCTTTATGGACTCTTCGCTTACGCGCGCATGCCTCCGGCTCTTATCCCGCCGCAGGCAAATTCCGGCGAAGAATTCGACAAGTACCTCGGCGCACTTCGTTCCCGACTTCGCGCCAATCCGCGCACGAAAGACAAACCAGTCGAAACACTGGCTGACATCGAATCCGGGCTGGCCGAGCTCTCGGTCGAAGCTGACGCCATCGTCCGTCGCACCGCGAGCACCGTGTTTCTCAGCACCGCGCTTCTTCAAAACGGCCGGCTCGATGGCATGATCGTGCTCTTCACCCAGGTTCGCATGGTCTGGCGCATCGCGCGTGTTTACGTGCAACGACCTTCGCCGCGCGAGATGCTCCGGCTTTATGCCAATGTCGCTGGCACGGCCTTCGTCGCCAGCGGGCTGGAGTCGCTCGATGTGGGCCAGATGTTCGCGCCGCTCGCCACCTCGATGGTGCCGGCACTGAAAAGCGCGATCCCCGGACTCAGCGGCATCTCGCATCTGCTGGTGCGCTGCGTTTCCAACGGCGCGGCTAACGCGTTTCTCACTTTGCGCGTAGGTGAAGTGGCGCGGCGCTATTGCGCGCTTACCTCGAACGCATCAGCCGAGAACATTCGCCAATCGGCGACGGCGGACGCCGTCAAACATCTCGGGCGGATCGTGCGCGAGAACGGCGCGCTTGTCGCCAGTAAAGTCTGGGATTCAACCGCACGCGTTTTCATCGAGAGCGGCGTCGCTAAAGCCGAAGACGCGGCAAACGCTGCGCGCGGCTGGTTCGGCCGGGTCTCATCGCGACGCCTGCGGCAAAGCGAGGCTGCGGCAGAGGCTTTGTGAAACTAGACACGATTCAGAGGATGAACTGGATTTCAGACGAAAGACTCC